>NZ_JAMYQV010000013.1:0-168080 GCF_040321065.1 Mesorhizobium sp. M0563
CTGGCCCGTCTGCTTCACTGCCATCGCGATTCCCTCAGACCGTCCACCTCAGAGAATCACAATCAGCGAATTACGCAACAGGCCCCTTGTGGGAGAAGGTGGATCGGCGCGCAGCGCCGAGACGATTGAGGGGTGTTGGAAGGAACTCCAACGCCTCATTCCGTCTAGCACCTCTCATCTGACCGAGCTTCGCTCGGCCACCTTCTCCCGCAAGGGGAGAAGGAAGAGGGGCGCTACTTCATCACCTTGCCATCCGCTCCAAACCGATAGGTCTTTACCGGATCCGGCGTCGCATAGAGCGTGGTGCCGGGTTCGGCATTGTAGACGCCAAAAATGCGCACGGTGATCAAGCCGGCCTTCTCGCAGTCGAGATAGAGGTTGGTGTCGGCGCCGAGGTGCTCGGCATGCACGACCGTGCCTTTCCAGGCGCCGGATTTGGGATCGACGGTCAAATGTTCGGGCCGGACGCCGATGGTCTTTGCCGTTTCGCCAAGCCTGGTGCCGTCGACGAAATTCATCTTCGGTGAGCCGATGAAGCCGGCGACGAATTCATTTGCCGGCGAATTGTAAAGCTCCATCGGGCCGCCGATCTGCTCGATCTTGCCTGCGTTGAGGACCACAATCTTGTCGGCCAGCGTCATCGCCTCGACCTGGTCGTGGGTGACATAGATCATCGTCGCCTTCAGCCGACGGTGCAGCTGGGCGATCTCCAGCCTGGTGTTGACGCGCAGTGCGGCATCGAGGTTCGACAGCGGCTCGTCGAACAGAAAAAGCTTGGGTTCGCGCACCACGGCGCGGCCGATGGCGACGCGTTGACGCTGGCCGCCGGACAATTCGGCCGGGCGCCTTTCGAGGTAGGGCTCCAGCGACAGCATCGACGAGGCGATGCCGATGCGGCGGTCGATCTCGGCCGCCGGCGTGCCCGCCTGCTTGAGGCCGAGGCCCATATTGTTCTTCACCGTCAGATGCGGGTAGAGCGCATAGGTCTGGAACACCATGGCGATGCCGCGCTTGGCCGGCGGCGTGGCGGAAACGTCCGCCCCGTCGATGACCACGCGGCCCGAGGTCGAGTCCTCCAGCCCGGCAATGACCCTGAGCAGCGTCGACTTTCCGCAGCCGGATGGACCGACGAAGACGACGAACTCGCCATCCGTCACCTCGAGGTTGATGCCCTTCAGCACCTCGACCGGCCCAAAGGCCTTTTTCACGTTCTCGATGTTCAGCGAGCCCACGGCTTCGTCCCTGTTCTAGAGTTTCACGGCGAGGCCGCTGCGCACGCTCTCGTCGGCGGCAAGGCAGACGGCGAGCGACTTCACCGCGTCGTCCATGTGGCGGCCAAGATCGAGGTCCTCGCGGATCGCCTTCAGCACAAACGCCTGTTCGAGGTCACAGAGGTCCTGATGGCCGGGCTCGCCTTCCATCGACAGCATCTCGTCCGGTTTGGCGAACTTGCCGTCCGCGCCGGTTGCAGCACTGTGCAGGCGGATGGTCGAGGTCTTGGTGTGGGTGTCGATGTCGTCGGACCTGACGCCCTCCTTCATGACGATCGACACGCAGCCGTTGGGCGAGATCACGTCTTTGACGAAGAAAGCCGTCTCCGAAATCATCGGCCCCCAGCCGGCCTCGTACCAGCCGACCGAACCGTCGTCGAACAGCACCTGCAGGTGGCCGTAATTGTACATCGTGGGCGCAATCTCGTCGCTCAGCCGCAGCCCCATACCGCGCACCTCGACCGGCCTGGCGTCGGTGATCTGCAGCATCACGTCGAGATAATGCACGCCGCAGTCGACGATCGGCGACGTCGTTTGCATCAGCTGCTTGTGCGTCTCCCAGCTGTGTCCGGAGGATTGCTGGTTGAGATTCATGCGGAACACGTACGGGCCGCCGAGCTTCCGCGCCTCGGCGATCAGCCTGATCCAGGACGGGTGGTGGCGCAGGATGTAGCCGATCACCAGTTTCTTGCCGTTGGCCTTGGCCGCGGCTACGACGCGTTCTGCGTCCGCGACCGTCGTTGCCAGCGGCTTTTCGACAAAGACGTGGCAGCCAGCCTCGAATGCCTTGACCGCATAATCGGCATGGCTGTCGGAATAGGTGGCGATGCAGGCGACGTCAGGCCGTTCGTCACGCAGCGCCTCGTCGAATGAACGCAGGATGCCATAGCTCGAAAGCCCTTCCGGCAGCGGCACATCCGAGCGGTTGACCAGTGCGGTAATCTGGAAGCCCGGGTTGGTGTGATAGGCCAGCGCATGGCTGCGCCCCATATTGCCGAGCCCGGCGACGACGACGCGAAGGGGTGTTTGCGAACTCACTTGACCGCTCCCGAAGTGATGCCGCGGATCAGCTGCCGCGAGAAGATGACGTAGAGGATCAGCACCGGCATGATCGCCAGCGACAGTGCGGCCAGAATGGCGTTCCAGTTGGTGACAAACTGGCCGAGGAACAGCTGCGCGCCGAGCGTCACCGTCTTGGTCTCCTCCGACGGCGCCAGGATCAGCGGGAACCACAGGTCGTTCCAGATCGGGATCATGGTGAAGACCGCGACCGTCGCCATCGATGGCCGCACAAGCGGCAGCACCAGCCGGAAGAAGATGGTGTATTCGGACAGGCCGTCGATCCTGCCGGCATTCTTCAGATCGTCGGAGACTTGCTTCATGAATTCCGACAGGATGAAGACGGCGAGCGGCAGGCCTTGCGCCGTGTAGACCAGGATCAGCGCCGTCAGCGTGTTGACCAGCCCGCTCGCCACCATCAGCTGCAGGATGGCGACGGTGCCGAGGCGGATCGGGATCATGATGCCGAGCGCCAGGTAAAGCCCCATCAGCGAATTGCCGCGGAAGCGGTATTCCGACAGCGCGAAAGCCGCCATGGCGCCGAACAGAAGCACGAAGAACAGCGAGGCGACGGTGACGACAAGGCTATTCTGGAAATAGTGGATGAAGTCGCCCTGGCCGATCACCGTGGTGTAGCCGATCAAGTCGAAGGTCCCTGGCGTCGGCGGCGTCAGCGGCGCGCCGAAGATACCGGCACGTGATTTGAACGAATTCATGATCACGAGGATCACCGGAAACAGCGCGATCGCGGTGTAGGTCAGAAGGATCGCATGCGCGCCGATGGTGCGGGGCAGCGAACGGGTTGCGGTGCTCATGGTCACGCTCCCCTAAAACTGGTAGCGACGCAAGCGCGTCTGCACGAGGAATAGGTAGACGCAGACGCCGCCGAGGATGATCAGGAACATCATCGTGGCGATCGCCGCGCCCATATTGGGGTCGCCGACCTGCAGCTGGAAACCGAAGAAGGCGCGGTAGAGGAAGGTGCCGAGGATATCGGTCGAATAGTTCGGCCCGGCCAAGGCGCCTTGCGCCGTGTAGATCAGGTCGAAAGCGTTGAAATTGCCGACAAAGGTCAGGATCGAGATAATGCCGATCGACGGCAGGATGAGCGGCAGCTTGATCTTCCAGAATTGCGCCATGCCGGTGATGCCGTCGCATTCGGCGGCCTCGATCACCTCTTCGGGGATGGACAGCAGTGCCGCATAGATCAGCATCATCGGGATGCCGACGAACTGCCACACTGAGATCAGGCTGAGCGCGGTCAGTGCATATTGCGCCTTGCCGAGCCAGGGCGTGAACAGGCTTTTCAGGCCGACAAGGTCCATCATATGCGGCGCCACGCCCCATAGCGGCGACAGTATCAGCTTCCAGGCGAAGCCGACGATAACGAAGGACAGGATCGTCGGCACGAAGATTGCCGTGCGGTAGAAGGCGGAAAACCGCAATCGGGGGCTGGACAGAAGTGCTGCCAAAAGGACGCCGATCGGGTTCTGCACCAGCATGTGGATGATGAAGAACCAGACATTGTTCCGCAGCGCGTTCCAGAAATTGACCGACCAGTTGGGATCACCGAACAGCATGCGGAAATTTTCCAGTCCGACGAACACCTGCGACTGGTTGATGTTGCGGAACAGCGACAGCTGCAGCGTGCCGGCCAGCGGCAAGATCATGATCGCCGTGTAGACCAGCAACGCCGGTGCCAGGAAAACGCCGATATGCCAGCGGAACGGTCTTTTCGGTGCTGCGGCCATGCGTTCGGTCCCCGCCGATCAGGTCTTGCTATTGCCGTCAAAAGCCACGGCGCCTCCCTCCCCCTCGAGGGGAGGGTGCCTCGCGAAGCGAGGCGGGTGGGGTCGGCCGAGGCAGCGCGCCATCGTCGTTCGACCGTGCTTTCCAGCAACGATCAAGCTGCCGCCTGCCTCGACCGACCCCCTCTGTCGCCTTTGGCGACATCTCCCTTCAAGGGGGGAGATATCGCTTCGCCGCGCCTTACTTCGCCGGCTTGTACCAGCTGTCGAGGCCGTCCTGCAGCTTCTTGGCGGCAGCTTCCGGCGTGTCGGTGCCGTTGATGACGTTGGCCGATTCAACCCACGTCTCGTTTTCGAGGTTCGGCGTGCCGCGCGACAGGATCTGGTAGGTCGAGCGGATCGTCGACTTGCACTTGCCGCGCCAAGAGACGAATTCCTGGGCCAGCGGGTCTTCCATCTTCACCGGCGTGTTGTTCAGGCTGAAGAAGCCGGGCAGCGCGTTGGCGTAGATGGTAGCGAAATCCGGCGAGGCCACCCAGGACAGGAAGGTCTTGGCCGCATCCGCGTTCTTCGAGGCCGCATTGAGGCCCATGCCGATATCGGTGTGGTCGGAGATGTAGCAGGTGTCGCCGGCCTTCTGCACCGGCGGCGGGAAGGCGCCCATCTTGAATTGCGCCTGCGTGTTGAACAGGCCAATTTCCCACGAGCCGGCCGGGTAGATGGCGGCGCGGCCGAGCGTGAACAGGTTCTGGCTGTCCGGATAGGTCTGCGCCTCGAAGCCGTCGCCGAGATAGTCCTTCCACTTGGCCAGTTCCTTGTAGGGCTCGACCCACTGCGGATCGGTCAGCTTCTGCTCGCCCTTGATCAGCGCCAGGCGGCCTTCCTCGCCCTTCCAGTAATTCGGGCCGATGTTCTGGTAGCCCATGGTCGCGGCTTCCCAGAGATCCTTGGTGCCCATCGCCATCGGGATGTAGGTGCCGTCGGCCTTGATCTTGTCGAGCGCAGCGTAGAACTCCTCATTGGTCGTCGGCACCTTGATGCCGAGCTTGTCGAAGGCGTCCTTGTTGTAGATGAAGCCATGGATGACCGAGGCCATCGGCACGCAGAAGCTCGACTTGCCGTCGTCGGTCCGCCAGGCGGCCTTGGCAACATCGGAGAAGTTCTCCATGCCGGGCAGCGTCGAGATATCGGCGAGATTGCCCTTCTTGAAGAGTTCCAGCGATTTGTCGAACGGGCGGCAGGTGATCAGGTCGCCGGCCGAGCCGGCGGCGAGCTTGGCGCCGAGGGCGGCGTCATATTCGGTCGGCGCCGACGGTGCGAACACCACCTTGATGCCGGGGTTCTTGGCCTCGAAAGCCGGGATCAGCTTGTCCTTCCAGATGGCAAGGTCGTCGCCGCGCCAGCTTTCGATGTTGAGCGTTACGTCGTCGGCATAAGCCACCCCGGCGGTGCCGAGAATGCTGGTGCCGAGAAGAAGTGCCGTCAGTAGCTTCGTTGTCATGCTCAGTCTCCCTGTTGACCTTTTTCAGGTTCGGTTTTGATGAGAACGGAGGCATTGCGCCCCTTGCTCCCCTCGATCGCGGAAAGGGCTGGTCGCAGCTTGTGGCCGGTCCCTTCCAGTATCTTCTCGGCCGCATCGGCGCTGGCGGCGCCGGCGGCGAGCAGAATAGCGGTCTTGACGACGCCGCCGCTCTTATCGAGCAGGCGCGCCGCCTCGTCCTTGTCGCGCCCGCTGACGGCGGCAACGATGCGTGCGGCGCGGTCGCGCAGCTTGATGTTGTCGGCCGTGAGGTTGACCATGTAGCCATCATGGACATGGCCGAGATGGATGGCTGCCAGCGTCGACAGCATGTTGAGTGCGATCTTCTGGGCGGTGCCGGCGCCCATGCGCGTCGAGCCGGCAATCAGCTCGGGCGGCGTTTCGAGCAGGATGGCGATGTCGGCCAGCCGCAGCAGCAGCGCATCCCCGTTGTTGGCGACAGCAATGGTCGCCGCGCCGCGGCGCCTGGCATCCTCGATCGCCCTGACAGCATAAGGCGTCGAGCCGCTGGCCGAGACGGCGATCAGGCAGTCGCCCTTGCCAACGCCGGCGGCGGCGACCGCTGCCGAAGCTTCGTCAGTGTCATCCTCCGGCCCGCCGGCCAGTGTCTTGAAAGCTTCGTCGCCGCCAGCGATCAGGATGGCGATACGGTCGCGCTGGATGCCGAAAGTGCCCGGCAGCTCCAGCGCATCGGCCAATGCCATCAGGCCCGAGCTGCCGGCGGCCGCATAGGCGAGCTTGCCGCCGCTTTTCAGTCTGCTTGCGATGATTTCGGCTGCCGCGGCAATGGCAGGAATGGCGCCGTGAACGGCCTTGGCGGCCTCGATCTGCGCGTTGGCCAAAGAGGAAAGGACGGCTTCCGGGGCCTGGATATCCAGTCCCTCGGCATTGTGGTGAAGCGCTTCGGTGCGCGTTTCGGCCATCCGCTTTCCTCCAATCGAGAAAACCATACCAAAAAAATACCACTTGTCCACACGCATTAATCAAATCCTTGCGGTGGCGCAGGCTTGCGGACGAAATCAGCTGATTTTCCAACAAACTACGCCTTAACTTTTTTGAAACGGAAATTAATCCTTGGCTATTGGTATTTTATTGGTATTATCCGTCTGGAGGAGAAATCGCGTGAAATTCGTGCTCGGCATCGATGGCGGCGGCACCAGCTGCAGGGCGGCCCTTGCAACGGCCGATGGCAGCGTCCTCGGCCGCGCCAAAAGCGGCGCCGCCAACATCCGAACCGATCTCACCGGCGCCAGGGCCAACATCGTCGACGCGGCGCAGCAGGCCTTTGTCGCCGCGGGCAGAGATCCCGGACTGATCCCGCAAACTCCGGCCATTCTCGGCCTAGCCGGCGCCAATGTCGGCACCTACAGGCAGCAGCTCGAAGCGATCTTGCCGTTCCGCATCAGCCGTGTCGAGACCGACGCCGAGATCGCGCTGGAAGGCGCGGTCGGCTCCGGTGACGGCGCCATGGCCATACTCGGCACCGGCACCGCCTATATGGCGCGCAAGAACGGCCGATCGCGTGCCATCGGCGGCTGGGGGTTCCAGGTCGGCGACCAGGGCAGCGGCGCCCGCATCGGCCGCGACCTGCTCGAGCAGACGCTGCTCGCCTATGACGGCATCCGCGAAGGATCGCCACTGACGCAGGCCATGCTCGCCATCTTCCGCAACAATCCCGAGGATGTGGTCGAATTCACCACCAATGCCAAGCCCGGCGATTTCGGCGGCTTCGCACCCAAGGTGTTCGAACATGCCGAAAAAGGCGACGTCGTCGCTATCTGGATCCTCGACAAGGCGGTGGCCGATGTCGAGGCAGCACTTGGCGTGCTCGACCTTGGTGGCGACGATCCGCTCTGCCTGCTCGGCGGCCTGGCGCCGCTTTACGCGCCGCGCCTGTCGGCGCGCTACCGGGCGCTGCTGAAGCCGCCGCTCGACGACGCGCTGGGCGGCGCGGTTCAGATGGCGGTTCGGATTTTTACGAAGGCGGAGGCGGCGCGATGAGCGACGCCGCCGACCAGATTTTCGCGGCGCTGAGACAATCGTCGCAGAGTGGCGCGCCACTCTATCTGCAGCTGAGGAAAAGCATCGAGGACGCCGTCAAACGCGGGCTGATCGGACCGGGCGATGCGCTGCCTTCCGAGCGCGACATCGCCAGCAAGGCCGATATTTCGCGCGTCACCGTGCGCAAGGCGGTGCAGGACCTGGTCAAGGGCGGCATCCTCGTCCAGCGTCATGGTTCCGGCACCTTCGTTGCGCCGCGCATGGAGCGCGTCGAGCAGTCCCTGTCGATGCTGACCTCGTTTACCGAGGACATGGCACGGCGCGGCATGGCGGTGCGTTCGGCCTGGCTCGACCGCGGCCTCTATCCGCCATCGCCCGACGAGATGATGGTGCTCGGCCTAGCGTCGAACGAATTGGTGGCGCGCGTCGCGCGCCTGCGCATTGCCAACGACACGCCGCTGGCGATCGAGCGCGCCTCACTATCGACAAGCGTGCTGCCCGATCCGGCGGCGATCGGTTCGTCGCTCTACGCGGCGCTGGAAAAGACCGGCAACAGGCCGGTGCGGGCGGTGCAGCGCATTTCCGCCACCAATCTCGGCGATGGCGACGCGCATCTGCTGGAAGTGCCGCCGGGCATTGCCGGCCTGCACATCGAGCGTATCTCCTATCTGGCGAGCGGCAAGGTGATCGAGTTCACCCGCTCCATCTACAGGGGCGACGCTTATGATTTTGTCGCCGAACTCCGGCTGAGCGGGCCGGGCGAAGAGGGCAGGCCATGACCGCAACAATGACCCATATGCGGCGCGAGATCGAGGAGATCCCCGAGGCCACCGCCCGCCTGCTCGACGGCTCGGCCGCGGTGCTGACGGAAGCCGGGCGCGGCATTCGCGAGCGCGATCCGAATTTCATCGTCACAGTGGCGCGCGGCTCGTCCGACCATGCCGCGACCTTCATGAAATATGCCGTGGAGCTGACCGCCGGGCTGGCGGTCGCATCGGTCGGCCCGTCGATCGCCTCGATCTATGGCGCCAAGCTGAAGCTGGGCGGCTCGGCCTGCCTGGCGATCTCGCAGTCGGGCAAGAGCCCGGACATCGTTGCGATGGCGCGAGCGGCGCGGGCCGGCGGTTCGCTGACCGTCGCCATCACCAACACCGCCGATTCGCCGCTCGCGCGGGCTTCGGACTACGCGATCGACATCCTTGCCGGACCGGAGCGCAGCGTCGCAGCGACGAAGACCTTCGTCAATTCGGCGGTCGCAGGGCTCGCTCTGATGGCGCATTGCACCGGCGACGACAAACTTCTGGCAGCACTTGCCCGCTTGCCGGAGCATTTTCGGAAGGCGATTGCTTGCGACTGGATGGCGCTGGCCGGGGCACTCGAGACGCCGAACTCGCTGTTCATCCTTGGCCGGGGCCCGTCGGCGGCGATCGCCAACGAGGCGGCGCTGAAATTCAAGGAAACCTGCGCCATGCATGCGGAAGCCTATAGTGCCGCCGAAGTCATGCACGGCCCGCTGGCGCTAGTCGGTCCCGGCTTCCCAGTGCTGGCGCTGGCTGCCCGCGATGCGTCCGAACCATCCGTCGCCGAGGCCGCCGACAGCCTGGCCGGCAAGGGCGCCGCTGTCTTTGTGACTTCGGACAAGGCAAAGAAGGCGCAGCCTCTGCCGCATGTCGCCACCGGTCATCCGCTGACCGACCCGCTGACACTGATCGTGTCGTTCTATGGTTTCGTCGAGGCTTTTGCCCGCCATCGCGGCCTCGACCCAGACACGCCGCCCAATCTGCGCAAGGTGACGGAAACGCTATGAGCGATCGCTTTGCGCTGACCGGCGCCCGGATATTCGATGGCGATGACTGGCACGACAATGCGGCGCTTGTCGTGCGCGACGGCCTCGTCGAGGCCATCGTTGCCGCCGGCGCCGTCCCATCCGGTGTTGCGCCTATCGAGACCGGCGGCGGTATGCTGGTTCCGGGTTTCGTGGATTTGCAGGTCAATGGCGGTGGCGGCGTCATGCTCAACGACCATCCCGACGTCCCCTCGATCGAGACCATCTGCCGGGCGCACGCGCCCTTCGGCACGACGGCGCTATTGCCGACGCTGATCACCGACACGTCCGAGATCACCGCCGCGGCGGTTGCCGCCGGAGCAGAGGCCGCACAACGGAAGGTGCCGGGCTTCCTAGGCCTGCATCTCGAAGGCCCGCATCTGTCGATCGCCCGCAAGGGCGCACATGACCCGGCCTTGATCCGGCCGATGCTAGATCCCGACCAGGCGATGCTGATCGCGACGCGGAAAAACCTGCCGGTGCTGCTGACTACGGTGGCGCCCGAATCCGTCGAGCCCGACCAGGTATCGGCGCTCAGCAATGCCGGCGTCATCGTCAGCATCGGCCATTCCGATACCGACTATGCCACGGCCCGCACCTTTTCCGAGGCCGGCGCAACGGTGGTCACCCATCTTTTCAACGCGATGAGCCAGATCGGCAATCGCGAGCCGGGGCTGGCGGGCGCGGCAATCGATACCGGCACATTCTATGCCGGCATCATCGCCGACGGTATCCATGTCGATCCGGCCACCATGGCCATCGCCTTGCGCGCCAAGCAGGGGCCGGGCAAGATCCTGCTCGTCACCGACGCCATGGCGACGATCGGCACCGACATGACCTCGTTCACGCTGAACGGTCGCACCATCCACCGCAAGGATGGCAGGCTGACACTTGCCGACGGCACGCTGGCGGGCGCGGATCTCGACATGATTTCCGCGGTGCGCTTCGTGCATCGCGTGGTCGGTCTCGACCTCGACGAAGCCTTGCGCATGGCCTCGCTCTATCCGGCGCAGGCGATCGGCCAGTCGCACCGGCTCGGGCGCTTCGCCAGGGGAACCGCCGCCAACATCGTTTCGTTGTCGGACGATCTGGACATGAAAAGCGTCTGGATCGACGGCGCCAGGGTTTTTGCAGCCAGCCCTGCTTGTTAGGGTTAGCCGGCTTTGGACGTATAGAGGTCTTTGTAGGCTTCGCGCAGCAGGTTCTTCTGCACCTTGCCCATCGTGTTGCGCGGCAGTTCGTCGACGAAGATCACCTGTTTCGGATGCTTGTACCTGGCGAGGTGCCCAGCGATGGCCTCGATGATCGCGGCGGCGCTGATCGTCGAGCCCGGCGCCCTCACCACGATCGCCGTGACACCCTCGCCGAAATCCGGATGGACAACGCCGATGACAGCGCTTTCGGCAACACCGGCAAGAGCGTCGATCTCGCTCTCCACTTCCTTCGGGTAGATATTGTAGCCGCCGGAAATGATCAGGTCCTTGCCGCGGCCGACGATGTGGACATAGCCGTCGGCATCGATCAGCCCGAGATCGCCGGTGATGAAGTAGCCGTCGTCGCGGAATTCCGCCCTGGTCTTTTCCGGCATGCGCCAGTAGCCGCAAAAGACGTTCGGGCCCTTGACCTCGATCATGCCGACCTCGCCCCGGGCAAGTGTTTCGCCGCCATCGGGATCGGAGATGCGCAGGCAGACGCCGGGCAAAGGGAAGCCGACCGTGCCGGCACGCCGCTCGCCCTCGTACGGGTTCGACGTGTTCATGTTGGTCTCGGTCATGCCGTAGCGCTCGAGGATGGCGTGGCCGGTGCGCTCGCGCCACGCTCTGTGCGTCTCGGCCAAAAGCGGTGCCGAGCCGGAAATGAACACCCGGATGTTTTTCGCCGCTTGCCGGTTCAAACCGTCCTGCTGCAGCAGGCGGACGTAGAAGGTCGGCACGCCCATCAGCGCGGTGGCGCGCGGCAGTAGCGAGACGATGCGGGTCGGGTCGAATTTGGTTTCGAACAGCATCGAGGCGCCGGCCATCAGGACGACATTGGTGGCGACGAAAAGGCCATGCGTGTGGAAAACCGGCAGCGCGTGAATCAGCACGTCTGCGGCAGTGAAGCGCCAGAGGTCGACCAGCACCCGCGCATTCGAGGCGAGGTTTTCGTGGCTGAGCATGGCGCCTTTCGAACGGCCGGTGGTGCCGGACGTGTAGAGGATCGCGGCAAGGTCGTCCGGTCCGCGCGCCACATCGTGGAAGTCCACGGCCGCCTCAGAGGCTCGATCAGTCAACGAACCCTCGCCCTTGCTGCCGAGTGTCGCGACCGCAGCGCCCGAGGTCTGCGCCAAAGCGCCGATCTCGCCCGCTCGCGCCGGGTCGCAGACGACCAGTCGCGGCTCGGCATCCCTGAAGAAATAGTCGAGCTCGGTCAGCGTATAGGCGGTATTGAGCGGCAGGAAGATCGCGCCGGCACGCAGGCAGGCGAGATAAAGGAAAATGGCCTCCGGGCTCTTCTCGACCTGAACGGCGACGCGGTCGCCGGCTTCGACGCCCAGCTGCGACAGCGCATGCGCCAGTTGAGCGGAGCGCGCCAGCGTCTCGCCATAGCTGATCGAGCGCCCATCCTCTGTCTCCATCAAAAGGCGTTCGGGCGCGGGCATCCGGGCACGGAAAGCATCGAACAGATGGTTGCTCATATTTCCCCCCGAGCGGCTGGTCCGGCCGGACGGCAGCGGTCAGCCGGCCGCCTTGTCCGCCGCTGCCCTGATTGCCTCGATGTTTGCCCGGTAGGCGTCGACGCTGCCGCCCTTGAAGATAGCCGCGCCGGCGACCAGCACGCTGGCGCCGGCCGCGGTGACAAGGGGCGCAGTTTCAGGCGAAATGCCGCCGTCGATCTCGATCCGGATCGGCCGGTTGCCGATCAGCGCCTTCACCCGCTTCACCTTGTCGACGATCGCTGGAATGAAAGCCTGGCCGCCGAACCCCGGATTGACCGTCATGATCAGGACCAGATCAAGCCGGTCGAGCACGTATTCGATCATCGTTTCCGGTGTCGCCGGGTTGAGTGACACGCCGGCCTTCTTGCCAAGGTTTTTGATCGTCTGCAGCGAGCGGTCGAGATGTGGCCCGGCTTCGGCGTGCACCGTGATGCCGTCGCAGCCGGCCTCGGCGAAGGCGGCCAGATAGGGGTCGGCCGGCGCGATCATCAGATGGCAGTCGAAAAACGCCTCGGTGCGGTTGCGGATCGCCTTGATCACCGGTGGCCCAAACGTGATGTTCGGGACGAAATGCCCGTCCATGACGTCGAGGTGGATCCAGTCGGCGCCGGCGGCCGTCACCGCCTCGACCTCGTCGCCGAGCTTCGAGAAATCGGAAGCAAGCACCGATGGCGCGATCAGGGTTTTTTTGCTCATGATGCGGCCTTCCCGTACGCCCCGGTTTGCGGACCCTCTGTCTGTATCGACTGCCTAGACCATGAGTCCGGAAAGTGGAAGCCGGTTTGTCCTTCCGCCGATGCAGCGGCTTCAGGTTTGCGCTGCCTTCTCATCTGCCCGCTGAAGAAAAACCCCGCCGGATCGCTCCGGCGGGTATTGGGTGACGAGTACGGTCACTGTTTGAAGTTCTGGATTTCCCGCGCCGTATCCTATTGCTCCGGCTGCGGCTTGCGCCTTGGCACGACCTGCTGAGGAACATTCGGATTCAGCAGCAGGTTCGGCTCAAGCGTCGATTTCCTGCGGACCGGGACGCAGTCCGGATATCGTCCGACCGTTCCGATAGGGCAGCGCCGCTTGATGATCGGCTGGCACTGGCCATTGATCGGCCGCGCGCCCGGTGCGCATTCCAGCCGTGGTTTGCGGCAGGCGCCGTCGCGCAGCTCTGTCCCACGCGGACAGACGCAGGCGCCGCGCTTGTTGTGGATCTGGCCAGGTATCGGGCACTCCACCACAACCGGCTTCTTGCGCCTGCAGGCATTGCCCTGCAGTTCCGTGCCCCGGGGGCAGACGCAATCGCCGTTGGCGTCGTGGATCTGACCACGGATCGTGCACTGCTTGGGCTGCGGCCGAATTGGCCGGCAGGCATTGCCCCTGACTTCCGTGCCCCTCGGGCAGATGCAATCGCCAGCGGCGTTATGGATCTGGCCCCGAATGGTGCACTGTTCGGGCTTTGGCTGGATTGGCCGGCAGACATTACCCCTGACTTCCGTGCCCCGCGGGCAGACGCACTCGCCGTTGGCGTTGTGGATCTGACCACGAATGGTGCATTGCTCGGGCTGCGGCTTGTTGCCCACGCAAGCGCCGTTCTCCAGCTCGGTCCCGCGCGGGCAGACGCAGCGTCCGTCCTCGGTACGGATCTGGCCTTTGAGGAGAACGCAAGGTTTTGGCTTCGGCACGATGACCGTGCCGCCGCCGGATGAGCATTGGCCGTTACGGAAGGTCGTGCCTGGCGGGCAGACGCAGTTGCCGGCGTCGTTCATGACAAAGCCTTGCGAGCATTCCTTCTTCACCTCATGCGTGATGATGAAGGGATGGCAGGCATAGGCCTTGCCGCGATCGCCCTGCACATTGGCGGCACCACGAGACAACACGTCGCCACCGCCTTGCACCGACGTGTTCGGAGACAGCACGCCGACGCAGTTCTGGCCGTTGACAGTGCCCTGCAGATTGGTCAGACGGCCATCGTCGGGAATGATCACGGTCACATTGTGCACATGGCTTTCCCCGGCGCCGAGCGTCAGTTGGGCGATGCAGGACAGAGGCAAGGTTGCCGGCTCCGGCGAGCAGCCGAAGGGCGGATCGATCGAGGTGATCGCAACGCCTTCCAGCCGGCCGAGGCCTTCGACGCCGATCGCATCGCCGATGCGAACCGGACCGGAGAAGGCGCTCGTCCCATCGTTCGTGATGGTGATCTCGAACGAGCAGGGCTGGCCGGGCTTGCACTCGGCGTCGCCGGTCTTCTCGACCCGGATGGTCGAGGCACCGCCGCCCTTGGCGCAGGCCTGGCCGATCGGATAGACGATATCGTCTCCCGGAGCCGGGCCGTAGGAGCCGCGTGCGCAGTTCTCGAATTCGCCGTTCGCAGCAACCGTCACGTCGAAATGGCGGCTGGTTCCAGGCGTCATAACGGCGCCGGGAATCTGGCACGACAGCGCATTGGCCGGAACCGGTCCGCAAGCCCATTCCGCGCCGTCTGGGGTGACGCTCTGGATCTGGACCGGCGCTCCGCCGGCTATCAGCGTCGCGGCATCGTTGACCCGCACCGGACCGGTCGGGGCTGTGGCGCCGAGGCTGATGACGGTAATGCGGCAGGAAACGACCGCAGCACCGGCCAGCGAGCCATTGCACACCTTGGTGATGCGCATGGCCGGCTGCCCGCCATTCGGATGACGGATGCGTTCCTTGGCGCAGGCCCTGTTGTTGGTGATGTCGTTCTCACCGGGAATGGCCTTCACCTCGGCGCAGTTCTCGACACTACCGGGCCGGAAGTTGGCCGGCATCACCGCCCTGACGAAGATCGGCGTCGAGGCGCCCGGCATAAGCGCGATGCCGGGATTGTCGCAGCGGAACTTGCCGGAACCGTTCGGTCCGCACGTCCATGGCGGCGTCGGGCCGAAGGTCGAGGATGCCGGCGCGCCGCCCGGATAGCTATCGACGACCGTCAGCGGCCCATTGTAGGGGACGCTGCCATTGTTGATGATGTCGATCACGAAGGTGCAGACGCCATCGGCCGAACAGAATTCGGTGCGGGCGCGCTTCTTCAGGATCAGGTCGACCTTCTTCTCCACCGGTGGCCGGCAGTCGCGGTCACGATCGCCACGGCGGCAGACCGGGATCGACGCACAGCCGCGGTCGTTTAGCTGGCTGCCGAAAAGCGGCTTGCCGCTGGCGCCGTAATTGTAGGTGGCGCAGTTGCGCAAAACGCTGCCTTGCCAGCCTGCGGCCGGCTTGAAGCCAAGCTTGAGGTCGACTGAGGCGCCCGGATTGAGCGTGGTCACCGGATGAGTGCAAATCATCGGGGTGATTCCAGGCGCGCAGACCCAAGGCGGGTTCGGCCCTGAATCGAGGGTGGAGCCGGCCGGCAGGGTGACTTCGTCGAGCACGATCTTGCCGTGGTAGGGCGCATCGCCGACATTGGTGACCCTGATGGTGAAGTCGCAGCCGCCCGCCATCGTGCAACGTTGCACGTCGGCACGCTTTTCGACTTTCAGATCCGGTTCCTTGTCCTTCGGCGGGCACCTCTGGTCACGCGGGATGACGATGTCGACGGTCTGCGTGCAGCACAGGCCCCAGCCCTCCTTCGGGCCGGCATAGGTTTCGATACCGGTGACGATGATGTGGATAACGTCGCCGGGTGAAGCACCGACGATCTTCCAGTTGAGCACACCGCCGCCGGCCGGCACCAATTGGGTGTCGGGAATGATTGTGATGCCGGGTGTCGTCGTCGAAAGCTGCACCCATTTGCCAGCCATCTCTGGGCCGACCGGCATATGGTAGATGAAGGCGCCGCCGCCGGGCACGCAATCGACCGTGCCTCGCTCCACCTTGAAGCATTCACGATTGCCAGGAGGTGGAGGCGGTGGGTTGCACTCGGTGACGTCGATCTTGATCGACGTCTTTGCACCCGTGAGATAGTTGCCGTCGTCCGGCTTGCCCGGGTCCTGCGACGGAATTTCGACGCCAGCACCGCGGTCGCCGCGGCTCACCTTGATCAGCCCCTGGTTATCGACGATTGCCGGCGACGGAAACGCCGCATGGTCGATCTTGGCGGTGATCTGGAAGGTGATGGCGCGCTCGTTCGCAGCGCCGATGCCGTCGAGGTCGCTGGCGGAAATCCGGAAATCGGACACCGTCGCCGTATCGTCCGGGCCAGCCGAGCTGCTGATCGCAGCGCCGGGCAGCGGTCCGCCGGATGCGTCGGTGCCGTCGCCGGTCACATGCACGCCGACAATCCGCAGGCCGTGCGGGAGTTGGTCCCTGAAGTCGAGCCTGACCTTTTTCAGCATGGCCGCGAGGCCCGGGCCGGCAAAACCCTGCGGATTGCCGCGCAAGCCAAAGCTCAGCGAGTATACGACATAGTCGCAGCCTCTCTGGCCGCCTTTCTTGGTGAAGAAGGGCACGATCCGGCCCGGCTCCGGGTTGACGATGCGAGGATTGTCGAAATCGAGCTTGGGATCTGGAATGACAGTGCCTGCATCGGCAGGCTTGGCCTTGGCCGGAGCAAGGTCTTCAGCGAAGCCTTGCAGCGGGCTCAGCATGGCGACCGCGATACCGGCCGCCATCAGCCAGCGCGCGCCGCGCCTGGCGAGTGACAGGGGTTTCATGATGGTCTCCATGACGAATGATTGTTTGCCGGTTGATTGGCTGCTCGTCGCAAGCGGGGACTGTGCAAGATTGCTCATCTTCCCCTTCTCACGGTTCGCAGCTGACGGCTGGGGTTCTGAGCGGCAAGGTCATCTTGCAGCAAGGGTAGTAGCCACCCTTGTCGCGGTCGGACTGCCTGTAGAAGCAGAGCCCGACATCGACCCTGTCGCCAGGATAATGGCCGGTGATACCGATCGTGAATGGCGCGCCGGGCGCATGCGACAGGGGCGAAGTCACCCCGACGCCAGGCGTCCTGGACAGAGCCTTGATCGAATCGCCGCCGAAGCCGGTATGGTCATGAAGATAGAGATCGGCCTCGAGGCCGGAGGGCGTGCAGAAATACTCGACATCCTCGACATCAAGGCAAGGAGGCAGATTGCCGGGGGGCGGGAAGTCCGGCGGATAGAACGGTGGCAGATAGCCGCCCGGCACCTGCTCGTAATAGCCGGCACGGCCTTCGCAGGGGCGCCAGACCTCGACGTCGCCGACATGGCCTTCCACTTCCGGGTCTTCGAAATAAGTGTCGAAATCGACGAACCACGAGCCGAAAGGCGGCACGTTGGCCGGCCTGACCAGCGCCGTCGGCGTGATCTGCACGCCGTGCACGGCAAGCGGCCCCCCGGCTGCGAGCTGTTCGGCGAGCGCCGGGTTGTCGCGCAACTTGTCGCCGGTATCGACCAGCGTGTCGGTGCAGATGCCGGTATCGAGATTGCCTTCGGAATCGTAGCCATATTGCAGGTCGAGGCCGCCGGCCGACTGCCGGTTGTCTTGCGGGAAGCCGACCGCATATTCCTGCGGCACTTCCACCCAGACCGATTCCGTTGCCGGATCGTCCGGATTTTCGCGCCAGTAGCGGATGACCTCACCCTTGCCGGAATCGGCGAACTGGCTGTAGTCGTAGCGGTTTTCCACCGGGCCGCGCTGAGCCAGATACATGAAGCCCTTGTTGTCAAAGGCGATGTCGGTGACCGCGTAATCCTTGTCGGCCTTGACGGTCAGCTCCCAGCGCGGGTCGCCGAAGCTGCCGTCGCCGGCAATGCCCACCGACCAGATCTCCGCCTTTTCCCCGACCGAGTAATAGAGCCGGCCGCCACGATAGGCGACCGACCAGACGCGGCGCTCGTCCTGTGTGTAGCCCCAGCTATCGGGGTCCTCGCTGTCGAAGGCAGCACCCTGGATGTCCATCACCGAGCCGTCGTCGGCGACTGGGGGCAGCCCGTGCGCCGGGCGGCCGGCGACGCCGTGGTCGAACGTGTCGACTAGCGCGCCATTGGCGTCGATGCGGTGGATAAGGCCGGTGTCGAGATCGCTGGCGAAGAACTGGCGGTGGATATTGTCGAGAGTGACGTCGCCGATGCCGGGACCGCTATTGGCGTCGATATCGGCGAATTTCGAGACGGCGCCGGTGATGCCATCGATCTTCCAGATCGTTCCGGGGCCGCCGCCGTTTTCGGTGCCGAACTGGCCGTCCATGAAGACCGCGTCAGCCGTGCCGCGGCGCTGCCGCTCCGGCCGGCCGTCGGCATCGCCGTCTGGTGTGACGATGCGGATGCCGTGCAGCGAGGTGGCGCCGGCATAGAGGTTTGGAATGGCCGAGGGAACGCCGTCGCGCACGCCGTCGTCATAAGTGATGCCGAACACCTGGCCGATTTGCTCGGCCGTGACCTCGAAGGGTGGCGGGGTGAAGACCAATTGGCCAGACGCCGGCCCGCCCAGCCTTGAAACGTCGAAGACGCGCAAGGTTGCGCGCGCCGTGTCGATGAAGGTCTCGTCGACCGGATCGACGCCCGGCGGCAGGCCTTCCTCGAAATTGGGGATGATGGTGCCAGAGAATCCGGTCACTGCCATCGAGCCGGGATAGATGATCTGGGTTTCCTGGGCCTGTGCCGAGCCGCCGAGCCAGAGCCCAGCGGCGAGTGCCAAGGCCGATAATCCGCTGGCAGCCTGGATTGCGCGGCGCAAATGGCCGGCACGAGAGCGCACGGACGCGCCATGGTCGCAAGACATGGATCTCCCCCCACAGGTCATGGGAGAAACATCCGGTCTCGGCGCGCAAATCAGGGCAAGGCGCGGCGTTCCGGCACGTTCATCCCTGATCGAATTGTCTGCTTTCCTCACCGTCATGATACGCCGGCGTCCGCGCAGGGTCAACGGAACCAGCGGAAAGCCCAGCGCATCGACCCGGTCCCGAAGGCGACTGTCGCGCTGAGTTCCTGCTGTTCCCGGAGACCATCGAGCCTCTGGATCTGTGGTCATGGGGCTTTCCTTTCCGGGGCCGCACCACGCGGCACCTGAGCGTCAGTCGCGAGGTGAGGCGGAAAGGTTCATGGACCGGGGCCGGGCCGGCTGGATCACGGCCGGAAAATACGGGCCTGCCGGTCCCGAATCCGATCAACCGCGATGAATGGTGAACGCCTTGCGCAGGAATGCTTGCGCGCCACGCAGCCTGTTCTTATATACGCGCCAAGCCGTCCAGCGCCGAATGCCGGTTGCCGGAGCGGAATTTCTTGTGAACAGGGGCTTTCGTCGGAACGCCTGTACGGGTCCTGAGAGCCTGCTTAGCGGAGAGATTAGAGAAATGGCAAAAGTAATCGGTATCGATCTGGGAACAACCAACTCCTGTGTCGCCATCATGGACGGCAAGGAATCCAAGGTCATCGAGAATGCGGAAGGCGCGCGCACGACCCCTTCGATCGTCGCCATCAACAGCGACGGCGAGCGCCTCGTCGGCCAGCCGGCCAAGCGCCAGGCGGTCACCAATCCTGAAAACACCATTTTCGCGGTCAAGCGCCTGATCGGCCGCCGCTATGACGATCCGGTGACGGAGAAGGACAAGAAGCTTGTCCCCTACAAGATCGTCAAGGGCGACAATGGCGATGCCTGGGTCGAGGCCGGCGGCAAGAACCAGTCGCCCAGCCAGATCTCGGCGATGATCCTGCAGAAGATGAAGGAAACGGCGGAAGCCTATCTCGGCGAAAAGGTCGAGAAGGCGGTCATTACCGTTCCGGCCTATTTCAACGACGCCCAGCGCCAAGCCACCAAGGATGCAGGCAAGATCGCCGGCCTGGAAGTGCTGCGCATCATCAACGAGCCGACGGCGGCAGCACTTGCCTATGGCTTGGACAAGAAGGAAGGCAAGACGATTGCCGTCTATGACCTTGGCGGCGGCACGTTCGACATTTCGGTGCTCGAAATCGGCGACGGCGTGTTCGAAGTGAAGTCGACCAATGGCGACACCTTCCTCGGCGGCGAGGATTTCGACATGCGTTTGGTCGAATATCTGGCGGCCGAGTTCAAGAAGGAACAGGGTATCGACCTGCGGAACGACAAGCTCGCCCTGCAGCGCCTCAAGGAAGCGGCTGAAAAGGCCAAGATCGAGCTGTCGTCCACCACGCAGACCGAGATCAACCTGCCCTTCATCACCGCCGATGCCAGCGGCCCTAAGCACCTGACGCTAAAGCTGACGCGTGCGAAGTTCGAGAGCCTTGTCGAAGATCTCGTCCAGCGCACCATCGAGCCCTGCAAGGCGGCGCTCAAGGATGCCGGCCTCAAGGCCGCTGAGATCGACGAGGTCGTTCTGGTCGGCGGCATGACCCGTATGCCCAAGATACAGGAGATCGTGAAGCAGTTCTTCGGCAAGGAACCGCACAAGGGCGTCAACCCGGATGAGGTCGTCGCACTTGGCGCTGCCATCCAGGCCGGCGTGCTGCAGGGCGACGTCAAGGACGTGCTGTTGCTCGACGTGACGCCGCTGTCGCTCGGCATCGAGACGCTGGGCGGCGTATTCACGCGGCTGATCGAGCGCAACACGACGATTCCGACGAAGAAGAGCCAGGTGTTCTCGACGGCTGAGGATTCGCAGTCGGCGGTGACCATCCGCGTCTTCCAGGGTGAGCGTGAAATGGCCGCCGACAACAAGGCGCTCGGCCAGTTCGACCTGGTCGGCATCCCGCCTGCGCCGCGTGGCGTGCCGCAGATCGAGGTCACGTTCGACATCGACGCGAACGGCATCGTCAACGTTTCGGCCAAGGATAAGGGCACCGGCAAGGAGCACCAGATCCGCATCCAGGCGTCTGGCGGCCTTTCGGACGCTGACATCGAGAAGATGGTCAAGGATGCCGAGGCCAATGCCGAAGTCGACAAGAAACGTCGCGCACTGGTCGAGGCCCGCAACCAGGCCGAGGCTCTGGTGCATTCCTCGGAGAAGTCGCTGAAGGACTATGGCGATAAGGTCTCGGAGACCGACCGCACGGCGATTGCCGATGCGATCGCGGCGTTGAAGACCGCTGCCGAAGGCGATGATGTGACCGAGATCGAGGCCAAGACGCAGACGCTCGCCGAAGTCTCGATGAAGCTCGGCCAGGCGATGTACGAGGCTTCGCAGAAGGAAGCCGCCGAGGCCGACGCCAAGGCTGATGCCGCCAAGGACAGCGATGTGGTCGATGCCGATTTCGAGGAAATCGACGAAGACGACGAGAAGAAGAAGTCGGCCTGAACCGCCTGACGGTACAGGTAAGCAAAAAGCCCGGCGCACAGCCGGGCTTTTTTGCAACCCTTTGCCGGAAAAACGCCGAGCTACCCGAAAAAATGCGGACAAAGCCTCGTAGACACTGGCATCCCGGCTCCATCACACCTAAATCGGAACAGCGTGCCGGCAAACGACGCAACGATACTTCAAGACGTTGACTATCCGGACTGCGGGAAAACATGAAAGCTGATTTTTACGAAACGCTGGGCGTGCAAAAAGGCGCCGACGAGAAGGAGCTCAAGAGCGCTTTCCGCAAGCTGGCCATGCAGTTCCATCCCGACCGCAACCCAGGCGACCATGCCTGCGAGCACAAATTCAAGGAAATCAACGAAGCCTACGAAACGCTGAAGGACCCGCAGAAGCGCGCCGCCTACGATCGCTTCGGCCACGCCGCCTTCGAGCACGGCGGCATGAATGGCGGGGCGCAAGGCTTTGGCGCCGGCGGCTTCGCCGACATTTTCGAGGACATTTTCGGCGACATGATGGGCGGGCGCCAGCGTCGCTCGTCCGGCGGTCGCGAGCGCGGCGCCGACCTGCGCTATAATATGGAAATCACGCTGGAAGAGGCATTTTCCGGCAAGACCGCGCAGATCCGCGTGCCGGCATCGATCTCCTGCTCGGAATGCTCGGGCAGCGGCGCCAAGCCCGGCACCCAGCCCGTCACCTGCTCGATGTGCAACGGCCACGGCAAGGTGCGCGCCACGCAAGGGTTCTTCTCGATCGAGCGCACCTGCCCGCAATGCCAGGGGCGCGGCCAGACCATCAAGGATCCATGTCCGAAATGCGCCGGCCAGGGCCGCGTCACCGAGGAGCGCTCGCTGTCGGTCAACATCCCTGCCGGGATCGAGGACGGCACCCGCATCCGGCTTGCCAATGAGGGCGAGGCCGGCCTGCGCGGCGGCCCATCGGGCGATCTCTACATCTTCCTCGCGGTCAAGCCGCACGAGTTCTTCCAGCGCGACGGCGCCGATCTTTATTGCAAGGTGCCGATCTCGATGACGACGGCAGCACTTGGCGGCTCGTTCGAGGTGACGACATTGGACGGCACCCAGACGAAGGTGAAGGTGCCGGAAGGCACCCAGAACGGCCGCCAGTTCCGCCTCAAGGGCAAGGGCATGCCGGTGCTGCGCCAGCCCAATATCGGCGACCTCTACATCCAGACCGTGGTCGAGACGCCGCAGAACCTTTCGCGCCGCCAGCGCGAATTGCTGGAGGAATTCGAGCAGCTTTCCTCAAAGGACAATTCGCCCCAGTCGAGCGGATTTTTCGCCCGCATGAAGGACTTTTTCGAAACGTTCGGCGAGCATTGAAGCTGATCCCTGGAAACGCTTCCCGAGCGTCATCAACACCTTATCCGGGGATTCGCCTTGTCTTGCACCTCGTAGCTGCTAAGTAGCATGCGAGGGAGCGTTGAGGAGGACTTTCGATGACGCGTAGTCCCGGACTGCGAAAGACGCTGGCGGAAAAGTTCGACGACGAACTGAAGTTCTTCAAGGGCTGGATCGACAAGCCGAAGGCGGTCGGTTCGATCGTCCCGACCAGTTCCATCACCGCGCGCAAGATGGCCTCGATCGTCAATCCGAAATCCGGCCTGCCGGTGCTCGAGGTCGGGCCTGGCACAGGCGTCATCACGCGCGCCATCCTCGCTCAGGGCATAAAGCCTGAAAATCTCTACGCGGTCGAATATTCCACTGATTTCGTGCGCCATCTGCGCCAGCTTTATCCAGGCGTCAACGTCATCGAGGGCGACGCCTTCAATCTCGACGCGACGCTCGGTGACAAGCGCGATCTGGTCTTCGATTCGGTGATATCGGGCGTGCCGCTGCTCAACTTCCCGGTCGCCCAGCGCATCGCCTATGTCGAGAGCCTGCTCGACCGCATCCCGGCGGGCCGGCCGATCGTGCAGCTGACTTACGGGCCGCTGTCGCCGATCCCGCCGGGCCGCGGCGACTATACGGTCGAGCATTTCCATTTCGTCATCCGCAACATTCCGCCGACGCAGCTTTGGATCTACCGACGCGGGGCCGCCTGAATTGCAGCGTTGGGTTTTGAATAGCACTTGTCTTATACCCATCGGGTGACAAGGCAGACCCCATGGCTGTGATCCCGAAAATTCTCGTCGTCGCCGGTTCGGTGCGCAGCGGCGCCTATAGCGCCAGGACCGCCGACGTTGCGCAGAAGGAACTTGCCATGCAGGGCGCGGAGGTGACCCGCATCTCGCTCGCCGACTATCCGTTGCCGATCCTCGACCAGGATCTGGAAAAGGAAGAAGGCATTCCCGAAGACGCCGTCAAGCTCGGCCGGATGATCGCCGCCCATGACGGGCTGCTGATCGCGACGCCTGAATATAACGGCTCCATTCCACCGCTGCTCAAGAACACCATCGACTGGGTAAGCCAGCTGCGCAAGGATGGCGGCCGGACGTTCAGGCCGCTTGCCGGCAAGGTTGCCGGCCTCTGCTCGTCTTCCAACGGACCCTTCGGCGGGATACGCTGCATCAACCATCTGCGCGCCGTTCTGGTGCGCTGCCGGATGGAGGTGGTGACACCGGAATGCTCGGTGCCGGAGGGCGGCAACGCCTTCGACGACGAGGGCAACTTCAGGGACGAGAGACTACGCCAATCGATGGAGCACCTATGCCGAACGCTGATCGAAACCTCGCGCATGCTGTCGACGCGGATCGAGGCATGATCCCGGACGCCGCGCATGCCGACACGATGCAGGAAAGGCTGATCGTCGGCCTCGACCTGCCGACGCTGAAGGAAGCCGAGAAAGCGGTGCGCGAGCTCGACGGGATCGTCTCCTTCTACAAGATCGGTTACCAGCTCGCCTTTGCCGGCGGGCTCGACTTCGCCCGCGAGCTGGCCAGCGGCGGCACCAGGATCTTTCTCGACATGAAGCTGCTCGACATCGATAACACGGTGGCCAAGGGGATCGACAACATCGTCAGGATGGGCATGAGCATGCTGACCATCCATGCCTATCCGAAGACGATGAAGGCGGCGGTCGAGGCTGCGAAGGGCAGCGACCTTTGCCTGCTCGGGGTCACCGTGCTGACCTCGATGGACGAGCAGGACGTGATCGACGCCGGCTATGAATATGATCCGCATACGCTGGTGCTGAGGCGCTCCGAGCAGGCGCTACATGCCGGCATGGGCGGCATCGTCTGCTCGGCCGAGGAAGCGGAGGCGGTGCGCCGCATCGTCGGCCCCGACCTGGCCGTCGTGACGCCGGGGATCCGGCCCACGGGCAGCGACCATGGCGACCAGAAGCGGGTGGTGACGCCGGCGCAGGCGATCCGCAACGGCTCCAGCCACCTCGTGGTCGGCCGGCCGATCGTCGGCGCGGCCGACCGGCGGGCGGCAGCTGAAGCCATCCTCGATGAAATGCGCTCGGCATAAGGACCAAAAACCAGGAGAAACCGATGCCCAAGGGATACTGGATCGCTCGCGTCGACGTGCGCGATGCGGAAGGCTACAAGGACTATGTCGCAGCCGCCAAGCTGGCCTTCGACCGCTTCGGCGCCAAGTTCCTGGCGCGCGGCGGCGCGCATGAGAAGGCCGAGGGGCCGGGCCGCGACCGCAATGTGATCATCGAGTTTCCGTCGCTTGCGGCGGCGCATGACTGCTACCACTCGCCCGAATACCAGCGCGCGGTCGCGATCCGCCAGAAGGTGGCTGATGGTGAAATCGTGCTGGTCGAGGGGATTTAGGCGCGAAGTCGGTTCATCGCGGTCTCGGCCATCGCATTGGCGAGGCTCAGGCCCCATTGCTGGCGACAGTAATCGCGGAAATCGAAGCAGGGCAGGCCGGGGCAGACCTCGAACTCGATGAGGTGCACGCTGTCGTCGGCTTCGACCCGGAAGTCGATGGAAAACACATCCCGCAGGCCAAGCCCGACCATCAGGCTTTCGGCGATGCGACGAATTCTTGCATCGGCTCGAGGCTGGCTGGCGCCAACGGGAAGCAGCAACGGCTCAGCGTAATTTCCCGCGGCTTTCGCCGCTACACCGGTATCGCCGTAAAGCGCCAGGCTGTCCTGCATGGTCTGGAAATCGCTGCCCGAATCGACAAGGGCGATGCCGATCGCCTCGGCGCCGGTATCCGGCTTCAATCCGAGAAAACTGGCGCGCGCGTTGCGGCCGGCGACATAGGGCTGGACCACGACATCGTCGCGATAGGCGGCGAAGACGCGCCGGCTAAGCTCCAGCGCGTGGCCGAGATCGTGGCAGCGCGAATCCGGCCAGATGCCGATCTTGGCGCCGAGCCGGTTCGGCTTGACGAACCAGCCGGCGGGCGAGTCCGGCGGCGCGACCAGCCAGGCTCCGTCACGGGCAAGGCCCGCCCGCGGCACCGGCAAGCCAAGCGCGCCGAGCACGGCGCCGGAACGGAACTTATCCTGACAGAGCGCAAAAAGCGCATCGTCGGCGCCGATCGCCTTCAGGCCGTTCAGCCGTGCCAGAGCTGGTGCCGCGCCGCCGCGGAAATAGGCGATGCCGTCGGTCAGTGTCCAGACGAGCGTGGTCTTCGGGTCCTCGCCGGCGAGAACGCTTGCGGCGGCGTCGAGTGTCACCGGCGCAAACGACAAGCCGCGCTTCTGGCAAGCGGCGGCAAGTGCGTCGAATTCAGCAGCGATGTCGGTCGATTGCGCCAGATAGGAGGCGATTTCGACGGCACGCTCCGGCACGTGGTTATCGGCGACCAGCCGATCGAAGCAGGCCTTTTCCGGCTCGTAGACAAGGATCAGCTTCGGCTTGCGGCTTGACATGGGTGGAACGGCTCCTGGCAGCACGATTGCCTACCATCGCACGGGGAACGCATTCGGCTTGCGCGGAACCGACGTTGATCGGACGCCTGCACGACAGCAAGCGCACCATCTTCTTGTTTGACCATGATCTTTTCCGAACCAAAGGTTCGGGACCATGGTCTAGCCAATCAGCACGCGCGGCTCGAAGCGACCATTGACTGGAATGTCGAGCATAAACGTCATGCCGGCTTGCGGGTCGAGCAGGCGCTGCTTCTCGCTCTTGCCGGACCAGGCGGAGGTGACCGCGATCCGGTCGGCATTCCTGCCGACAAAAGCCGGACAGGACGGCTGCGTCGCCGGCATCGCCACCGAACGGACAAGCTTGCCGTCGGGTCCATAGGCTTCGACGACGCTGCCGCCCCAGCAAGCGTTCCACAATATGCCGTCGCGGTCGAGCACCGAACCATCGATATAGCCCTTGGCCGAACGGTGATCGACGAAGACCTTCGGTTCGCCAACCGGCAGGCCGGTCGCAGGATCGCAGCCGACGCGCATCAACAGCCCGGTGCTGGTGTCGGTATAATGGGCGATGGTCCCATCTTCGGAAAAGCAGATCGAATTGGGCACCGTGAGATCCGCATAGAGCCGGCGCAGCTCGCCCTTGAAGAACCAGTAGATAGAACCGGCGGCCTTCTCCTCGCCCTTACCCATGGTGCCGACCCAGAGGGCGCCGCAAGGGTGAACGCGGGAATCGTTCGAGCGGGTGACCGTATTATCGGCCTCGATCGGCGTGTGCAGCGTCAGCTTGCCGGTCGCGACATCGCGGACATGCAGGCCGGTCTCGGTGGCGATCAGCTGGCGTTGGTCGTCGACGATGGCGATGGCGCTGGCCATCTGACCGAGCTCGTGGATTTTGACCGCACCGCCGGACAAGCGCTGTTCCAGGAGCTGGCCGTTGACGATGTCGAACCAATAGAGCGTGTCCGTGGCAGGGTCATAGCTTGGCCCCTCGCCGAGTTGGCAGACATGGTCGGAAAAAACCGAAACGATGGTCTCGCTCATCATGCCGCTCCAAACGCCGCGTCCCAGGCCACGACCGCAGCCTTCGCCCGTGCTGCCACTTCGTCGATGCTCATGCCCGGCTTGAACAGGCTGGAGCCAAGACCGAAGACGGTGACGCCGGCCGCTTTGTAGCCGGCAAAGTCCTTGTCCGAAACGCCGCCGACGGCGCCGACCAGCACACTGGCTGGCAGCACCGCGCGCATCGCCGAAATGCCCGCCGCGCCAAGCACGCTCGCCGGGAAGAATTTCAATGCCGAGGCGCCGAGCCGGATTGCTTGAAATGCCTCGGTCGGCGTGAACACGCCGGGCATCGTCACCATGCCGTACTGCATGGCACGGCCCATGACCTCGGCATCGATATTGGGGCTGACCAGCAGCCGCCCGCCGGCCTTGTGCAGACCGTCGACATCGGCGGCGGTGAGCACCGTGCCGGCGCCGACCAGCGCCGTCGGAGGAAGCGCTTCGACAATACTGGCGATGGAAACAAAAGGCTCGGGCGAGTTGAGCGGCACCTCGATTGCTTCGATGCCGGCGCCGAAGATCGCCTGGCCGATCGCCACCGCCTCGCTTGGCTTGAGGCCACGCAGGATCGCGACCAGACCCCGCTTGAGCTTTGGAAAAGGTGCGGTTTCGGTCATGCGGCAACTCCATTTTTGGCGATCATGCCATTTTCGCCCGCGGCTTCGGCAAGGCCGGCACGCACCGCCTCATCGGCGTCGACCGCCCTGAAAGCGAGCCCGGCAAGGCCGAGCGCCTCGGCATAGAGCCTGCCGAGTGCGCCCGATGCGATCAGCACGACGGGCACGGCGCTTGCCCCATAGCGGCTATTTGCCGAAGCGATCTCGCCGCCGATCAGCAGGCCGGACAGAGAGGCTGCGGCATCTTCGGGCTTCAGGTCCTGCAACAGGCTGGCGGCGCGGATCGAGAACAGTCTTGAAACGATGTCACCGCCCTCGGCCAACGCCTTCAGGCACCAGTCCCGGAAAAACGGACTTTCGGCGGCAACCGGCTGCGGCGGCTCGCCCAGCGAATGGCGCAGGATCGAGTGCGCAGCCAGCACCGAAAACAGCTCGCCGGTCGGCCAGGTGCCGAAGCCGGCAATGGAACCGTCCTCGACCAGCACCCATTTCGAATGGGTGCCGGGCATGCAGACGAGGTGGCGTCCCTGTGCCGGCAAACCGGCGCCGGCAAGCTGCGTTTCCTCGCCGCGCATGACGTCAGGTGCATCGGCAAGGCGTTGGGCAAGGCCGGGCACGATGCGGATGTCGCGGCGCTGGCCGGGGATGCGGGCAGCGCCGGCGAGGATAGCGCCGATCGGCGCCGGCACGCTGACATAGGGCGCCTCCAGCCAGCCCTGGCGCGAACCGGCCATCCCGCAAATGATGACCGGCAGCGCCTCGGGGGCACCCATGGCAGCCAGATGCCCTTCGAGAACGGACGAAAATCCTTTAGCCTGGGCGGTGATCAGCCCGTCATCGCCGCGCCGCTCGGCGAGAACCTTGCCGGCGCCGTCGAGCAGCCACACCCTCATCCGGGTGGTGCCCCAGTCGACGGCCGCGACAGAAGGGGCCTTGCTCGATGAGATCACAGGAACCCCCCGTCGACGATCAGCATCTGCGCGGTCAGCATGCGTGAAGCATCCGACGCCAGGAACAGCACGGTGCCGACAACGTCTTCCGGCTGCATCACCTCTTTGACGCACTGCTTGGCGACGTGGGCGGCGAGCGCCTGTTCGGTGACCCAGAGCTTTCTCTGTCGCTCGGTGATCACCCAGCCGGGCGCGATTGCGTTGACGCGAATGCCGTCGACGCCGAGCTTGCCGGCAAGACCCTTGGTGAGGCCGACGATGCCGGCCTTGGCGGCGGTATAGGCCGGCATATCGGGATGGTTGATGAGAAACGAGGTCGAGGTGAAATTGATGATCGAGCCGCCACCGGCCCGCTTCATGCCCGGCGCCACCGCCTGTGCGCTGAAGAAATGCGGGCGCAGGTTGATGGCATGATTGTTGTCCCAGAACTCGACCGTGACGTCTTCGACGGTATGACGGTCATCCTGCGCGGCATTGTTGACCAGCACGGTCACGTCGCCATGCGCCTCGGCGGCTTTGGCAACTGATAACCGCAATGCCTCGATATCGCGTATATCGGTCTTGAGATAGAGCGGCCGCCGGCCGAGCTCCTTGTCTAACCGATCGGCCAGCGCCAGGCTCGGACGGTCGGCGATATCGATAAAGGCGACCTTTGCCCCCTGGCGGATAAATCCCTCGGTCAAGGCGGCTCCAATGCCCGAGCCGCCACCGGTGATCAGCACCGAAGCGCCTTCGAGGTCGGCAAAGCGTGCCGATGGCATCATGAATTCTCTCCCGGTCCAACGATCTCGGTCTGACCGGCGCGCATCCTATCCAGCCATGTCGGGCGGGCAAGGGCGAAAGAGTGGATAGTCGGGACTTATGTCCGACAAAAGGCCGCACGCGCCCCCGATCGATCAGCCGCCCAGCCGGACGTGGTACAATTCGACGGCGGCTCCGCTGGTCCCGGCAACCGGCTCAAGCCATTCCGGTACGCTGCCGCGCATCAACCCGGCGAGAAAACCTGCCGGCGCCTTGGCGGCGAGGAGCTTGCTTTCGGGGCTGCCGGGGCACAATGCGACGAGGCCGACGTGATGATCCGCCAGGATTGTCCTGGCATCGGCATCGGACCCAAGGAAGGCATCGAGCGCCAGCAGGTTGCCGGCGACGTTGCGATGATAAGGCCCGGCGAAGACGCGGTGTCCGGAATAGGCCAGGATCGGCGATCCGAGATTGGAAATTGCCAGCACCGTGGTGCCGGGCAGGCGGCCAAGCGCCGCAAAGGAGGCCATGCGCTGGCAAGCGACATCGGCGCCGTCGCCATTATCGGCGGCGGTATTGCTGTCCTCGAAGGCGACCGAGGTCGCCGCGGCAGCCCCAGTCCAGACGGCATTCACCGAAACCAGCCAGACGGCGGCCATGCGCAGCGCCACGCCGCGCGACGGGCTGGCCTCGGCCCGTTGACGCCATTTGGCAATCCAGGCAGCAAGCGGGATGACGGCGAAGGCGATCGAGAATGTCGAACCGCGCACCTGCCAGGCACTGACGATGAAGGCCACGACAAGCAGCGTGCCGACAAGGCTGTCCTGCCGCCGCCAGCCGCCACGGCCAAGGCGAAGCGCCATCAGCACGAGCGCGATGAGCGGCGTAGCATAGCGCGCCACCACCCCGGCCGGATCTTCAGCGAGAAGCTTGAACAGCGATTGCGCCTCGTCGATGTGATCAAGCCATAGCTCCTTGAGGCGCGGATCGAGGTTGGCATAGGGCGCTGCCAGGCATTGCGGGAACAAAAAGACGACGACTGCGGCCAATATCAGGGCAAGCAGGCCAAGCGAGGCGATGCGCCGTTGGCGCGTGCGGCCAGCGGGCTCGACCGACGCTATCGCCGCAAGGCCGGTTCCGGCAATCGCTGCGACGACGAACTGCACGGTCGAGAAGGCGTCGCATTGCGCCTGACCCCAGGCGGACGGTGCGATGGTGGCGACAAAGACGAGAGCGGACACGCCGGCAAAGCCGAGGCCGAAATCCCTGGCAATCGGCCTCTCGCCATCGGCGTCGAGGGCAAACAGCGTGGCGACAGAGGCGCCGATGGTGGCGACATAAGGCGCGGTTTCCATGCCGACGGCCAGCATCAATCCGGCGCACAGGCCGGAGAGTAGTGCCGCCGGCCTGCGCAACGGCGCTTCAAGCAGAAGGCTCAGGCTGGCCATGCTCAGCATCAGCTGGACATTGTGGTGATCGAGCGCGCCAGGCGAAAAAATGCCGAGGAAGTGCAGTGCGGCGGCGCCGACGACGACAGCGGGCAGCACGGCGCCGTCACCAGCAAAGCTGCGCGCGGTGCGAGCGGTGAAAAACACGGTCAGGCAAAAGAGCAGCGCCGGCCACAGCACTTGCGCAAAATTCTCGGCAAAGACCGTGCTCCCGGTCAGGGCCGACACGGCCGTGATGGCGGCGATCGGCGCATCGACCAGCCGCGACCAGTGCATGACGAAGCCGCCTTCCAGGCCCATCCTGTACTGGTGCAGATCGAACCAGCTTTGGCCGGCCAGCATGTCGCGAACTTCGACAAGGCGCAGCAGATTGTCGTTGTCGCCGCCGGCATTGGTCAGTTCCGGGAAACCGGCAAAGGCATTGACGGCAAGCGCCAGCAGCGTGGCAAGCAGCGCCAGCGCGATATCGGACCTCCAAATGGAGGCGCCATCGTCGGCTGTGCTCATATCAGGACCTTTGGAAGGAATACGGGGCGGTTTAAACCTAGCCTTAACAGCTTCAATAAATAGTAAAGCCGCCCCGAGCGAGGCCGGCGTTTGAGCGGTCAGGGACCTCACAGGGCATCCGGAGACGAAAATGCCACAAGAAGTGCGCCATGAGCCGAGCATCGCCGTGCTCCTGCCTTGCTACAATGAGGAGCTGACGATCGGCGAAGTGGTGCGGCGCTTTCGCGAGACGCTGCCTGCCGCCGCGATATATGTCTACGACAACAATTCGCGCGATCTGACGGCGCTCCGAGCCCGCGCCGCCGGCGCCATCGTGGTGCGCGAGCCGCGCCAGGGCAAAGGCAATGTCGTGCGCCGCATGTTCGCCGACATCGAGGCCGACATCTATCTGATGGCCGACGGCGACGGCACCTATGCGCCGGAGGACGCGCCGCAACTGATCAACACGCTGCTGACCGAGCGCTCCGACATGGTGGTGGGCACCAGGCGCGGCGTCGCCGACGATGCCGGCAGGACTGGCCATGCCTTCGGCAACCGCATCTTCAACAGCCTCTACAAGCGGCTGTTCGGCTCGGACTTTACCGATATCTTCTCGGGGTACCGCGCCTTCACCAGGCGCTTCGTCAAGAGCTTTCCCGCCGTTTCCGGCGGTTTCGAGATCGAGACCGAAATGTCGGTGCACGCCTCGCAGCTCAAATTGCCGGTGAGCGAGATCGGGCTCGACTATGGCCGCCGGCCGGAAGGCTCCTCGTCGAAGCTGTCGACCTTTCGCGACGGCGCGAAGATCCTGTGGATGTTCGCCATGCTGATGAAGGAGACACAGCCGCTGCGTTTCTTCGGCGCTTTTTCGGTGTTCTTCCTGGCATCGAGCCTGTTCCTGATGGCGCCGGTGCTGATCGAGTTCGCCGAAACCGGGCTTGTGCCGCGCATGCCGACCTGGGTGCTGTCGGTCGGGCTGCTGCTGCTGTCGATGCTGGCGGCGGTGACCGGGGTAATCCTCGATTCGGTGTCGCGCGGCCGGGCCGAGCAGAAGCGCATCTTCTATCTGTCGATGCCTTCCGGTCGCGTCGAACGTGAACGTGCAAGCGCCCTCGCGACTTTGAAGGCCGGACCGGGCAAGACCCCGCGCGCGGCCTAGAGCCTGAATGGGACGCCTCGCCCGCTTCATTTTCGCCGGCGGCGTCGGCTTCGTCGCCGATGCGGCGGCGCTTTGGCTGGTGCTGACGATAGCGCCGCTCGGACCATTCGCGGCTCGCATCATTTCGATCGGTTTTGCCCTGTCCGTCACCTGGTTGATCAACCGCCATCTGACGTTTTCGCCTTCCAGCCGCGGCATCGCGCAAGAGGGCGCACGCTATGGCGGCGTCGGCATTGCCACCAGCGTCGTCAATTATCTCGTCTATTGCGCCATCCTGTTCGCGCTGCCGACGGTGTCGCCGCTCATCGCCCTTGCGGTCGCCTCGCTGATTGCCATGGCGCTGTCCTTCCTCGGCTATTCCAAGCTGGTCTTCGATCGCTGACGGCACATCGCATTGGGATCTGCGCCAAACGAAGCGCAGCCTCATCATGACCTTGGCCGATTGGCAGAAGCCGCCGATTTCCTTATATCGCTGTCGTCGATGCATCGGCGCGAAAATCGGAATCGATTTTCGGACAGCACGATGCATGGATTCAAAAGTGTTGGAGCGTACTTTGTGCATCCAAGTGGATCGCTGCAAGTGCGCCGGAGAGCTGCCATGCCCCTGAAAGTCGCCGTCCAGATGGACCACATCTCCACCGTGTCGATTGCCGGCGACACGTCGTTTGCGCTGTCGCTGGAAGCGCAGCGGCGCGGCCACCAGCTGTTCCACTACACGCCCGACCGGCTGTCGCTGCGCGACGGCAAGGTGTTTGCCCGCATCGAGGCGATGCAGGTCCGCGACGAGAAGGGCAGCCATTATTCACTGGGCGAAGAAATCCGTACCGATCTTTCGGAGATGGACGTCATCCTTTTGCGGCAGGATCCGCCCTTCGACATGAACTACATCACCACCACGCATATCCTCGAGCGCATCCATCCGAAGACGCTGGTGGTCAACGACCCGGCCTGGGTGCGCAACAGCCCGGAAAAGATCTTCGTCACCGAATTTCCCGACCTGATGCCGGACACGCTGATCACCAAGGATCCGCTCGAAGTCGCCGCCTTCCGCAAGGAGTTTGGCGACATCATCGTCAAGCCGCTCTACGGCAATGGCGGCGCCGGCATCTTCCACCTGCACGAGGCCGACCGCAACCTCGCCTCGCTGCTCGAAATGTTCGGCCAGATGTTCCGCGAACCCTACATCGTGCAGCGCTACCTCAAGGAGGTGCGCGCCGGCGACAAACGCATCATCCTGATTGACGGCGAGCCGGTCGGCGCCATCAACCGCGTGCCGGCCGAGCACGATTCGCGCTCCAACATGCATGTCGGCGGCCGCGCCGAAAAGACCGAGCTGACAGAGCGCGAACGCGAGATCTGTGCCCGCATCGGCCCGTGGCTGAGGGAGCGCGGCTTCATCCTCGTCGGCATCGACGTCATCGGCGACTACATGACCGAGATCAACGTGACCTCACCGACCGGCATACGCGAAGTGAAGCGCTTCGGCGGCGCCGACATCGCCAGCCTGTTCTGGGATGCGGTGGAGGGCAAGCGTAACTAGTCTCGCTTCGGAGCGGCCGCGTTGCAACCCATTGGAGCCGCTGCGTTCAGCCGTTCCCCAAATGTTCTTGCCTTCGCCGGAAATCTGTGGTTGTCTCCGGTGACGCCGTTCGCGGCATGATCGCAAGGGCTTGGGGCAACCCTGCAGCCGGGGTGAAGACATGGTGGCGCGGGTTCGCACGGTTGCTTTCCAGGGCATCGAGGCCGTGCCGGTCGACGTGCAGGTGATGATCGCGCCGGGCAAGGTCAACATGCACATCGTCGGCCTGGCCGACAAGGCTGTAGCCGAAAGCCGCGAGCGGGTGCAGGCGGCGCTGCATGCATCCGGCCTGTCGATGCCGTCGAAGAAGGTCACCGTCAATCTGGCGCCTGCCGACCTGCCCAAGGAGGGCAGCCATTACGATCTGCCGATCGCGCTCGGTTTGATGGCGGCACTCGGCGCCATTCCGGGCGACATGCTGGCCGGCTATGTCGTGCTTGGCGAATTATCGCTCGACGGCACCATTGCCGCGGTGGCCGGCGCGCTGCCGGCGGCGATCGGCGCCAATGCCGAAGGCAAGGGCCTGATCTGCCCGTTCGCCTGCGGGCCGGAAGCGGCGTGGGCCGGCAAGGATTTCGACATATTGGCGCCGCGCAGCCTGATCGCCATCGCCAATCATTTTCGCGGCACGCAGGTCCTGTCGCGGCCGGAAGCCGGCATCCATGCTTCGGCGCGCGACCTGCCCGACCTTGCCGACATCAAGGGGCAAGAGACCGCCAAGCGGGCGCTGGAGGTGGCGGCAGCCGGCGGCCACAATCTGCTGATGGTCGGTCCGCCCGGGTCCGGCAAATCGATGCTGGCGCAGCGGCTGCCGTCGATCCTGCCGCCGCTTGCGCCGAAGGAATTGCTCGAAGTCTCGATGATCGCGTCGGTGGCCGGCGAACTCGGCGAAGGAAAGCTCACCGACCGGCGGCCGTTCCGCGCGCCGCATCATTCGGCCTCGATGGCGGCGATGGTCGGCGGCGGCTTGCGCGTGCGGCCGGGCGAGGCCTCGCTTGCCCATCACGGCGTGCTGTTCCTCGACGAGTTTCCCGAATTCTCGCCGCAGGCGCTCGATGCGCTGCGCCAGCCGCTGGAGACCGGCGACTGCATGGATCGCGCGCGCCAACCATCGCGTCACCTATCCGGCGCGCATCCAGCTGGTCGCGGCGATGAACCCGTGCCGCTGCGGCATGGCCGGCGAGCCAGGCTATCGCTGCCTGCGCGGCGACCGCTGCCGCACCGACTACCAGGCGCGCATTTCCGGCCCGCTGCTCGATCGCATCGATCTCAGGATCGAGGTACCGGCGGTTTCGGCCAGCGATCTGATCCGGCCGGACCGGGCGGAGAAGAGTGCAGCCGTGGCACTGCGCGTCGCTCGTGCCCGTATGATCCAGCGTGAGCGTTTCGAACGGCTCGGCGCGACCTCCGCCACCACCAACGCGCATTGCTCACCGTCGGTTATCGAGGAGATCGCCATGCCCGATGCCGCCGGCCTGTCGCTACTGAGGGACGCCAGCGAAAAGCTCGGCTTTTCGGCAAGAGCCTACCACCGCGTCTTGAAGGTGGCGCGGACGCTGGCCGATCTCGAGGCCAGCGAAACGGTCGGCCGCATCCATCTGGCCGAGGCGATTTCCTACCGCATGAGCTCGGAGCGGATGGCACAGGCGGCGTAGTGCTTCTGCTGCTCGCTGGAAGTACGGTTGCGGGTTCGCGCCCGATGATCGCATATGTTACGGTCATGCACCTAACCGGGGCTGAGGCGGGGATGATTTCTGTTTCGCCGGCACGCAGTGCCGAAGACTTCGAGACCATGGCCGGGCTTTGCCGCAAGCTTGCACAATGGGATGTCGACGCCGTGCAGCCTTACGGCGTCTCGGAGGAGGACGTGAGGACCATCTTCCACCCCGAAAGGAGCGGCAGTTCGCTGGCAGCGAAGTTCGGCGCGCCAGATGCCATGGCGTTTATCGCGCGATCGGAGAACCTACCGGCGGGCTGCCTCGCCTTGACCAGTTCGACGACCATACGGCGGAGATTCACAAGTTTTTTGTCGACGCGTCGTTTCGCGGAAAAGGAATCGGCCGGGCGCTGATGGGGGCCGCGCTGGCGGAGATCCGGAAAGGCCGAATCCGGACGGTATTGATCCACACGACGTTCTACATGAAAAACGCCATTGCCGTGTATGAGTCGTTCGGCTTCAGGCCCTGCCCGCCCTTCCGTGAAACCCCGGAGCCGGTCAGACATACCGATATTTTCATGTCGTGCTCGATCTCGCCCGCGTGAGGTTAGAGGCAGCCGCGGTGTGGAGGACGCGGCGTCCCTCGACTTGCCCTATTTTTGGAAATCGAACCTGGGCCCCGATGATCCTCTTCCTGAGGCGCATCGTCAGAATGGGCGTTGGCGCACTTCATGCAGGACCCCTCCCGGCCCTTCGGGTCACCCTGCCCTCAAGGGGAGGGGGACGCCGGCTCCCGCGCCTTCGCTTCAGGCGCCTTGCTTCGCCTTCAGTTCCAGCCGCCGCGCGTGCAGCACCGGCTCGGTGTAGCCGTTGGGCTGGACGCGGCCTTTGAAGACGAGGTCGCAGGCGGCGAGGAACGCGATTGAATTGTTGAAGTCCGGTGCCATCGGCCGGTAGAGTGGATCGCCTTCGTTCTGGCGGTCGACGATCGCCGCCATGCGTTTCATCGTTTCCATGACCTGATCGGGCGTGCAGACGCCGTGATGCAGCCAATTGGCGATGTGCTGCGAGGAGATGCGCAGCGTGGCGCGGTCCTCCATCAGGCCGACGTCGTTTATGTCAGGCACTTTCGAGCAGCCAACGCCCTGGTCGATCCAGCGCACGACATAGCCCAGAATGCCTTGCGCGTTGTTGTCTAGCTCCTTCTGGATGTCTTCAGGCGACCAGTTCGGCCGCCTTGCTACCGGCACCGACAAGATGTCGTCGAGCCTGGCCTTGGGCCGGCTTTTCAGCGCCTTCTGCACGGCCTGGACATCGACCTTGTGGTAGTGCGTGGCGTGCAGGGTTGCCGCCGTCGGCGACGGCACCCAGGCGGTGTTGGCGCCGGCCTTAAGGTGCGCGATTTTCTCGGCCAGCATCGCCGCCATCAGGTCGGGCATCGCCCACATGCCCTTGCCGATCTGGGCGTGGCCGGCCAGCCCGCATTCGAGCCCGGTATCGACGTTCCAGGCTTCATAGGCGGCAATCCAGGCGGCCTGCTTCATGTCGCCCTTGCGGATCATCGGGCCGGCTTCCATCGAGGTATGTATCTCGTCGCCGGTGCGGTCGAGGAAGCCGGTGTTGATGAAGACGACGCGGTCCCTGGCGGCGCGGATCGCCTCCTTGAGGTTGACGGTGGTGCGCCGCTCCTCGTCCATGATGCCCATCTTGATGGTGTTTTTCGCCATGCCGAGCAGCGCCTCGACGCGGTCGAAAATCTCGACGGCAAAGGCAATTTCCTCCGGCCCGTGCATCTTGGGTTTTACGATATACATCGAGCCGGCGCGAGAATTGGCGCGGCGCCCGTTGGGGCCAACATCGTGCAGCGCGATCAGCGCCGTCAGCGCCGCATCCATGATGCCTTCCGGCACCTCATTGCCGTCGCGGTCCGATATCGCCGGATTGGTCATGAGGTGGCCGACGTTCCTGACCAGCATCAGCGAGCGGCCGGGCACGGTCAGCGTGCCGCCATCGGGCGCGGTATAGGTGCGGTCGGGGTTGAGCCTTCGGACAAAGCTCTTGCCGGCCTTGGTGATCTCTTCAGCCAGGTCGCCCTTCATCAGGCCGAGCCAGTTGCGGTAGACCAGCACCTTATCCTCGGCATCGACGGCCGCCACCGAATCCTCGCAGTCCTGGATGGTTGTCAGCGCCGATTCCAGCACGACATCGGCAATGCCGGCCGGATCGGTGCGGCCGATCTGGTTGTTGCGGTCGATGGCGATTTCGATGTGCAAGCCATTCCTGACCAGCAAGACGGCTTCGGGGTCGGCGGCATCGCCGCGATAGCCGGCAAACTGCTTGGGGTCGGCAAGCGTGGTGGCGCCGCCGCCCTCGCCCAGCCGCAACATGCCGTTGGCGACCGAAAGCCCGTTCACGCCGGCCCATTTGCCTGTCGTGAGCGGCACCGCCTCGTCGAAGACGCTTTTCGCCCAGGCGACGACCTTGGCGCCGCGCGCCGGATTGAATTTGTTGCCTCGCTCGGCGCCGTCCGTCTCCGGGATGGCGTCGGTGCCGTAGAGCGCATCATACAGTGAGCCCCAGCGCGCATTGGCGGCATTCAGCGCATAACGCGCATTCATCACCGGCACCACCAACTGCGGCCCGGCGACCAGCGCGATTTCCGGGTCGACATTTTCGGTCGTCACGCTGAAGGCCGGCCCCTCGGGCAGGAGATAGCCGATCTCGCGGAGGAAGCTCTTGTAGGCCTCCATGTCGACGGGCGCGCCATTGTCGCGGTACCAGCGGTCGAGCTTGTCCTGCATGGCATCGCGTTTTTCGAGCAGCGCCCGGTTTTTTGGCGAGAGATCATGGACGATCGCCGAAAAACCGCTCCAGAATGCCTCCGCTTCAATGCCGGTGCCCGGCAACGCCTCGTTCACGACAAAATGATGAAGCTCGCGGGCAATCCGCAATCCGGCGATCTCGACGCGATCGGTCATCAGGGCTTCTCCAGACGAAAGGCTAGGCCGGGCCTTTGGCATGTCGCGGTTGCAGGGTCAATTCGGCATAGGTGAAGGTAGGGCGTTTTCGCCGTTGCAGGAGCTGCCAATCTCCCCACTTGTGGGTGAGATGCCCGGCAGGGCAGAGGGGGGCGTGAAGGATCGCCGACCTTGCCATTTACGACCAGCCGCAAGTCTGAGGTGTTACCGCGAAAGACTGAGACGTTGGCGGGACAGCGCCCCCCTCTGTCCTGCCGGACATCTCCCCCTCGAGGGGGGAGATCGGCTAATCACACCGCCATCCTTGGCCTGCCCGACGCGACCGCCACGACATGCGCCTCGATGAACATGCGCTGGCCCTCGACGGTGGAGACGCGGAACTCGCTGGCGATTTCGATCTCGGCGCTGTCGGTGCCGGCGTCCTTCGCCCGCCCGGCGGCAATAGCGCGCACATCTCTCTCCGCCGCGGCGATCGCCGCCGCCTCGTCGTTGAAATCGCGCACGCTTTCGCCTGAGGCGACACGGAACAGCCCTTCCTTGGGCTGGCTGACCCGCGCCTCGGCCGAAACCCGGACCTGGCCGACGACGGCGCCGAGCGCATTGGCCACATCGGTATCCTCAGGCACCACGCAGTCATTGCCGACCAGCTCGGCCAGGCCGGCATAGTGCAACGGCGCCGAGGCGCCGAGGCCGATGACCGGACGGTCGAGCGCGACGCTGAGCCGGGCGATGCCGGGATGGGCGTCGACGGCGCGCTGGACCAGCGCGTGGGCGACGGTCGCCGCGCCATCCAGCCCATCCTCGGCGAAGGCGGTCTCGAGGATGACTTCCGCCGACAGGCGGGTCAGCGTGGTCAGCACCCGTTCCGAGATCGCCTCCGGCGAGGCGGCGATGAACTGGCCGCGGCCGTCACGCCTGCGCGCGAACAGCTCGGCACCCAGACGCGCCGCAGCCAGATCCCAATTGGCCTGCCTGCCCAGCACATGCGCGGCATCCGACGGCGTGAAGCCGGCGACATGCACCAGCCCGCGCGACACCAGCCGGTTCAAGGTGGCGTTCTGGGCATTCGAAGTCAGCAATCTGTCGAGAGCCTGCGGCACGGCACCGATCAGCTCGTAAAGCTTGGCTTCGGCACCGGTCAGTCCGGCCGCGAGCCGCTCCGGCACGCCGGTGCGCACCGCGAGGCGGCCATCCATGCGGCCGGGATTGGGTGCGCGCAGCTGGCGTTCCAGTTCTGATGTGACCGCGTCGCCATGCATCATGCCGGCCAGCGCCAGCGGCACCAGGCGGCGCGGCCCGAGCAGGATCTTCGGGTTGAGCGCGCCGTCCTCCAGCGCCACTTCGGAATCGCCGCCGAGGCCAAAAGTGCGCATGGCGACGGCCTCGACCATGGTGCGGAAGCCGCCGACGGTGGCGCCTTCCGGATCGAGCCGCGGCCGGCCCTTGTCCAACACCGCGACGTCGGTGGTGGTGCCGCCGATATCGGAGACCACGGCATTGTCGAGGCCGGTCATGTGGCGGGCGCCGACAAGGCTGGCGGCCGGGCCGGACAGGATCGTCTCGATCGGCCGCTGGCGGGCAAAGGCGGCCGAGACCAGCGCGCCGTCGCCGCGCACCACCATCAGCGGGGCGGCGATCTTGCGCGCGGCCAAAAAACCTTCGGTTGCCGCGACCAGCCGGTCGATCATCGAGATCAGCCGGGCGTTGAGCAATGTCGTCAGTGCCCGGCGCGGGCCGCCGAGCTTGGCCGACAGCTCGTGGCTGGCGGTGACCGGCAGGCCGGTCCTGTCGCGGATCAGGTCGCGGGCGGCAAGCTCATGCGCCGGATTGCGGGTGGCGAAATAGGCGCAGACGGCAAAGCCGGACACCGATTTTTCCAGTTCCGGCAAAGCTGCCTCCAGCCCGGACAGATCGAGTTTTGCCGCATTGCCATGGACATCGTGGCCGCCGGGGCAGAACACCACCGGATCGGTGCCGAGCGCCGCCTTCAGCCCGTCGCGGGCCAGATCGCCTTCGGCAAAGCCGATCATCACCAACGCGACGCGCCCGCCCTGGCCCTCGACCAGCGCATTGGTGGCAAGCGTCGTCGACATCGACACCAGCTTGATCGCCGCCGGGTCGGTGCCGGCTTTTTGCAGCACCGCATCGACCGCGCCCGATATGCCGACCGCCAGGTCGTGACGGGTGGTCAGCGCCTTGGCCTTGGCCAGCACTTTTCCGCCGGGGCCGCCGGCTTCAGACCACAACACGGCGTCGGTGTAGGTGCCGCCGGTGTCTATTCCGAGGAACAGGGGGGAGGGTTTGGTCTTGGCAGTCATATTTTGGGTCCGGAGAATTCGTCTCCGCCCCTTAGCGGATACCGGCCGATCGATAAAGCCGCGATGGCTGGGCCACGGGCGAACACGCTGCAGGCTCGCCCAATGCCGGCGGGACAGCACCCCCCTCTGTCCTGCCGGACATCTCCCTCTCAAGGGGGGAGATTGGGTGTCACCCACGCTCTCGCAAATTTTCAACGCTGCAAACAGGGTGGCCGCCGGCGAAGCTGCCAATCTCCCCCCTTGAGGGGGAGATGTCCGGCAGGACAGAGGGGGGCGTGACGGATCGCAACCTTGGCAATTACCCGACAAACCCCACGCGCTTGTGGCTGCCATCGCAGAACGGCTTGTTGGCGGAGTGGCCGCAGCGGCAGAGGAAGGTGCGTTGTGTGCGGTCGACCGTGTGGCCGGTGCCGGTGACGATTTCGACATTGCCCTCCAGCTTGAGCGGGCCATTGGTGGTCGGCGTGACGGTCAGCGGGCCATCCCGCGCTTCCAGCGCCGGCGTATCCTTCAACGGCGGCTCGCCGGTGGCGGTGAAGCCTGCCTTGGCGTGGCTGCCGTCGCAGAACGGCTTGTTTTCCGAAGCGCCGCAGCGGCACAGCGTGGCGCGGAAAAACGTTTCGCCGCCCAGCACGATCTCGGCATGGACGGCCAGCGGGCCGTTTTCCCTGATGCGCACGGTGTTGACCACCGGCGGCTGTTCCTGCGGCCCGCCATCCTTGCGGACATAGGTGATGGCGCCGGACGGGCAGGCTTCGGCGAGCGCCACGATCTTCTCGACGCTGGCCGCCTCGGGGTGGATCCACTGCCCGGGCGCATTGGGCACGAAGACACGCGGATCGCCAAGCACGCAGTTGCGCGAATGGATGCAACGTTTTCCCGAAAAGCCGATCTCTATGTTTTCGCCTTCGACCACTGCCATGGGTGGGATCTCCTCTCGGACTACGCTATGGCGACGGCCAGGACGACGTCAAGGCAGCATTCTCCACCTCGTGAGGGCCGACCTCGGGCGCGGCGGGAAGGGAATTCGCATTTTTTGCTCGCAGCACTACATTTTGTTCTTGCTTTGTGCCGGCAGCTATGCTACTAATTTGACTATGGTGCCAATTGGCTCCAACGACCCGCCCCACCGAGGCGGGTTTTTTGTTTCAGCTTTGAATCCCGGCGTTGCCGGCCGACGCTGGCGGGACAGCGCTCCGCTGCTATGGCCTCTGTACGACCACCTGGCCCACAAGGGTGAGGCAATCGCATACAGGAGTCCCCCTCATCCGGCCGCTTCGCGGCCACCTTCTCCCCGAGGGGAGAAGAGGCTGGCACCAGTGCAGGCGACTCCTCTCCCCTCGGGGAGAGGTCGGATTGCCCCGAATTCCCCTTCGCAATTCGGTTGGCAATCCGGGTGAGGGGGCGCTTGCCGGTGTGCAATAGCCCTCGAACAAAAGGGAGACAGTTCACGGAACCAGATCGATTTCCTCGGTCTCGCCGCCACTGCAGGTGTAGCAGCAATCGTCGCATTTTTCCGCGTTGGCGGGGCCGACACCCCAATAGGTATTCTCGTCACCATCGACCCAGGCGCCGTAGCAGATCGATTCGCCGTCATTGCAGGACAGCGGGATCGACTTGGTCTCGCCGTCGTTGAGATAATAATCCTGATTGTTGCCCGGCCAGACGTGGTCGCGGTCCTGGCTGTACAGTTCGACGCGCATGGCGTTGGGATGGCTGTTCTTGATCTCGAACGTGACATCGCCGGCATGCGCGACGGGCGCAAACAATCCGACGATGAACAGCGCAGCGGCAACGCGGCGCGCGAAAGCGTAAGACAACATGATGATTCCCCCCGGAATGAAACGGCCTGCTCGGCCGCGCGGGGGAACATGGCATGGCGGGTTGAAGGGTGGAAGAGGTGATTGCGGCATTTGCGTCGCAAGACGCGCGAGGCTGCCAAGGAAGAACCCTCTCCGGTTTGCTTCGCAAACCACCTCTCCCCACTTCGTGGGGCGAGGAAACCGCCAATCGCCGAAGCCTCACAAGACCTGGGTTCCTCGCCCCCACATGGTGGGGGAGAGGTGGCCGCGAAGCTGCCGGAGAGGGGCGGTCCGACGGGCTCAACGATCGGGCTTCAGCAGGGTCCATATCCAGCCGATGAATGTGAGCACCAGGAAGGGATATCCGGCAGCGGGCAGCGGCGCCGAGGTCGGCAGCAAAGGGGTGCCCCAGAGGATCAGGCCCACTGAGACGACAAACAGCACAGCCGCCACGACAGCGGTGAGCCGCATCCACAGGGCGAAGGTTTTCGGCGCGCTGACCATGACCAGCGCCGCCGCCCAGAGCGAGATACCGCCGACATAGGAGGGCACGCTGGCCTCAAGCCCCGCCGCATTGCCGGCGAGCAGCAGGCTCTCGCCGGCGAGAAAGGTCAGAAATCCGGCCGCCACGCAGTCATTGCCCAGCCGCTGATATTTCATCGTCAGCAGCGCGGTTGCTACCACCAGTGCGACGCCGTCGATCGTCCAGAGTGTTTCGCGAAGGGACGCGCTCTCGACGAAGGTGCCGACGAGGCCCATCGCGCCGCCGATGGCAAGGCCGATCGCGGCGATCGTGTCGGAGATAGCAGGGCTGGCGGGACGCATCGGGACCTCCCTTCCAAGCTCAAGGATACTTCAAGACGGGACCTTCTCCAATGGCGGCCCGCTGCCTAAAGCGAAGGGCATTGGCCGGCGCATATTTAATCGCATCGGGAGGCGGTTCGGTCAGCTCGAAATTGGGAACAGCCCGGCCACGGGGGAAATGGGCGTAACCCCGTTCAATCGCCCATCTTCAGCGCCTGGATAAACGCCTCCTGCGGGATATCCACCTTGCCGAACTGGCGCATCCGCTTCTTGCCCTCTTTCTGCTTGTCGAGCAGCTTGCGCTTGCGCGAGACGTCGCCGCCGTAGCATTTGGCGGTGACGTCCTTGCGCAGCGCCGAGATCGTTTCGCGGGCGATGACCTTGCCGCCGATCGCCGCCTGGATCGGGATTTTGAACAGATGGTGCGGGATCAGCTCCTTCAGCTTCTCGCACATCTGGCGGCCGCGCTTTTCCGCCGCCGTGCGGTGGACCAGCATCGACAGCGCGTCGACCGGCTCCTCATTGACCAGGATCGACATTTTCACCAGGTCGCCTTCCTTGTAGTCGGTCAAATGATAGTCGAAGGAGGCGTAGCCCTTGGAGATCGACTTCAGACGATCGTAGAAGTCGAAGACCACCTCGTTGAGCGGCAAATCGTATATCAGCATGGCGCGCTTGCCGACATAGGACAGGTCGGCCTGGATGCCGCGCCGGTCCTGGCATAGCTTCAGGATGCCGCCGAGATAGTCGTCGGGGGTGAGGATGGTGGCGCGGATCCATGGCTCCTCGATGGCGGAGATCTTGACCACGTCGGGCATGTCGGCCGGGTTGTGGAGTTCCTTGACCGTGCCGTCGTTCAACAGCAGGCGGTAGACGACGCTGGGCGCGGTGGCGATGAGGTCGAGGTTGAACTCGCGCTCCAGCCGCTCCTGGATGATTTCGAGATGCAAGAGGCCGAGGAAGCCGCAGCGATACCCGAAGCCGAGCGCGGCGCTGGTTTCCATTTCAAAGGAGAAGGACGCGTCATTGAGGCGCAGTTTGCCGACGGCGGCGCGCAGGTCTTCGAAATCGGCGGCGTCGACGGGGAACAGGCCGCAGAACACCACCGGCTGCGCCGGCTTGAAGCCGGGCAGGGCTTGTGCCGTCGGGCGCTTGTCTTCGGTGATGGTGTCGCCGACGCGGGTATCGGCAACCTCCTTGATCGAGCCGGTGAAGAAACCGAACTCGCCGGGGCCGAGCTCATCGACATTGATGCGGGCGGGCGTGAAGACGCCGGTGCGCTCGACCAGGTATCTGGCGCCGGTGCCCATCATGCGGATGGTCTGGCCCTTCTTCAGCACGCCGTCGATGATGCGGACCAGCACGATGACGCCGAGATAGGCGTCGTACCAGGAGTCGACCAGCATCGCCTTCAATGGAGCCGTGATGTCGCCCTCGCGCGGCGGCGGCAGATCGTTGACGATCGCCTCGAGCACATCGGGAATGCCTAGCCCGGTCTTGGCCGAGATCAGCACGGCGTTGGAGGCGTCGATACCGATCACCTCCTCGACCTGCTCGCGGATGCGCTCGGGCTCGGCGGCGGGCAGGTCGACCTTGTTCAGCACCACGACGATCTCGTGGTTGTTGTCGATGGCCTGGTAGACATTGGCCAGCGTCTGCGCCTCGACCCCTTGCGAGGCATCGACGACCAGCAGCGAGCCCTCGCAGGCGGCAAGCGAGCGCGACACTTCATAAGCGAAGTCGACATGACCGGGCGTGTCGATCAGGTTGAGGATATAATCCTCGCCATTGTTGGCGCGGTATTTCAGCCGCACCGTCTGCGCCTTGATGGTGATGCCGCGCTCGCGCTCGATGTCCATCGAGTCCAGCACCTGCTCCTTCATGTCGCGCAGCTCCAGCCCGCCGGTCGACTGGATCAGCCGGTCGGCAAGCGTGGATTTGCCGTGGTCGATATGGGCAACGATGGAGAAATTGCGGATGTTTTTGATCGGCGTGGTCATGCGGCGCGCTTTAGCAGGGGCACGCTGCATGGGCAAGCGGCGGGGCGCGGGAGCGGCGGCGGGGCCAAAGTCGTTAAACTTTGATCCATGAGATTAGAGCATAGTTTGCGCCCGGCGTGATAGCCCACCGGTCTATCGCCGTTTCGGGGGATCGGAATGCCGCTGTCCGCACGCAAATTTCTCAACTCGGTGAGCGGCTCGTTCGCGCCAATGCTCGCCATCTTGCTTATGCCGATGGTTGCCGCATTGGGTTTTTCCATCGACTATACCTCGGCGGTTTCAACCAGGGCCTCGATGCAGAACGCGCTCGATGCCGCGTCGCTGTCGATCACGACGCTGGAGACGACCACGACGTTGGCGGACCGCCAGGTGAAGCTGCAGGAGGCATACCTGGCCAATGGCGGGCAAGGCACGGCCAAGCTCGACAGCTTCGTCGTCGCTACCGACGGCGCTGCCAGCATCAAGGCTTCGGCTGGCTTCGCCATGCCGACGAGTTTCATGCAGATCGTCAAGATCAACACGGTGCAGGTCGGCGTCGCGTCCGCGGTGACAAAGCGGCCGGCATTGGTGGAGGCCACGTTCAAAGTCGATAAGATCTCGGGCTATTGGAACAAAACGATGACGCTCTATGGCACCAAGTTTGGTGACACGCTGGCTAACAAGCTGATGAAGATCGACTACACATACAACGGTTATGGCGACCCTAAGGGCTACGGCACAGCCAGCGTGTATACGATCAACGGAACGACGACCACGCTGGTCCAGCAGCAAGTATGCACGACCGCCACGGTGCTCAGCTTCTACGGCTTGCCCAGCACCACGATCACCCAGACCGACTCATACGGCAGGAAATACGCAACCACCTGCGTCAGCACGATGTATCCCGCGACGAGTGCTGGTGCGGTGATCGACGTCAGCCAGATGGACCAGCTGTACCTGCGGATGGATGTGCCGTCCGGCAATCCATCCGTGCTCAAATCGAACGATCCGGCGACATCGAACCGGCTTTACGCCGACGGCGTCGAAATTGCGAACGGAGAAACCGTCGATATCTTCACGCTCGTGCCATGCGGCCAGAGCAGCAAACAGGCTTGGGAAGATGGCGGCAATCCCGTACCGGCAGCCATTTCGAATGCCGACTTCTTCTACACGGTGACCGGCAAGTGCGCCTTCAACAAGCGGCCTTCGGAGACCGTGCTTACACAATAGCCGGGCCAAGTGCCGATCTCCCCCCGTGTGGGGGAGATGGCCGGCAGGCCAGAGGGGGCGCTGTCCCGCGGCTCTCGTAATTTGCAAATCTGGCAACCTCCAATCCGCTTGGCCCATCCTAGCATCGAGTTGGCGTTACTCGGCGTCCACGTAGGATGACGCTCGGTGGCGCCCCCCTCTGTCCTGCCGGACATCTCCCCCACAAGGGGGGAGATCGGATGTCGCCTCGGCTCTCGCCAATCCCTAAGACGAAAAAACTTGGACTTCTCCTCAATCACGAAGCGGTGATGCTGTAACGAACCGTGCGTCGGCGGCGAAGTTTGGACATGGAACCGCACATGAGGACAGCGATGACCGGATCGAAACGCAGCACGGCCCTTGTCGGGCTTTCCCTGGCACTGTTTTCGGCAATCGGGTTTTCGGCAACCAGCGCGGCTGCCGGCCAGACGCTGACCGTCGTCGAGCTGTTCACCAGCCAGGGCTGCTCGTCCTGCCCGCCGGCCAACGCCAATCTGATCAAGGTCAAGGACCGGCCCGGCGTGCTGGCGCTGTCCTTCAACGTCACCTACTGGGATTATCTCGGTTGGAAGGACACATTCGGCAAAGAAGAATTCACGCAGCGCCAGGTCCGCTATGAACCGTCGCTCGGCCGTTCCGGCCCGTTCACGCCGCAAGTGGTGGTCAACGGCAAGGCCGATGCGGTCGGCGCCAGGCCGGGCGAGATCGAGCAGCTGATTTCGAGCGGCGGCCACGCCGATGGACCTTCGCTGTCGCTCGCCGGTGGAAAGGTCAGCATCGGCGCCGGTCCGGTGCCCGGCGGCAAGGCCGATGTCTGGCTGGTGCGTTACGGCAAGGGCGTCATCGAGGTGCCGGTGGCGCGCGGCGAAAACACCGGCCGCACGCTGCCGCACGCCAATGTCGTGCATTCGCTGACCAGGCTGGGCAGTTGGACCGGCGACGCCACCGCGCTGCCGCTGCCGGCGACGACGGGCGGCCTCAGCACCGCGGTGCTGGTCCAGGTGCCGGGCGGCGGGCCGATCCTCGGTGCCGCTGCGAATTAGAACCCGTTCCGAAATTTGCGCAATGCCGCAGCGGCGCCGCCGCATGCGATCAACCCTGCCATAACCCAAGGAGACCACCATGACCAATCACCTGACCCTGGCGGCACTCGCCCTCGCACTTTGCTCGACGGCGCTGTTCGCCGGAGGCGCGGCGCGGGCCGAAGATGCGATGAAGCCGGCGAACGCCATGGCGACAAACGCCATGAAGCCGGCAACCGATGCCATGAAGCCGGCCGGCGCCATGGCGCCTGATGCAATGGCCACAACTGCGATGAAGGCGGGCGATCCGATGAGGGCCGACTGCATGGACAAGGCCGCCGCCGAGACGGACGCCATGAAGAAGGCAGAGGCGACCAAGGCCTGCGATGCCATGGCTCCGGCCAAATAGGCGATGCGCACAGCAATGTGAGAGCCCGGCGGATCTATCCGTCGTATAATCCACACCAGCATCATGGGAGATCAGACATGACCGGAGCCCTGAAACGATCGTCGATTTTCGCAAAAACAGCACTTGCCGCGCTCATTCTCACGGCCGCCGCTGCCGTGTTCTGGCAGACGCCGGCAGTCTCGGCCGAAGACGCGGTGGTGATCCCGCCGCCGGCAATGGACGAGAAGGCCACCGCCGGGACCGAAAAGGCGGTCTTCGCCGGCGGCTGCTTCTGGGGCGTCCAAGGCGTGTTTCAGCACGTCAACGGCGTAACCAGCGCGGTCTCCGGCTATGCCGGCGGCGACAAGGACACGGCCGTCTATGAAATGGTCGGTACCAGCCGGACGGGCCACGCCGAATCCGTCGAGATCACCTATCAGCCGTCCAAAGTCACCTATGGCCAGCTGCTGCAAGTGTATTTCTCGGTCGCGCACAATCCGACGCAACTGAACTACCAGGGGCCGGACAGCGGCACCCAGTACCGCTCGACGATTTTTGCCGAAAACGACACGCAGAAAAAGATCGCCGAAAGCTACATCGCCCAGCTCGACAGGGCCAAGGTGTTTGCAAAGCCGATCGTGACGACGCTGGAGACCGGCAAGACCTTCTATCCGGCCGAGGACTATCACCAGGACTTCCTGACGCTCAACCCGACCTATCCCTATATCGTCTACAATGATCTGCCCAAGGTCGAGAATCTGGAGCGGCTGTTCCCCAATCTCTACAGCGAAAAGCCGGTGCTGGTGCTGGCCGCCAACAAGAGCTGATTTTTTGCGCCGGCGGGCGCGACGGAGAATAAGCGTCGGCGATCCTTCGCACCCCCCTCTGTCCTGCCGGACATCTCCCCCGCAAGGGGGAGATCGGCTATCACCTCGACCTTCGCCAAATCTCCAACGTTCAGGACGAGCGGAGCGCTGAAACTGCTAATCTCCCCCCTTGCGGGGGAGATGGCCGGCAGGCCAGAGGGGGGTGCTGTCCCGCCAACGTCTCGAAACTACCTCCCCTTTTTCCAGGGCAGGCTCCAACGCACTTTCTCCAGTGTCGCCTTTGCCTCGGCCGAGTCCGGGTCGGGCTCTGTCTCACGATAATGCGCCGAGCCCCGAGGCGGGTAGGCGAGCGTGTTGTTGAGGGCAAATTTGTCGATCTGGCTGAACTCGGGGAAAGGCAGGTTTTCCGCCTCGCGCCAATCGCTGACCCTTTTCTCCGCGGCGATGCGTTTTTCGTCGTCGACCGCAAGATCGGTGGCTCTGTATTCCAGTGACGAAGGGAAGGCGAACTGCGCGCCGGCATCATCCATGATGTTGATCATGGACAACAGGATGTCCTCGCGGATGGCTTGGAATTCGGCCACGTCGGCGGTTTTGACGTAGGTGAACACGTCGATGTCGAGCGAATAGGCGCCGAAGCCGGCAAAGCGCACGCGGCATGGCTCGTCGATGACGCGCGGATGGGCGATCAGCAGCTTGCGCAACTCGGCCAGGACGTAACGCAGCTGATCGGGCGTCGTCTCGTAGCGCAGCTGCAGCGTCGTCGCGAACCGGGTGCGGTCGCGATGCGCGTAGTTCTCGATCTGCATGCCGGCGAAATCCGAATTCGGCACCGAGATTATCGTGCGGTCGAGCGACCGGATGCGTGTCGAGCGCATGCCGATATGCTCGATCGTGCCGGACTGGTCGCCGAACTTGCAGAAGTCGCCGACGCTGACCGGCCGATCGGCATAGAGCGTCAGGCCGGAGAGGAAGTTCTGCAGCGTCGGCTGCGCCGCCAGCGCCACCGCCAGACCGCCGATGCCGAGACCAGCAATGACGCCTTCGTAGGGAATGGCGAGCACTTCGGCCAACAGCAGGAAGGCGACGACCAGCACGGCGACGCGCGCGACGCCGGTGGACAGCGAAATCAGCGTGTCGTGGTAGCCGGGCACTTGCCACAGTCCACGATAGTGTTCGGCGACCTTGCCGATCAGGTGCCAGACCACCGGCACGGCACCGATCACGATCAAGCTCCAGGCGATTGCCTTGACCGGGGCGGCGACCACTTGCGGCAGACCGAGCGGGCGCAGCGTCAACAGCAGGAAGAACCCAAGCACGATCGAACGCACCGCCCATTCGACGATGCGGAAGAAGGCCGAGCTGTCCGTCCTTCGCACAATCAAGGAAATCAGCGCATTGGCGATGAAGCCGAAAACGATGCCGGCCACTGCGGCAAGGCCGAGCATCCACCACTGCCAGTGCTCCATCGGTCCGGCGCGGGTGAGCAGGCCGGGGCTGATCTCGCGGGCGAGGCCACGGGCGATGAAGAACGGGTCGGTGCTGGCGAAGGCAGCGAACTCCGGCGCCACCGGCACGTCTTCCACGTCGGCGTAGAGCGCGCGGATGTGGGCGAGCGTCTCGGGCGTGAACTGCCAGATCTTGCCCTTCTCGGTCTCGACCGGGCCGATGACGATGTTGCCGGCGGGATGCTCGAAATAGATGAAGGGGGTGTTGCTCTTCGGGTCGTCGGGGATCTCCTGCCAGTAGACATAGCCGATGCGGTCGATGACCTTTTTGAGATAGCGCTCGAGCAGGAACGCCTCGTCGCCGCGCACCGCCTGACTGTAGTTGCGCAGGTCGAGCGCCGCCTGTGCCGGATCGCCGGCCTCGGTGAGGCCGCTCAACAGTACCTTGAACGTATCGCGTGGCGAGGCGAGCCTGCTCGGATCGTCGACCATGTCGACGGCTTCGCCACGCGCTTCCTGGAATTCGGCGAGCTTGGCCTGAAGCTGGCCAAGTGGCGGCCCGACGATAGACCACTCGCCATTCTTGCGGCGAAAGGTGAGATCGAAGGAAACCCTGGTGCCATATTGCGGGAGCGTCGCCGTCACCTCGTCGCCGGCAATCGTATCATGCGGCAGGCTCCACAGGCGGAACGTCGCGTTGTCGATGACGGTGAACAGGAGCTTGGTGTAATCGGGCATGTTGAGGCCGCCGCGGTCGGCCTCGGTGACGTCGACGAGGCCCGCTGCCAGACCGGCAAGACCCATGCCGCCGCCGGTCGCGCGCGGCACGTTGTCGGCGCCGCTCTCGTTCATCGTCTGCAGGAACGAGCGCATGGTGCTCATCGGGCTCGACTGGTCGACACGGACGTCCTCGACGGCGCTGACGCGCACGCCTGTCCACCATTCGGCGGTGGCGACATCGAAACGGCCCATGAAGCTTTCGCCGTCAGGCGACTGGACGAAGGTGAAGGCGCCCTGGCGGTCGCCTTCGAACCAGTGGCCGACAAGCTTGTCGCCTTCGGCCTTGGCCTCGATGCGGCCGTTGTAAAGCGGGTAGACGCCCTTTACGTCGGCGCCGGTCTGCTCGAACTTGATCTGGGCGCCGCCGCCGCGCCATTTCGTGTCCCACACGCCGGTCCAGCTGGCCGCGTCCTGCGCATGCGCCTGCGGCATGGCCGGCAGCAGGCCTGCAAGCGCGAGTGCGCCGACCAGCGCGACCGTCCGGATCAGCATCAGCAACAGCCGATCCTGTCTCGCCGCAAAAAAGGGGGTCATTCTGTTGCCCTTCTTCTGCCGGCGATTCTGCTGGGCCGGCCAGAGAAGGTTATTCCGCTTGAAGATGAATATTCTGTTTCGGGCGGCGCCGGCGAAGCCGGTCAGTCATAGGTCAGATCCGTCGCCTTGCCGCCGAACACGCGGTAGGCAAAGAACGAATAGAAGATGATGATCGGCAGCACGACGACTGTCCCGACCAGGATGACGGCCAGGCTTTCGGGTGCCGAAGCAGCCTGCCAGATGGTCAGCCGGTCGGGCACGACGAAGGGGTAGAACGACCAGGCGAGCCCGGCAAAGCCAAGCGTGAAGATCGCGGCCAATGTCAGGAACGGGAGCAGCGCGTGGCGATCGTCGGGCTTCGGCAGATGAAAGGTCTGGCGCCACAGCCACAGGAACAGCACTGCCGACAGGATCGGCAACGGCGACAAATAGACCATGGCCGGCCAGACGAACCATTTGTCGAAGATGCGCGCGCTGGCAAAGGGCGTGGCCAGTGATACTGCAACCATGCCGAGCGCGGTCAGCACCAGTGCCGTGCGCAGCCACAGCACCGCTTTCTTCTGCAAGTCGCCTTCCGTCTTGTAGATGACCCAGGCCGCGCCCATCGCCGCGTAGGCGGCGGCAAGGCAGAGCGCCACCAGCGCCCCGAAAGCCATGCCGCCAGGGCCGACGTCGAGGCCGAGCACATAGACGCCGAGCATATAGCCCTGCGCCAGCGACGCGATGACCGAACCGAGGAAGAAGATGCGGTTCCAGCGGTGCTTCCTGCCGGCCGGCACCTTGGCGCGGAAATCGAAGGCGACGCCGCGCAGGATCAAGCCGACCAGCAGCACGAAAACCGGAATGTAGAGCGCGGTCAGGATGGTGCCGTGCGCCAATGGGAAGGCGACCAGCAGCAGGCCGACCGCCAGCACCAGCCAGGTCTCGTTGGCGTCCCAGAACGGGCCGATGGCGGCGATCATCGTATCCTGTTCGGTGTCTTCGGCTGCGGCGAACAGGATGCCGATGCCGAGATCGAAGCCGTCGAGGATGACGTAGATCAGGATGGCTAGGCCCATCAGGCCGGCGAAGATCAGAGGCAACAGGGTCGGCCAGTCGAAGCTCATGATGTTTCTCCCGGTTGCGCAACCGGCTGCGACAGCGGCCTGTTCATGACGCCCGGCAGCGGCGAGGTGTCACCATCCTTCGCCGCCTTCAATGCCAGATGCACCAACACGCCGAGATAGGCGATCAGCAGCAGCACGTAGAGGATGAGATAGACCGCGAGCGACAGCGCGACATGGCTGCCGGCGACCGGGCCGACAGCATCGGCGGTACGCAGCACGCCGGTGACCAGCCAGGGCTGGCGGCCGATCTCGGTGGTGTACCAGCCGGCCAGCGTCGCCAGCCAGCCGGACAGTGCCATCGGCACCATGACCAGCGCCAGCGGCTTAGGCAGGCTGTGGCGACGCTTGAGGAAGAAGGCCGCCGACCAGGAGACGACGAGCATCAACAGGCCGGTGCCGACCATGATGCGAAAGCCCCAGAACACCGGAAACACCGGAGGATGGTTGCCGGCATAATCGTTCAGCCCCGGTACGATGCCGCCGGCGCTGTGCCTGAGGATGAGGCTGGCGCCGTCGGGAATGGTGAGCTCGAACCTGTTCTCCTTGGCCGCTTCGTCGGGAAGCGCAAACAGCACCAGCGGCACGTTGGGACCGGTGTTCCAGTTGGCCTCCATGGCGGCGATCTTCTGCGGCTGATGTTCAAGCGTGTTGAGGCCGTGCTGGTCGCCGGCAAAGATCTGGATCGGGATCAGGATCGCGGCGGCGAAGACACCGGTGCGCAGCGCCTTCCACATCGATTCCGAGCGATCGCCGTAGAGATAGCGCAGCGCCGACAGGCCAGCGATCAGGAACGAGACGGTCAGCCCCGAAGCAAGCAGCATATGAACGAGCCGGTAGGGCATGGACGGATTGAAGACAACGGCCCACCAGTCGGTGGCGTGCGCAACACCATCGCGAATTTCGAAGCCGGCCGGCGTCTGCATCCACGAATTGAGGGCGATGATCCAGAAGGCGGACAGAGTGGTGCCGCCGGCTACCAGCACCGTCGCCAGCGTGTGGACGCGGTTTGAGACGCGGCGGAAGCCGAACAGCATGATGCCGAGGAACGCCGCCTCGAGGAAAAAGGCCGTCAGGATCTCGTAAGCCAGCAGCGGGCCGGCGATGTTGCCGACCGTCTCCATATAGCCCGGCCAGTTGGTGCCGAACTGAAAACTCATGGTGACGCCGGAAACCACGCCCATGGCGAAGGACAGCGCGAATACCTTAACCCAGGTGAAATAAGCGCGCATCCAGGCGGAGTCGCCTGTCGCGTTGTAGCGGAGCTTGAAGAACAGCAGCACCCAGCCGAGCGCGATGGTGATCGCCGGGAACAGGATGTGGAACGAGATGTTCGCGCCGAACTGTATGCGCGACAGGATGAGCGGGTCCATGGCGGCTCCAGCTGCTGCTTGTTTGTACAAGGATAGGCTTCATGCGCCGGGCGGTCAAAGCGGCGTCCCGCCGCGAGGCGGAACGCCGCAGTGCCGGTTAATCTGCTTTTGCGTGGAATTTTGCTGGACGACCAGGCGGGTGTTGCCTATTCCGGCGAACCTCGATGTCCAGAACTGTCAGGAGCGCCATTGACATCCGGATTTGCGCACCGACATTCAGCGGATTAAATCAACAACTCTGTTTCAAGCAGCCGTTTTCAGCCATGCAGCCGATCATCTCGATTTCCGGGGTCACGAAGACCTACGCCACCGGCTTCAAGGCGTTGAAGGAGATCAATCTCGATATCGTGCGCGGCGAGATATTTGCGCTGCTGGGGCCGAACGGCGCCGGCAAGACGACGCTGATCTCGATCGTCTGCGGCATCGTCAACCGCTCGTCGGGCACCGTCACGGTCGACGGCCATGACATCAACCGCGACTACCGCGCTGCGCGCGGCCTGATCGGGCTGGTGCCGCAGGAACTGACCATCGATGCCTTCGAGAGCGTGTGGGCGACGGTCAATTACAGCCGCGGCCTGTTCGGCAAGCCGGCGGACAAGGCGTTCGTCGAAAAAGTGCTGCGCGACCTGTCGCTCTGGGACAAGAAGGACGCCAAGGCGATCACGCTGTCCGGCGGCATGAAACGCCGGCTGATGATCGCCAAGGCGTTGTCGCACGAGCCGCGAATCCTGTTCCTCGACGAACCGACCGCCGGCGTCGATGTCGAGCTGCGCCAGGACATGTGGGCGATGGTGCGCCGGCTGCGCGAAGACGGCGTCACCATCATCCTGACCACGCACTACATCGAAGAAGCCGAGGCGATGGCCGATCGCGTCGGCGTCATCAACCGCGGCGAGATCGTGCTGGTCGAGGACAAGGCCGAGCTGATGCGCAAGCTTGGCCGCAAACGGCTTGTGCTGGAACTGCGCAGCCCGTTGGCCACCGTTCCCGATGTTTTTTCGCACTACGCGCTGGAGCTTTCGCCCGATGGCGGGCAGCTGACCTATACCTATGACAACCAGAGCGAACGGCCGGGCGTCGCCTCGCTGATCCGCGAGCTCGAGGCGGCCGGCATCCAGTTCCGCGACATCGATACGGAAAACAGCTCGCTCGAGGAGATCTTCGTCAATCTGGTGAGGAAACAGGCATGAACCCGCGCGCGGCCATGAACCTTCATGCGGTATGGGCGATTTATCGGGTGGAGATGGCGCGCGCCCTTCGCACTGTGCTGCAGAGCATCGTTTCGCCGGTCATTTCGACGTCGCTCTATTTCGTCGTCTTCGGCTCGGCCATCGGCTCGCGCATCACCGAGATCGACGGCATCAGCTACGGCGCCTTCATCGTGCCGGGGCTGATCATGCTGTCGCTGCTGACGCAGTCGATCTCCAACGCCTCCTTCGCCATCTACTTTCCGAAATTCGTCGGCTCGATCTACGAATTGCTGTCGGCGCCGGTGTCCTATCTGGAGATCGTCATCGCCTATGTCGGAGGTGCGGCGACAAAGTCGATCGTGCTTGGCCTGATCATTTTGGCGACGGCCTCGCTGTTCGTGCCGCTGACGATCGAGCATCCGTTCTGGATGCTCGCTTTCCTGGTGCTGACGGCCGTGACCTTCAGCCTGTTCGGCTTCATCATCGGCATCTGGGCAAGAAGCTTCGAGCAACTGCAGCTGGTGCCGCTGCTGATCATCACACCGCTGACCTTCCTCGGCGGCAGCTTCTATTCGATCAACATGCTGCCCGGCATCTGGCGCACGGTGACGCTGTTCAACCCGGTGGTCTACCTGGTTAGCGGCTTCCGCTGGAGCTTCTACGGCAAATCCGACGTTTCGGTCGGCGTCAGCCTCGGCATGACGGTGGTCTTCCTGCTTGTCTGCATAGCGATCGTCGCCTGGATCTTCAGAACCGGCTACCGGCTGCGCAACTGATCGATTGGCCTTGCCAAGCAAAGCAGCCTTATCGATCAACGGAAACAGCACTGAGTGCAGCCCCTGCAACGATAGCCCCTTGACCTTCATGTTTTGTTATATATCATGTTATGATTTATCGCGAGGCGGATTGGCCTATGGAAGACGTCATACGATCGCTTGGCTTCCTGTGCCTGGGCAGCAGGATGAAGCGTATAGGCGAGCAACTGCAAGCGGAGGCGCAGCGCCTTCTCGACCGGCTGGATGTTCCGGTTCAGGCGAGCCAGTACCCACTGCTGGCCGCGCTCGACAGGCTAGGCCCCCTGCCTGTCGGGGAACTGGCGCAATCCCTTGGCATCGCGCAGCCAGGCGTAACGCGAAGCGTCTCGCTTCTCGCCGAGTTGGGATTGCTCGAGGTCAGTCCGTCGATCGATGACCAGCGGCGCAGGATCGTCTCCCTCACCAGGGACGGCCGGCGGCTGGTCGATGTCGCAAAGCGCGAGGTCTGGCCGCGCATCGAGAACGCCGTCGCGGATCTGTGCGCGGATCTTTCGGGGCCGCTTCTCGATCAGTTGGCCGCCATCGAGGACGGCCTCGCCGCGGCTCCTCTCGACCGTCGTGCACCAAAACCGAGAGATGCCGTGCAATGAAACACCTGCTTGACCGCCCGATCTGGAGCGCGCTTCAGACGCGACATCAGGCCTTCGCGCAAGGTGGCAACCTCGCCAGGCGACATCGGCCGTCGATTGTTCCTTTCGCCGCCACTGGCGCGGACGACGCGGAAAGCCTGCGGGCGCTCGAAAAGCTTGTCTCCCCGGGCGAGAGTGTGATCCTGCTTCAAGCGGACGCCATTGCTCTGCCCACGGGGCTTTCCGCGACTTCGACCGCGGCCGGGGTTCAGATGATTGCCGAGCAGCCATTGCAGATCGTGTCCGACGGGCGCGTGCAACGTCTGACGCGAGACGACGCCGCTGAGATGCTGGCTCTGGCGTTGGTCACCAAGCCTGGCCCATTCACGCTCGAAGCCTTGAGCCTGGGCGATTTTTGGGGTGTGAAAATCGAGGGCAGACTTGCAGCAATGGCCGGCGAGCGCATGAAGCAACCTGGCTATACCGAACTCAGCGGAGTGTGCTCACATCCGAAATTTCGCGGCGGTGGCCTGGGCAAGCTGTTGTCCATATTCGTGGCAAACCGGATAGTGGCGCGCGACGAAATTCCCTATCTCCACGCTTATGCCAGCAACGCCACGGCCATTAGACTTTACGAGTCCATTGGCTTCAGGTTGCGAAGCACAATGAATGTGGCCGTGGTTCAGCGCACCGAATGATTCGTCGGCGCATAATGCGTAGCATGGATGCATCCCGCATCGGGAAAGGAAGGATTTCGTATCGCCGAAATCCTTCCTTGAGACTGCAAGACCTTGCTGCGTGTCAGACCGCGATCTTGCCACCACCTTGCCTGGTGATGGCAACGACCGCCGGCCGCACCGGCATGTCCGGCTTGAAGTCGGGCCAGCGGGTCGACAAATCCTCATAGTAGGACGGACGGCCGAAAGCCTCCCAGTCCTCGCCACCGTCGCCTGGATGCTGGACGGCAACGAAAGCGGTCTGGTCGTCCGGCGCAAACAGGGGACCACACATTTCGGCGCCGATCGGCACGCGGAAGAACAGTTTTGAGGTCGCCCGCGCCGGCCCTTCCGTATCGACCGCCCACAGACCGTCGGTGCGGCCAGTGGCCTTCGGACCCTGACCGTCGGTGGCGACCCAGAGGCGGCCGGTCGAATCAACCGCGCAATTGTCCGGCATGCCGAACCAGCCATTGGCCGTGGTTGCGGTCGAGAAGGTGGCGCCGACTGCCGCAACCGAGGGATCACCGCATTTCAAGAGCACCTCCCACTTGCCCTTGGTGGCGGCAAAATCGCCACCGTCCTCGACGATCTCGATGATGTGGCCAAAGGCATTTTCGGCACGCGGGTTGGCGGCGTCGACCTGATCGGCCTTGCGCTTCGAATTGTTGGTCAGCATGACATAGACCTTGCCGTTGGCGGCATTGGGCTGGATGTCTTCAGGGCGGTCCATCTTGGTGGCGCCGAGCAGGTCGGCGGCGCGGCGCGTCTCGATCAGCACGTCGGCCTGGCTGGCAAAGCCGTTCTCCGCCGTCAGCGGCCCTTGGCCGAAGACGATCGGCAGCCATTCGACCGAACCGTCGTCGGCAAACTTGGCGACATGCAAGGTGCCGTCGTCGAGCAAATCCATATTGGCGGCGCGGTCGTCCGGATTGAACTTGCCTGTGGTGACGAACTTATAGACATAGTCGAAGCGCTCGTCGTCGCCGAGGTAGAAGACGACACGGCCATCCTTGGCGACGATCGATTCGGCGCCCTCATGCTTGAAGCGGCCCATTGCGGTGCGCTTCTTCGGCACCGAAGTCGGATCCTGGACGTCGACCTCGACGATCCAGCCAAAGCGGTTCGGCTCGTTCGGCTCTTTGCCGATGTCGAAACGGTCGTAATGCGCTGCCCATTCATAAGCACCTTCGGGAATGCCGAGCCGCTTGTAATTGGCCGCTTCCTTGTGGCCTTGCGGCAGCTCGCCCGAGAAATAGCCGTGGATGTTCTCCTCGGCCATGACATAGGTGCCCCACGGCGTGACGCCGCCGGCACAATTGTTGACGGTGCCGACAACTTTCGTGCCGGTCGGGTCGGCGCTGGTCTTGACGCGGTCGTGGCCGGCGACGGGGCCGGACAGCGCGATCTCGGTGTTGGAGGTGATGCGGCGGTTGAGCTTGCCGTCGCGAACGACCTGCCATTTGCCGGCTTCCTTGCGGATCTCGACAATGGTGCCGCCATGCGCGGCCATCTCGACGTCGACTTGTTCCTTGCTGAGAGGCGCCTGCTTGGCTTTGCCATCGACGATGGTGACGAGGCCCGGAAACATCAGGTGCGGATTGGTGTATTCGTGGTTGACCACCAGCAGGCCGTGCTCGGCCGAGCCGTCGATCGGGATATAACCGACATAGTCATTGTTGTAGCCGAATTGTCTGGCCTGGGCTTCCGCCGACTGTTTTGTCGGATCGAATTCCGGCGAATCGGCGAACAGCGGATCGCCCCAGCGCAGCAGCACGTCGGCGTCATAACCGGGTGCAACGTGATGCTTGTCGTCGATGCCGGCCTCGAGCTCGTCGAAAGCGAAGGCGGAGCCTTCGGCGGCGCGGGCGTTGTCGGCGGTGATCAGCGCCAGCGGGCTGACGGTAGCGGCTATGGCCGAGACGGCAAGCGAGCCCTTGAGGAAGCCGCGGCGCGAGAACCGCGCGGCGATGATCTCACCCATGGTGCGGTTGTCGCTGGGATTGGCTCCTGGCCCATCGTTTTCCTCGAGCAGGCTGGTGCGGAAATGGGCGTCAGGGGTGCGATGTTCGGTCATAGGGGCCTGCCTCTGGCTGGATAGATTGCTGGAGCGTGTTGCCTGGCCAATCCGGTATCGCCGGCAGGTCACAGTTTGATGACATGCCGGCTAATTGCCATCTGCGATTTCGTGCCCAACATCAGCCCCGCTTGACCGCGACCGGCGCTTCGGAAACAAGAGCTGCGGCAGGCGCGCAAGGACCGCATCGGGAGGAGCAAAAAGTGAGTTTCTGGGGACTTGGGCAGCTCTGCATTTCGACAGTGATCTTCCTGCTTGCGGCGACGGCGGCGAAGCAATGGGGACTGGCGCCGAGCTTTGGCAAGATCGTGCTGACGTTGGCGCTCTATTCGCTCGGCAATCTGATCATGCTGAGGCTGATCCGTGAATTCGGCATGTCGGTGTCGTTCAGCCTGTCAGCGGTGATCCAGCTGGTGTCGGTGAATGTGGTGGCGCTGGTCTTCTTCGGCGAGCGCGTCAATGCCTTGCAGGCGACCGGCATCGTGCTTGCCATCGCAGCTGTGGCGCTGATCACGCTCGGACCCTATCTGCAAAGGCTGTAACTGCGATCGGGCCGATGAAGAAGACCGCAAGCAGACTGCGCAACTGGCTGGAGTTCCCGGTTCTGCTGGCCGGGCTGATCATTGCCGGCGGGCTGTGGGGGTTCGAGGAGCTAATGGAGATGGCGCGGGCCACTACGCCGCATGCCTTCGATACCGAAATCCTGCTTGCCTTCCGCAAGGCCGGCCAACCCGACAATCCGATCGGACCGGCGTGGCTGGAAGGAGCGATGCGCGACATCACCAGCCTCGGCAGCGCCAGCGTGTTGATGCTGATCACGGCAGCAATGATCGTCTATCTGCTCCTCATCCGCAGGCCAGGCGCGGCGCTTCTCATGTTCATCGCGGTAGCGGGCGGCCAGGTCCTGTCAAGCGTGCTCAAGTTCGATATAGATCGGCCGCGCCCCGATCTGGTCTCGCATCTCGCCGACGTGGCATCACTTTCGTTTCCGAGCGGCCACGCCATGCTGTCGGCGGTGACATATTTGACGCTGGGCAGCATGGCGGCGCGGTTTTTGCCCGGGCGGACAACGAAGATCTATGTGCTCGGTCTGGCGGTGCTGACGACGGTGGTGGTCGGCATCAGCCGCATCTATCTCGGCGTCCACTGGCCCTCCGACGTATTGGCCGGCTGGTGCGCCGGCTTTGCCTGGGCGATGCTGTGCTGGCTTGCGGCCCGGTTCCTGCAGCGATGGCTCGGGCGGGCCGGCGGCACCTGACTCATGTCAGTCGATTTGCGGTCAAATCAGCCTGTTGATCAGGCCATGACCGCAGCCTGCCAGCAGGAAAACCATCGACAGCAAGGCTGTCGAGGTCGCCAACGCATTGAATATCTTCACCTGCTCATCCTTTTTGAGTCGTTGCCTGTGAAATCGGGATCGCAATGGATGTCCCGCCAAACGATGCCGAAATTGTAGCATGCTAGCGCATCGGCTGGCAAAGAGTGCTGCATGTTTCACATATGCAAGATGATGCTTGAACCATCATAATGAAGGTATTACACGTGATATCGCAGACTCAGACGGGGGTTATGGCCGATGATCACTGCCGCGCAGATGCGTGCCGCGAGGGCGCTGGCCGGCATCGATCAGAAGACGCTCGCCGAGCGCGCCGGGGTTTCGCTTCCAACCATTCAGCGCATGGAAGCGAGCGACGGCGTGGTCCGGGGCGTGGTCGATACGCTGATGAAGGTCATCCAGGCCCTTGAAGAGGCCGGGGTCGAGCTGATCGGCGACAACCAGGCGAGCGAGCGTGGCGGCAGGGGCGTTCGCCTCAAGCCTGTCACGCCGCAGAACCCGCAAGGCTGACGGTACTGCCGCATCGCCGAAAATCGAAATCGATTTTCGGATAGTCCAATGCGCGGTTCAAAAGTGTTGGAGCGTACCTGTGCGTCGATTTGGACGCACGCCGCTCCAAGTCGCGACGGCGACCGCCGACAGTCCTGCCGACGATCCCGCCGCCTCCTTGGTTTCATGGGGAAGGCACTCGATGGATCAGACCCGGCGGGCAGTGCATCAACCGGCACGGCCGACATTTTCCGAACTGTTCACGCCGAAGCTGGTGACGGTGCTGCGCGAGGGCTATACGCTCGCGCACTTCAAGGCGGATGCCATCGCCGGGCTGACTGTCGCCATCGTGGCGCTGCCGCTGTCGATGGCAATTGCCATTGCTTCAGGCGTGACGCCGGAGCGCGGGCTCTACACCTCGATCATTGGCGGCTTCCTGGTCTCGGCGCTTGGCGGCAGCCGTTTCCAGATCGGCGGCCCGGCCGGCGCCTTCATTGTGCTGGTGGCTGCGACGGTGGCGCGAGTTGGCGTCGACGGCTTGCTGCTGGCGACGATGATGGCCGGCCTGTTCCTGCTTGCCATCGGCTATCTCGGGCTTGGCACCTACATCAAGTTCATCCCGTATCCGGTGACCGTCGGCTTCACCGCCGGCATCGCCGTCATCATCTTCTCCGGCCAGATCGTCGAACTCTTCGGGCTGAAGCTCGCCGGCAAGGAACCGGGGCCGCTGGTGCCCAAGCTGATGGCCATCGGCGAGGCGGCCGGAACGATCAACCTCGCCGCAACCGCGGTGGCGGCACTGACCATCATCACCATTGCGCTGTTGAAGCGGTTTCGGCCGAAGTGGCCGGCCATGCTGATTGCCATCGGGCTGGCATCACTCGTCGTGGCATTGCTCGCCATGCCGGCCGAAACGATCGGCACGCGCTTCGGCGGCATCCCGCGCAGCCTGCAATGGCCGGCCTTCCCGCCGCTCAGCCTCGACAGGATAATCGACGTGCTGCCGGACGCCATCGCCTTTGCGCTGCTCGGGGCGATCGAATCGCTGCTGTCGGCCGTCGTCGCTGACGGCATGACCGGAAGGCGGCATCGCTCCAATTGCGAGTTGGTGGCGCAGGGCTTCGCCAATATCGCCTCCGCCTTGTTCGGCGGTATCTGCACCACCGGCACCATTGCCCGCACCGCGACCAATGTACGGGCCGGCGCGCATGGACCGGTCTCAGGCATGATGCACTCGGCCATCCTGCTTGCCCTGATGCTGGTGGCGGCACCGCTGGCCAGCTATATCCCGCTTGCAGCACTTGCCGGCGTGCTGGCGGTGGTGTGCTGGAACATGTTCGAGAAACAGGCCTTCGCCACCTTGCTGCGCGCCTCGCGCGGCGATGCGCTGGTACTGATGGCGACGTTCCTGATCGTCATCTTCCGCGACCTGACTGAAGGCATCGTCGTCGGTTTTGCGCTGGGCTCAATCCTGTTCATCGACCGCATGGCCAAGAGCATCGCGGTGGAGGCGGACCATCAATCCTTGGTGCAGGAAGACGTCGCCGACCGCGCCAGCGCTTATGATTCCAGCGAGGCGAGCGATGCCGATACTGTCGTCTACCGGATATCGGGCGCCTTCTTCTTCGGCGCCGCCTCGACCGTCGGCACGGTGCTGGACCGCATCGCCGACCAGCGCAGGAACTTCATCCTCGATTGTTCGGCGGTGCCGTTCTTCGATTCGACGGCGGCCAATGTCATCGAGGGCGCGGCCCACAAGGCCAGCCGCGCCGGCGTTCGCTTCATTATATTAGGCGCTTCACCGCAGATACGCCGCATGCTGATCAACCACGGCGTCAAGCGGCCGCTGGTGACTTATGCCGCCTCGATCACGGATGCGCGGGCGCAGCTGAAGAAAGCCGCGCCCGCCGCCTGAGCCGATGGCTGGCTTAGTCGAGGCCTAATGCCGCGATCTCGCCGTCGTTCATCAGCGGCACGAAGATTGTCGACTTGCCGTCGGTGCCGATGTCGGCGCTGCCCGGCTTGAACGTCGCAACCGCTTGCGGCGTGCCGCCGGCTTTGTAGCTGTAGAGCGTGCCGGTCATATACGCGGTGGCGTAAACGCTGCCGCCGATGGCGACGACGCCATCGAGGTTAGCGAACTTTTCTGCGCCGGGCAGTGACGCAATTGCCTTGGTGGCGAGATCGACCGAGAGCAGGCCGCCCGGCTCCGCGGTGCTGAAATCGGGCTTGATGCCCTTGCCCCAGGAAGCGACGATCAGCCGGCCGCCATCGGCGAAGATGCCATTCGGCGAAGCAAGCGCCGCATCCCTGACGAACAGTTCGGGCCGGTCGCCGTCGATGCGATAGATCGTATCGGCAAGCATATCTGTGACGTAGACCTTGCCGGACGCGTCGGCGGTCACGTCGTTGAGGAAGACCGCGTTCGGCAAGTCGATCGTCGATGTTAGCTTGCCGCTTGCGAGATCGACGACGCGCACATGGGTGAGGTCGGCGACGTAGAGTTTGCCGTCGGCAATCGCCATGCCCTTGGGCGCGTCCATGCCGTCGGTCCAATGTTGCGTAACCATCTTGCCGTCCACAGACAGGACCGACAGGTATCCATTGCCGTCGGCGTCGCCGGGATTGCCAACGATATTGGAGATGATGATGCGTTTGCCGGCGGCATCGAACAGCGCCGATTCCGGTTGCTCAAGCCCGGTAGCGCGCCAGAGTTCGGCCGCCTGAACTGCCGGCGCGGCGGCGATGCCGACCAGAGCGAGAAGTATCGAGGTGAAGAGGCTCTTCATGGCTAGTCTCCTGTAATGGAATGGGGGAGAGCTAGGCTTTTCGATACTTTTCGGGAAGATGTATCGGGACTAGTACCGAAGGCTGATACCAAATCGCGTAAAAGAGGTGCATCCCATGAACGGCCCGATCTTCGAAGCGCTGAAGCGGACGCTTAAGGCCAAGGGCGTGACCTACCGTGTCCTTGCCGAGCGGATGGGCGTTTCCGAGCCGACGGTGAAGCGCATCTTCCATGAGCGCAACTGCAAGCTCGACCGGCTGATCGAGATCTGCGATGCCGCCGGCGTGGAGTTGGAGAACGTGCTCGGCTCGATGAACAGGGGACCGGGACCTGCCAACCGGATCGCGCCGGAGATCGAGCGCAGGCTCGCCGGGCGGCCGGCACTGCTGTTCGTATTCGTCATGCTTTCCGAGAAATTCACGCCAGAAGGCATCATGCGCTCACAAGGGTTGAGCGAGGCTTCGATGTTCCTCTATCTGCGCGACCTCGAGGAACTCGGCCTAGTCGCGCTTGGTGGCGGCCTGTCGGCAAGGCTGCTGGTCGAGGCGCCGATCCAGTGGAATTTCGACGGGCCATTGCGGCCGCTGTTCGAGATGACCAACAAGAATTTCATCGGCTGGGCCATCACCCATCTTGAGCGCGAGGCGACATTCGTCAGCTTCTCCAGGCGGATGCGGCCGGAAACGGCGGAAATGGTCAGGCGCGAGGCGGAGGAATTGGCGGAGCGCGCCAAATTGCTTGCTCATCACGACCAGCACACGACGCCCGAAGACGGGCTGGTCGGCTACAAATGGACGTTTGCGTTCGGCGCAACGCCGTTCCCGGTGATCATGCCGATCGGGCCACATCCGCGCGACGCAGGCGCGCGGACGGACAATCGAGTTGCGGCCGCCGCAAACGGACGACGTCTGCCGGCCTAGGTCAAATCACGGAACGACTGAGGTCGGATTCTTGGGTTTAGGCTGCTGTCCTCCACAGACGCCTTGTAAGCCGCGAACACTAGGCAAGCGGCGCCTATAAATTGGGTGACCGTGTGCCGATGTGCATGGACATCGGCTTGCGTAGGGTGAGCCTGTGATTATCCAGGCTGCTTTGCAGTCCGGGGCCGGCGTCAGGAGGTGCGCACGGGACACCGGCCAGTAATTTATGCATCGCTTCGCAGGTTACGGGAGCACGTCGCGAAGCCGTCGCATTCGTTGACCGCAATGCAAACCTGAACGCTCTTTCGTGGCGTTGTTTCTTCATCACGGCGGTGTCTCCCAAATTGATGGCGCTGCCGATCAAGGAGGTCGTGACCATGAGCGCGCTCTTAAGGGCATGCTTGCCTTGCGTCCTAAGCGTGATCCTGGCGGCGACACTTGCCGCGTCCGCGGACGAGCCGGAGCTTAGAGGACCCAATGCCGATCCAGGCTCAGGATTGCCGCCGTTGGTCCTGCCTTATATCGAATTGCTCAGCGCACCCGGTGTAGTAGCATCAGCGACGCTTGCCGCGCCCGCGGGCGACTCGGAGCTTATGGGACCCGATCCCGCCCGGCCCGGCATCCAATTGCCCGGCGCACCTGGTGCTCTTGCTCCCATGAAGATGTCTGACCGCTCGCAGCCGGCCGCGCTAATGGCAATAGCGGTATGGCTTTCGTCTGAACTCGGCCTTCCGTCGATCGAAGAGCCCCCGGCGGTAAGCTTCGTACCTGCGCGCAGGATGGCAGGTTTGCGGTTTCGCGACGTGGCGGCGGATCGCTGGAACAGCAGCCCCAATTTTGCCAGTCCGGACAATGTTGGCAAGCAGCCCACTGTTATTGCTATCTACGATGACGAAGCACGGACTATCTTCTTGCCGGAGGGCTGGACAGGCGGCACCCCGGCGGAGCTGTCGGTACTTGTGCATGAGTTGGTCCATCACGTCCAAACCGTGGCCGGGCTGAAGTTTGCATGCGCGGAAGAACGCGAGAAGGCGGCCTTTGAGGCGCAAGAGCGGTGGCTTGCCTTGTTCGGCAGCGACCTTCTGAAGGAATTTGAGCTCGATCCTTTCACGCTGTTGGTTCGCACGAACTGCCTGTATTGATGCTGAAGCCGCTTCGGGGGCAGCCAGTCTGACTGAGCTTCTTACCCCAGAGTATCGGCCGCAAAACCGGTTCTCGGAGGCCCCATGCTCAAACCACAAGATCGAGCGGCTATCCGGCGGTCTTCGTCTCCGGAGCGGCCGCGACCGCCTTGTCATCCCAGACCATCTGCCGGTAGTCGAAGCCGTATTCCAGCGTCGGCTTGACGATGCGGAAATAGGGCGACAGGTCGAAGTCGCGCGGCGTGTAGAGCGAGTGATGGCGGATGTGCAGGATTTCCTTGCGCGAATAGCTCGACTGGGCCGAGGCACGGCCGGGCGCGCGGGTAATCTCGGGTAGGATCGGGTAGCGGATCTGGCCGTAAGCCTCGGCGATCAGCGACGAGCAGATGGCGCGCGTCGGGTCGCCGGAACCGAAAGCCAGCATGCGGCGGCGCCAGCGCACCGGCACCGGCGGCGTCGGCAAGAAGTAGCGCAGCATGTCGAATATGTTCTTGAGATCGTATCTGAGACCCAGCCTGCCGATCATGAAGGCGACGACCGCTTCGCGATCGTCGGGAGCCAGGCCGCTCGCCCGGCAGATGCGGGTGTTGTAGCTGCGGTAGCGCGACAGCGGCACGGCGATGCAGCCATCGCCGAGCGTGACCTCGATCAGGCGCCGCCGTTCCGACCCGTCCTCGGGCTCCGGCAATGCATCGCCGACATAAAAGGCGGCATGCGACCAGGTCGACTGGGTGAGGTATTTGATCGCCGCCGAGATCTTCTGGTTGCCTTCGATGAGCAGGATGTCGCCGGGCTCGAGCGTGCGGCGTAGCGTTTCGGCGTCCGACGGCGTGTAAGGCTCGTAGCCGGACGATTCCTCCTGCAGCCGGCCGGCAAGCCAGCGGCCAAGTCGGTCCAGAAGCGTGTCGCCGGGCTCGGTCATGCCAGACGGCGATTACCACAGGGCGACAAATTAGACCATGATCAGCCCACGCCAGGCGCGCCGGCGTCTTCGTGCGGTACCGCTATGAGATCCTCGCGCACCTTACGGGCGAGCTTCCTCGTCGAGCGCTTCGGACTGTCGCCGAAAAGCTCGGCCGCCTCGGCGAGGCAGGTTTTTTTCAGGCCCTTTTCCGAGCGCTTCAGCAGCTTGCCAAGCAACCGCGTCTCCTCAGCGGGGCCAAGCGGCTGGTCCTCGGCATCGAGAAGCGCGCGCATGACGAGCACATCGTGCAGTTCGCCGAGCCGCTCGCCCAGTTCGTCGACGGCCTTGCGCCGCGTCTTGATCGGCGTCGGCCACAGCCTGCCGAGCAGCGACAGATGCATGCCATGCGTCTTGGCCGCCTTGCGCAGATCGTGAAAATCATCGGCCGCGCCGCGCGAAGCGGCCTTGTCCAGCGCTTTCCTGGCGCGGCGCAAAGTGATGCGCGCGCCTTCGGCGAGCACGTCGGCAGCCTGCTCCGGCTGGTCGGGCAAAGCGAGCTTGTCGATGCGGACGACACCTTCCTCGCAAGCGGCAACCGCCGCGCCTATCGCAGCGTCGAGGCCCGCTCCGACATGCAGCTCATGCTGGCGCGCGACGAGCCTGTCGCGGACGGCACCGAGACCGCCGCCGGCACTTTGCTCGGGAAAGCTTGCCGCCAGCCGGTCGACTGTTTCGACCAGCGCAGTCGCCTCACGCGGACCGGCAAGCAGGGCCGCCACCTGGCGGTAGCACTGATTCTCGGTCACGCAGAATGTTTCGTCCCCGGAACGAACTAGGCGAAGTAAAGCGCGGACGTTTTTCAACCGCTTGCGGCACTTGTGCAGCGCCTGTTCGGGCCTGTCATGCGCCGCGTCCAGATGAACGAGCGCCCTGCCGATCTCCTCGGCGAGGATGCGCCTGACCTCGCCGGTCAGCGACATGCGCGGATCGATACGAAAGCTCATGCGACGATCTCCGGAATCCCCCCAAGGGCGAGCGACGCGTTGTAAAATCTCGGCTCGCCGGTGACTTCGCGGCCGAGCCAATCTGGCAGCATTTCGTCCGGTACATCCTCCTGCGTCTCGAGCTCGGCGATCACCAACCCCGCAAGCGTCCCGCCGAAGACATCGACTTCGTAGAGATAGCCGCGGTGTCTAACATGGTGGCGTGTCTTCTCGATGACACGTCCGATGGCAAAGGCCTGCATCTCTTGCGCCTCCGCCAAAGGCACCGGATATTCGAATTCATCGCGCTCGCGGGCCTGGCTGCCGAACTTGAGCGTCAGCTTGGCAGCGGCATCATTGCTGATGCGCACACGCACCGTGCGGGTAGGCTCGGCGACAAGATAGAATTGACGGATATGAATGTCCGCCTTGACCATTCCCCGCCATTCCTCACCTGAGACCAGGAATTTACGCTCGATTTCCTTGCCCATGGCGAGGCACTAAAGCGCGCACGGCCAGAGTTGGCAAGCCGCTTGACCGCAGTTGACTTTAATCATTCGATTGATTAACGTATAGACCATGATCAAATCGCCCAGTGCCAGCGGCGTTCCTCATGAAGCGCCCAAGACTGCCGCGGATATGACGCGGACGGCCCTCGTGCGCGCGGCGCTGAAGCTGTTCGGACGCCAGGGTTTCGACGGCACGTCGACGCGCCAGATCGCGGCTGAGGCCAAGGCCAATATCGGCTCGATCGCCTATCATTTCGGCGGCAAGGAAGGGCTCCGCAACGCGGCGGCCGACTACATCGTAGACACCATCCAGACCATTGCGGGCCAGGCGATCGGCAATCTGCAAGCGCCGCCCGCGGCATTGGCGGACACCGAGGCCGCGCGGGCACATTTAGCCGTCGCACTGGAGCGGATGGTCGCCTTCATCGCGGCAAGGCCGGAAGCCGGCGAGATTGTACAGTTCGTCCTGCGTGAGCTGTCGCATCCAACCGCCGCGCTCGACCGTATCTATGACGGCGTGTTCGAACCGGCGCATCACCGGCTCTGCCTGATCTGGGAACAGTCGACGGGCGAGCCGGCCGAGAGCGAGCGCACTAAACTCACCGTATTCACGCTGATTGGCCAGGTCGTCTATTTCCGCATCGGCCGCGAGGCGGTTATGCGCCGGATGGGCTGGCGCGAGATCGGCGATGACGAGGCCGGCAAGATCGCGGCAACAGTAACCGACAATCTCAGCGCGATTTTAGCTCGGCGCGATTTGGCTGTCCGGAAGGATCGTGGATCATGAGCCTGCTCTGTTCTTTGCCGCTTGCCGCCCAGCTTTTCAGCGCCTGCGCGCCGGCAGCACCGCTCGCCGTCGGCTACGTCGAGGGCGATTATGTGCTGCTGGCGCCGATCGAGGTGGCCCAGGTCGAGACGATTGCGGTCAAGCGCGGCGACCGCGTAGCGCCCGGCACGCCGGTGGTGACGCTGGAAAACGCCGACGCCAAGATCGCCATCGCGCAGGCCGAGGCGGCCCTCGCGCAGGCCCAGGCGCAACTTGCCGACCTGCAGGTCGGCAAGCGGCCGGAAGAGATTGCAGTGCTCAGGGCGCAGGTCGACATGGCCAAAGCGCAGGCCGCCGACGCCAAACGCAGATACAGCCGCGCCAGCGATCTGTTCAAACGCGGCACCGGCACGCAGGCCGATTATGATACGGCTTCCGCGGCGCTGGAGACGGCCAACGCGCAGGTCGGCCAGGCGGAAGCCAATCTCGCTGTCGGCGGCCTGCCGGCACGGCCGGAGACGATCAAGGCCGCCGACAATCAGGTCAGGCAGGCGCAATCGGCGCTGGAGCAAGCGCAATGGCGACTGTCGAAGCGTGTGCTCACGGCGCCCTCGCCCGGCAGGGTCAACGATGTCATCCGCTATCCCGGCGATACAGCCGGGCCGACCGCGCCGGTCATCTCCATACTGCCGGACGGCGCAGTGAAGCTCAGCGTCTATGTGCCGGAAAGCGCGTTCTCCTCGGTCGAGGTCGGCACGCTGCTCAACGTCCATTGCGATGGTTGCGGATCGGGCGTGAAGGCACGCGTCAGCTATGTGTCGCCGGATCCGGAATTCACGCCGCCGGTGATCTACTCGCTCGAGACCCGGCAAAAGCTGGTCTATCTGGTCGAAGCGCGGCCGGAAGGCGACGCCAGCGCATTGCAGCCCGGGCAGATCGTCGACGTCGATCTGGCGGACATCGGAAAATGAACGTCATCGACGTGCACGGCCTGGTCAAACGCTTCGGCGACAAGACTGTCGTCGACCATGTGACGATGACCGTGGCCGAGGGCGAGATCGTCGGCTTCCTCGGGCCGAACGGCTCGGGCAAAACGACGACCATCCGCATCATGTGCGGCTTGCTGACGCCCGATGAGGGTGAAGGCACGGTTCTGGGCTTCAACATCCGCACCGACAGCCTGCGGATCAAGCGCGAAGTCGGCTACATGACGCAGAGATTCTCGTTCTACGAAGACCTCACCATCGGCGAGAATCTCGAATTCGTGGCACGGCTCTACCGGCTGAAGCCGCTCGACGAACATGTGGCCAAGACGCTTGAGGAGCTCGGCCTGACATCACGCAGAAACCAACTGGCCGGCACCTTGTCCGGCGGCTGGAAGCAGCGGCTGGCGCTGGCCGCCTGCATCATGCACAAGCCGAAACTGCTGCTGCTCGACGAACCGACGGCTGGCGTCGACCCGAAGGCGCGGCGCGAATTCTGGGACGAGATCCACCGGCTGGCGAGCGGCGGGCTGACCGTGCTGGTCTCCACCCATTACATGGACGAGGCCGAGCGCTGCCACCGCATCAGCTACATCTCCTATGGCAAGATGCTGGCCACCGGCACGGTTGAGGACGTGGTGAGGAATGCCGGGCTGACCACCTTCGTCCTGCAAGGGCCGCGGCTCGATCAGGTCGCTGCCGCACTTCATGGCCGCCCAGGCGTCGACCAGGTGGCGCCGTTCGGCGCGACGCTGCATGTAGTCGGCTCCGACAGGACGGCGCTTCAAGCAGCGCTCGCCGACGTCGAGAAAGACCACAAGGGCGTCAGGGTCTCGCCCGGCGAGACCAGCCTGGAGGATGTGTTCATCCAGTTCATGTCCGGTTCGAAGGACAATATGGGATGAAGAACGGGATAAACAGCGTCTTTTCCTTCGCCAGGCTCGGTGCGCTGCTGATCAAGGAGTTCATCCAGATGCGGCGCGACCGCATCACCTTCGCCATGATGCTGGGCGTGCCGCTGATGCAGCTGGTGCTGTTCGGCTATGCCATCAACAACGATCCGAAGAGCCTGCCGGCAGCGCTGGTGGCGATGAGCAGCGATCCTTACACGCGAGCCATGGTTTCGGCGCTGCAGACCACCGGCTATTACCGCTTCGACCATGTCGCGCAAAGTGCCGCCGAAGCCGAATTCCTGATGGCGCGCGGCGACGTTGCCTTCGTCGTCACCATTCCCGCCGATTTCGCCCGACGGGTCGAGCGTGGCGACAGCCCGCAGATCCTGATCGAGGCGGATGCGACCGACCCGGCCGTCGCCAGCGGCGCCATCTCGACGCTCGGCACCGTTGCCAACCAGGCGCTGCTCAGGGCGCGCGGCATGCAGGAGACAGCGGCCGAAGCTGCCCGGGGCCAGCTCCAGGTCGTAGTGCACCGGCGCTACAATCCGGAAGCCGTATCGCAATACAACATCGTGCCCGGCCTGCTCGGCGTCATCCTGCAGATGACGATGGTAATGATGACCTCGATCGCGCTGACGCGTGAGACCGAGCGCGGCACGATGGAGAACCTTCTGGCGATGCCGTCCAGCCCGCTCGAGATCATGCTGGGTAAGGTGCTGCCGTATCTGGCGGTCGGCGCCGTGCAGGTGCTGGTGGTGCTGGCGGCATCGAAGCTTCTGTTCGCCATCCCCTTCACCGGATCGATGTCGCTGCTGTTGACGGCCGTCCTGATCTTCGTGCTGGCGCTGGTGCTGCTCGGCTATACGATCTCGACGATTGCCCGCACGCAGATGCAGGCACTGCAGCTCACCTTCTTCTTCTTCCTGCCGTCGATCATGCTGTCCGGTTTCATGTTCCCCTATCGCGGCATGCCGGACTGGGCGCAGATTTTCGGCGAGGTGCTGCCGCTGACGCATTTCCTGCGCATCATCCGCGCGGTGATGCTGAAGGGCGCCGAGCTGCCGGCGGTGGCAACGGAGATCGGCTGGCTGGTGGTGTTCGTGGCGCTGTTCGCCGGCGTGGCGCTGGTGCGGTTCCGCCGGACGTTGGATTAGGGTCGAACTCGATCCGCTTGTGCAAATGACCGAGATTCACACCGGCTTGGCCTGACCCGGGACCGGCGCCAATTCAGGCGCATTGAGCCCTTCGAAGGGATCGCGCCAGGCGTCGATTTCTTCAAGCTGCCGATACCAGCGACCGACAGAAGGATAATCATCGAGCGGCAATCGGGCGACGTCATTGAAGGGCAGAAACGTCGCCATTCGAAAGTCGGCATAGGAAACCGAACTTCCGACCAGCCAATCTCGCTCGGAAAGCTCGGCATCAAGTATTGCGGCGGCGGTGCTGAAGTCGCTCAGGCCCTCGTCAACCCGCGCCTGATCGATCGGGCCGAGCCCATAGCGCTGTTTGGTCCCGCGTTCGAAATGCACGACGTCGCAGGCTCTTGCGAAGTTCTCTTTGCCCCAACTCAGCCATCGGATCATCTCGGGCTCGTCGTCGCCGGTGCGCCAGAAATGCGAATGCGTGTCGCGTGAAAACCGGCAGGCTATGGCGTCGGCCTCCCAGAGGCTTTTTCCCAAGCCCACAAGGATAGGCAATGAAAGATTTGGATTGAGCGGCCGAAAGCGCTCGGCCTGCCCCGGAGCGAAGGGAGAGGCGAATTCGAACTCGACCTTGGCTTTGAGATACCGTGCCACCGCGACCGCGAGGCGAGGATTGGGATTGCGGCTGAAGAACAGTTTCATTGATCTCAGTCTTTGAAGGGTACCGGTTCGACCGGGCGCAACGGACGCTCAAGCACCTCGAATCGGCACATGACCTGGAACTGGTTGCTATCCTAGCCGGCAGCAATGATCTCGGCATAGGTGCTGAGATCGACATTGCCACCGGAGAGCACCACGGCAATGCATTTCCCGGCAAGGTCGATCTCGCCTGACGACAGCGCGGCCAAGCCGACGCAACCGCCAGGTTCGACGACCAGCTTCAGGCAAGCCATGGCATCGCGCATCGCCTGTGCCACCGCCTTGTCGGAAACGGTGATGGCGCCGGCGAGATTCTTGCGGTTGATCTCGAAAGTGATCGCGCCCGGCTCGGCGACGAGAAGGGCATCGCAGATCGAGGTGTGGCCGGGCGCGTTCGACACCCTGGCGCCTTTGATCAGCGAGCGGCGTGTGTCATCGAAATGCTCGGGTTCCACGGCCCAGACGGCGGTGCCCGGTGAGGCGTCCTTGACCGCGATCGAAATGCCGCTGCTCAAGCCGCCACCGCCGCAGGGAACGACTACCGCATCCAGGCTGACGCCAAGCGCGCTTGCTTGGCGCATCAATTCGAGGCCGATCGTGCCCTGGCCGGCGATGATGGCCGGATCGTCGTAGGGCGGCACCAGGACCATGCCCCTTTCCACGTAAGAACGGACGACGGCAGTGCGATCGTCGCGGACCCGGTCGAAGGTGATCACTTCCGCGCCCATCTTCCTGACATTGCCGACTTTCATCGCCGGCGCATCGGTGGGCATGGCGATGACGGCCTTGACGCCGAACATCGCCGCTGCGGCGGCAACGCCTTGCGCGTGATTACCCGACGAGAAGGCGACGACGCCGCCAGCGCGTTCTTCCGCCGAGAGCGAGGAGAGCTTGTTGTATGCACCGCGGAACTTGAAGGAGCCGGTGCGCTGCAACGTCTCGGGCTTGAACAGGATCCTGGCGCCGAAGCGCTTGTTCAGCTCCGGCGATTCGATCAGCGGCGTTTCGACGATCAGGCCGGACAATCGCGCTGCTGCGCTGCGGATATCGGCGATGCCGGGAGGGGTGGTCATGGCGAGGTCCTGCAAGAAATGAGACCGCCTATGGTGCACGGAAAGGGAGGCCGCGCACCAATGAAAAAATGTGACGGTTACAATTCGTCTTGCAGGCAGGAGAGGAGCGTGCCTGCCACCTGCCGCCTCCTCGTCTCTCCGCCATGCGGTCGTCGCTTCAATCGACAAATCGTTGCCGATTGACCGGCTTGGCCGCCGCTCCTCACCCCAACAGCGTCTTTTGCCGTTTGGGACCGCCCATCTTACGCCAGGTGTTGAAGCGGTGGGTGGCGGCGGCGAAGGAGATCTTCATCTGCTGGGCGACCGAATAGCGCGACTTGCCCTCGTCGAACAGGCGATAGCAGCACTCGACACCCTCCTCAGTCAACTTGCCATCGGGAGCCTTGTTGTGCGGATTGGCGGGATCGAATTTTTCGACCTGCTGCTCGACCAGGCCTTTCAGGCGCTGCAGATCCGCCTCGATGTTGGCGATCAGGTCGAGGACTGGTTTGGGATCAAACGGCTGCTGTTTTTCCGGCATCTGCGGGTTCCTTTCTCTTGGTTCAGATTCGGTTATATAAGTGAACGTTCACCGATAGCAAACGACGACCTGCTCGAGGTTTCGAAATCTGTAGCTTTTGAGCATGAGTGGAGCACGCACGATTGACCGGCGACGTGCAAGGTCATAGTTTAGAACTGTTCTAAACTAGGGTGAATTTCTCATGCTTTCCCGCGTTTTCGGCCTCGGCCGCCGTTCCTTTGAATCGCTCTCGGAACAGGAGATCCTGGCGCTCGCCATCTCCTCCGAGGAGGATGACGGGCGCATCTATCGCGCCTATGCCGACGGGCTGGCGGAAAGCTTTCCGCAATCGGCCAAAGTGTTCGAAGAGATGGCGGAGGAAGAGGACGGCCATCGCGATTCACTGATCGAGCTTTACCGCAAGCGTTTCGGCGAGCGGATACCGCTGATCCGGCGCGAACATGTGAAGGGTTATTACGAGCGCAAACCGGACTGGCTGGTGAGGCCGCTCGGCGTCGATCATGTGCGCAGCCAAGCCGAGGCCATGGAGCGGCAGGCCTACCTGTTCTATGTCGAGGCGGCCAAGCGCACAGGCGATGCGTCGACGCGAAAGCTGCTCGACGATCTGGCGATCGCAGAACAGGGCCACGAGACACTGGCGCAGCGGCTCGAACAAAAGCATGTGCCGGGCGCGGTCAAGGACGAAGAGGCGGCGGCCGAGCAGCGCCAGTTCATCCTGACCTACGTACAACCGGGGCTGGCGGGGCTGATGGATGGGTCGGTGTCAACACTGGCGCCGATCTTTGCCGCCGCCTTTGCCACGCACGACACATTCCAGACCTTTCTGGTCGGGCTTGCTGCCTCGATCGGCGCCGGCATCTCGATGGGTTTCACCGAAGTGGCCTCCGACGACGGTAAGTTGTCGGGCCGCGGCTCGCCGGCAAAACGCGGTCTGACCGTCGGCGTCATGACAACGCTGGGCGGGCTCGGCCATGCGCTGCCCTATCTCATCCCGCTTTTCTGGACGGCGACCATTGTCGCCGCCGTGGTGGTTTTCTTCGAGCTGTGGGCGATCGCCTTCGTGCAGAACCGCTATATGCAGACGCCATTCTGGCGCGCCGCCTTCCAGGTGGTGCTGGGTGGCGCGCTGGTGTTTGCGGCAGGGGTGCTGATCGGGAATGCATAGCAGCCCCTATCCGTTCACCACCCGGCTGTCTGCTGGCGCCTCGGCGCGTTCGGTCAGGCCGTAGTCGCGCACGACGTGGGCGATGCGCAAACGATAGTCGGCAAAGATACCGCCGCGCCCGGCTTTCTGGGCCTGCCGATGTTCCTGCGTGTTGCGCCAGGCCTTCACCGCTTCCTCGTCGCGCCAGAAGGACAGCGACAGGATGCGGTTCGGATCGGCAAGGCTCTGGAAGCGCTCGATCGACAGGAAACCGTCGATGCCGTCGAGCAGCGGCCGCAGGTCGGCGGCGATGCCGAGGTAGGCTTCGCGCTTGCCCGCCGCCGGCTCGACCTCGAAGATGACGGCGATCATGGCTTCACCAAAGGACCATGCGGCGCGGAGGCCAGCTTGAGGAAGATGCGATCCTCCTTCAGGATGAATTTTTCCCGCCGGGCGAACTCGTAATTCGCCTTGCCGGCGGGATCGGCGGCGAGCCGGGCGCGGTAGACTTCGTAGGCCGCAAGACTGTCGATGTTGTAGGCGGCATAAGCCGTGGTGGCCGAGCCTTCGTGCGGCGCGAAATAGCTGATCAGATCGGCGCCGCAGCGCGGGATCGCCTGCCCCCAATTGCGGGCATATTCCTCGAACGCCGCCTTGCCGAACGGATCAATCTCGTAGCGGATGAAGCAGGTAATGGTCATTTTCGCCTCCTTGGCGGGTGGATGTTTCTTGCGACCACAGTTCGAGCCGGGTCGAAACGTTCCGAAGATCGATATGCTAGGCAATCCCTCGCTGATCATGCCTGCCAGAAGGATTTCGCGTATTCGCGACGGACGTCTTCGGGTGTCATGCCAAGGTCACGCAGCAGATGATCGTCGATTTCGGCGAGATCGAGGCGCTGCGAATGACGGTCGTACCACCGCTTCAGGAGCCACAGCCGCAAGCGGCGCAAGACAATTAACGGGAACGGCCGGCGAGCAGGCGCGGCGCTGAGAATGGTCCTTGCAGGCATCGTCGTCTCCTTGATTTGCATCGAGATTAATGCTTGTCTGACGAGGATGCTTCGATGAGGAACGAACTATGCGCGAAGGCCCTGACATAGCCCGCATTGCCAGCCTGGTCGGCGATCCGGCGCGGGCAAACATGCTGTCCGCACTGATGGGCGGCACAGCACTGACGGCGAGCGAACTGGCACTCGAAGCCGGCGTGTCGCTTCCGACAGCGAGCTCCCATCTATCGAAGCTGATGGAAGGCGGGCTGCTGACGCTGGCGAGCCAGGGACGGCACCGCTATTACGGCCTCGCCGGCCCGCAGGTGGCAGGAATGATCGAAGCCATCACCGGCGTCGCTGCTGCTGTCGGGCCGCAGAGGGTGCGACCCGGCCCTCGCGACGCGGCCATGCGCGTGGCGCGGGTCTGCTACGACCACCTCGCCGGCGAGCAGGCGGTGGCGATGCTGGACCGTCTTGTCGCTCGACAAGTGCTCCTGCGCGACGACAAGGAGATCCAGCTTGGGCCGTCGGCCGCCTCGCATTTCGCCGCGATCGGCATCGACATCCATACCAAGCGCGGCGACCGGTGTGCCGGGCGTGCCTCGACTGGAGCGTGCGGCGTTCGCACCTTGCCGGCACGCTGGGCGCCGCCATTCTCGACAAGATCCTCGCCGAGAAATGGGCGCGGCGCGAGAAGGACAGCCGTGCGGTGATCTTTTCACCGGCAGGCAAGCAGGCCTTCGAGAACACGTTTCTCGCCTGACAGATCGCTTCGACGCGCTAGTACGCATTCGTCGTTTCACGGAAACGCCGAACCGCTCTGTCTTTTTGTTTTGACGCAATTCCGGACGGAAAACCTTTTCATACTTTTCCTGGAATTGCTTTAAAGCGCGTCGCGTTCGACCGGCCTCATGCGATGCGCTTTAGGTCCTTGTTTTGATGCATGTCGTTATCGCAAAACCGCTGCACACTTTTGCGCGACATGCACTAGTCGCGCTTGAGCAGCTTGGCCTGCTTGAAAAAATCCGCCCAGGGCTCGGCTTGCCCGAGCCGCTTCAGCGTCGTCTTGTCGCCGATCGGAAAGGCGTTGGGCGGCAATCCGGCCTCGATCTCCGCCCAGGTCACCGGCATCGATACCGTGGCGCCCTTTTTGGCGCGCGACGAATAGGGGGCGACGGTGGTGGCGCCGCGGCCGTTGCGCAGATAATCGACGAAAATCCTGCCCGTGCGTGCCTTCTTCGACAGCGTCGCCGTGTAGCGGTCGGGTGCGGCCTGTTCGAGCGCTCGGGCGAACTCATGGGCGAAGCCCTTGACCTCGTCCCAATCCGCCGACGGCTTCAGCGGCACGACGACGTGGTAGCCCTTGCCGCCCGAGGTCTTGACGAAATTCGGCAGGGACAGTTCGTCGAGCCGGCCGCGGATGTCGAGTGCCGCCGCGCGCACCGCCTTCACGTCGACGCCCTCGTCGGGATCGAGATCGAAGATGATCTGGTCGGGCTTTTCCAGCTCGTCGGTGGTCGAGCCCCAAATATGGATCTCGACGACGCCCAGTTGCACCAGTGCCACGAGACCGTCGAAATCGCGGATGAACAATATCTCCTCGCCGTCGGTCGGATCCTTCATCACGGCGATCTTGTCGTGCATGCCGGCCGAGGCATGCTTCTGGAAGAAGCGTTGGCCGCCGACGCCGTCCGGCGCCCGCACGAGGCTGAGCGGCCGATTGATGACGAACTGCTTCATGCGCGGCCAGACCAGCGCGTAGTGATCGACCAGATCCTGCTTCGATACGTTCTCCTCGGGCCACAGAAGCTTGTCAGGGCGGGACAGCGTAACCGAGGTTTTCGCCGCGCCTGCGGTTTTGGTGGGCTTTGGCTTCGGCTCTGCCGTGGCTGAGCGTGCTTTCGGTTTCTCCTGCACGACTTCCTCCGCCGGCTTGTCCTCGCGCAATCCCTGGAAGGACGCGTGGCGTATTATACGGTCCGACGTCCAACTGCGAAACTCCACTTCGCCGACAAGTTCGGGCTTGACCCAGACCAGCCCCTTGCCCCTTGGCACCGCGCTGTCGAAGGGCGAGGTTGTCGTCTTCAGCGCATCAAGCCTTTTCTTCAGCTCGTTGGTGCTTTTGGCCGTGAAGCCGGTGCCGACGCGGCCGGCATAGCGCAGCTTGCCGCCCTCGTGATAGCCGACCAGCAGCGAGCGCAGGCCACGCCCGGTCTTGTCCGACGGCATGTAGCCGCCGATGACGAATTCCTGGCGCGCCGTGCATTTCGACTTCACCCACGAGGGAACACGCCCGCTGCGGTAGGGCGCATCGGCACGCTTGGAGACGACGCCTTCGAGGCCCAGGCGGCAAGCATGCTCCAGCATGATCTTGCCGGGCTCGGCAAAGTGGTCGCTGAAGCGCACGGCCTGCTCTTCGGTCTGTCCGGCGAGCAGGCTGCGCAGCCTTTCCTTGCGCTCGACCAGCGGCTCGGAACGGATGTCTTGACCATTGAGCTGCAACAGGTCGAAGACATAGTAGATGAAACGGTCCGTACGGCCCGCCGACAGATCTTGCTGAAGCAGCGAAAAGGACGACACGCCATTATCCGCCAGCACGACGATTTCGCCGTCGATGACGGCATCGGTACATTTCAGGCCGCCAAGTGCCGCGATAATTGAGCCACCAAATTTGTGGGTCCAGTCGAGGCCGGTGCGTGTCAAAAGCCGCACCTCGGTACCGGCAAGCTGCGCCTGCATGCGATAGCCGTCGAACTTCACCTCATGCAGCCAGTCCTTACCGGGCGGGGCGTCCCGCTCCAGCGTGGCGAGCGCCGGCTCGACGAATTCGAGCCGCCTTGCCGCGACAGCCTTCGCTTTGCCGGCGGCCGGCCTGTCGGACTGCCAGACGCTTGGCTTCTTGCCGTCGGCGGTCTTGCCTTCGCCGACCTCCTCGATGGTCAGGCCGGATTTCACCGATTGCGGCGCCTCCTGCAAAATGTCCTCACCGGGACGCGCGGCGGCATCGTCGGACTTGATCAGCAGCCAGTTGTCGCGTTTTTCGCCGGGCCGCGGCTTCAGCCGCACCAGATGCCAGGCGCCATGCAATTTGTGGCCATGCAGTTCGAAATTGATATGGCCTTTCTTCATCCCTTTGGCAGGGTCGCCTTCGGGGACCCACGTGCCTTCGTCCCAGACAATGACCGAGCCGCCGCCATATTGGCCCTTGGGGATGGTGCCTTCGAACGGCGCATAGTCGATCGGGTGGTCCTCGACATGCACGGCGAGCCGCTTCTCATGCGGGTCGAGGCTCGGGCCTCGCGTCACCGCCCAGCTCCACAGCACGCCGCCATGCTCAAGGCGAAGGTCATAGTGAAGCCTGGTGGCGGCATGCTTGTGGACGACGAAGATGCCACCCGGCACGGCTTTCTTGCCGCGCGCGAGCTTACCGGCCGGTTCGGCGGTCTTCTTGAAATCGCGCTTGGCGTGATATTGCTCGAGGCCGGCCATGGTCTGATCCTAAGCCGATTTGCGCCGGGCGGCTTTGGACTTGGCGCCTTTTGCCGGGCGTCTGGCCTTTGCCGGCGGGCTGGCCTCCGACGAAAGGCTCTTCTTCAGTGCATCGAAGAGATTGACGACGTTGGAGGGTCGCGGTTCTGCCTTGGTCTTCGGTGCCTTCTTGCCGGCCTTCTTGGCGCGGACCAACTCGATCAGCGCGTTTTCGTATTTGTCCTCGAATTCGGAAGGATCGAACTTCGCCTGTTTCTCATCGACAATGTGTTCGGCCAGCCTGATCATCTCGGCGTCGGTCGTCACCGGCTTAATGTCGCCGAACACCATCTCCGGCCTGCGCACCGTATCGCCATAGCGCAGCGTCGTCAGCAGCAGGCCCTTGCCCAGCGGCTCGATGACCACCGGACGCTCGCGGCGGTAGAGCACGATGCGGGCAAGGCCCGCCGTCTTCTTGGCGGCCATGGCGTCGCGGATGACGGCAAAAGCCTCTTCCGAGACATCGTCCGCAGGCGTCACATAATAGGGCGTGTCGAGATAGATCTGCTGGATCGAAGATTTTTCGATGAACCCGTCGAGGCTCATCGTATGCGAGGATTCGATCTGGACGGCTTCGATCTCCTCCTCCTCGATTTGGACGAAGTCGCCGTCGCCGATCTCGTAGCCCTTGATCTCGTCGCCTTCATCGAGCGGCTTGCCGCTTGCCGAATCGACATAGACGCGCCTGACAGTGTTGCCAGTCTTGCGGTTGAGCACGCGGAACGAAACTTTTTCGGCCTGGGTGACGCCATTGGTCACTTCGACCGCGCAGGTGACCAGCGAAAGCTTGAGATACCCTCTCCAGGCGGGGCGCGGCGCCATGACAAACTCCCTGCGCGACAACGTTCAACCGAGAACGGGCAAAGTCCGTTCCGGTTCCGGCGGCGCAAAAGGCAAGTCCGGGCTTTCGGCCCAGCCTTGCCTGAACTCCATTCTCGATCGCGGCCCTACTCGGCGGCTTGCAGGTTGATCTTGCTTTCCGCCATCTCGGTAAGCTTGCGGTCGGTTGCCTGTTCCTCCTTGAGGTTGTTGGCCAACACATTGGCGCAGTCGCTGCGGCCCAGTTGCTTGGCCCAGGCAATCAAGGTGCCGTAACGGGTCATCTCATAATGCTCGACCGCCTGGGCGGACGCGATCAGTGCAGCGTCGAGGACCTCCTTGTCGGCGATGTCGCCGCTGACCTCATCGGCCTCTTCGAGAATGCCATCGATGGCCGGGCAGTCGACTTCCTTGGCCTTCACGCCGTGCAGCTCGAACACCTGCTCGACACGCTGAATATGACCCTTGGTCTGGGCGAGATGCTTCTCAAAGCCGGCTTTCAACTGCGGATCACTCGCCTTGTCGATCATCTTCGGCAGCGATTTCTCGATCTGTTTCTCGGCGTAATAAATGTCGCGCAGCGTGTGCACGAAGAGATCGTCGAGTGTTTTGATGTCCTTCGAAAAGAAGCCCATGGCCTTTGCCTTTCCATTGCTCTTGCTGTTTCGGATTTTTGGCTGCGGCTCCAGCCGGAAGCTGCAGCCCGCGCAGCCGGTTCGTCCCGGCACTGGGAAATCAACGTGCGGCTGACGGGCGGGTTCCTGGTTTTTCGACCACGTGCACGGAAATTTCGCCGTGGCAGCAAAAGTGAAACAAACGCGCGCCTCGGCGACATTCAGGCGAAACATATGTGATGCAAAAGTCACACTGGGCGAAATGCCGACGGACAGCACGGAAACACCGCGAATCAGCCGCATTGCAGCCATGAACAAAGGCATTTTCGACCAGAGATTAACATCGCGTTCACCGACTATTCACGCCTGGACGCTATGATCCCCGCAATTCGGAAGGGACATCCGAAACGGGACAGGGACCGAGTAAAATGAGCTTCTGGAATCAAATCGCCGGCTATGCCGCCGCCATTCGCGAATTCGTCGCGCCGACCTATCGGCCCGAGCGCTATTACATGCGCGGCCCAGGCCCCGCCTGCGCGCGCCGTGGCAACACGCTTGGGATCAGCGTGCACTGATGATGACCAGGGAAAGCCGTCACGACAGCCGTATCTGCCGGCCCGACGCCGACAACCGGTCAACGACCTATCGCGCCGAGCGCCCTGCGCTGACCGACAGACGTCGGGCGACAACGCCAAGCCTCTAACATTCCGGGCTTGATCCAGCCGCCGGCAGGCCTAGTGTCGCCTGATACCAGCTGCCGGGCGCCACGTGATCGTCAAGCCGAACCATTCTCCTGAGCCGCCAGAATTCGAATCAAGTCGCCCGTTGATCGTGTTCGACGGCGTCTGCGTGTTGTGCTCGGGTTTTGTGCGGACGGTGGTAAAGCTCGACCGCAAGGGCCACTTCCATTTCCTAACGGCGCAATCGCCGCTCGGCGAGATGCTGTTCAAGAAATACGGGCTGCAGACGGATCGCTACGAGACCAATCTCGTCATCATCGATGGCGCGGCTTTCACACGCCTGGACAGCTTCGTTGCCGTCATGGCCGAACTCGCCTGGCCATGGCGAGCGGCGCGGATCCTGCTGTTGTTGCCGCGCCCGCTTCGCGACTGGCTCTACGATCGCATCGCAAAGAACCGCTACGCCCTGTTCGGCAAGAAGGACAATTGTGAAATCCCTTCCGCCGAGGTGAGGGCAAGATTGATCGGCTAGGCTCATCGCCGTGGCCGGGAGCGGCGCGGGGCATTTTGGGGGAACTGCGGATGAAGGTTCTTGTCGTCGGCGGTTATGGCACCTTTGGCGGTCGCACCGTCGAGCTTTTGGAGGGCGAGCCCCATCTGATCCTGTTCGTCGCCGGGCGCTCGCTCGCCAAGGCTGACGCGTATTGCAAGAAGCGCGCTCCGACGGCAGCGCAACTGCTGCCGGCACTGTTCGACCGTGACGGCGATCTCGCCGTGCAACTCGCTGCATTTGAGCCTGATATTGTGGTCGACGCGAGCGGTCCGTTCCAGGCCTATGGCGAGGGACGCTATGGCCTGATCGAGGCATGCATCGCCCGGCGCGTCAACTATCTCGATCTTGCCGACGGCTCGGATTTCGTCGCCGGTGTCTCTGCGTTCGACGAGGCGGCGCGAAACGCCGGCGTCTTCGTGCTATCCGGAGTCTCGAGCTTTCCGGTGCTGACGGCGGCGGTTGTGCGCCGCCTGTCTTCGGACCTGACGCGGGTCGACGGAATTCGCGGCCGCATCGCGCCGTCGCCCTTCGCCGGTGTCGGCGGAAACGTCATTCGCGCTATCGCCGGTTACACCGGTCAGCCGGTGCGCCTTGTTCGTAATGGCCGTCCCGAACAAGGCTGTCCGTTTACCGAGCAGCTGCGCTATACTATCGCGCCGCCGGGCCAGCTGCCGCTTCGAAACACGCTGTTCTCGTTGGTCGACGTTCCGGACCTGCGTGCTCTGGCCGAGCTTTGGCCGGAGGCGAGGACCATCTGGATGGGAGCCGGGCCGGTACCCGAGGTGCTGCACCGCGCCCTGATCGGCCTCGCCTGGCTGGTGCGCGCCGGGTTGATCGGTTCGCTTTCGCCGCTGGCGCCGCTGATGCATCAGGCGACGAACCGGCTGCGCTGGGGCGAGCATCGCGGCGGCATGTTCGTCGAGGTGGAGGGATCGGACCGCGCGGGCGCCACCGGCAAGCGCTCGTGGCATCTCTTGGCCGAGGGCAACGATGGGCCGCTGATCCCGTCGATGGCGGTTGAAGCGCTGGTCCGCAAAGTGCTGGCCGGACATCAGCCCGCGCCGGGCGCACGGGCGGCGGTACGCGATTTAGAGCTCCGGGACTATGAGGCCCTGTTCGCCGGGCGGACGATCTACACCGGCTTCAGGAACGGGGCCGCGGACGAGGACAAGCCGCTCTATACCGAGCTGCTCGGTGCCGCCTGGCAAGGCCTTCCCGAGGCAATTCGGTCAATGCATGACCGTACGATCACGGCCGCAGGCCGCGCTAGCGTAGAACGCGGGCACAATGTTCTTGGCCGGCTAATGGCCTGGATGGTCGGCTTCCCCGGAGCAAGCGAGGACATCCCGGTTCATGTCCGCTTCGACACCGACAAGGACGGCGAGACCTGGACGCGGACATTCGGCAAGCACAGTTTTTCGAGCCTACAGTTCGCAGGCCGGGGTCGATCGCAGCGCCTGCTGTGCGAACGCTTCGGCCCGCTGACCTTCGCGATGGCACTGGTTGCCGAGGACGGCCGGCTGGCACTGGTCTTGCGCCGCTGGAGCTTTTTTGGCTTGCCGCTGCCGATCTGGCTCGGTCCACGCTCGACTTCCTACGAAACGGTGGAGGATGGCCGCTTCCGCTTCCATGTCGATATCTCGCATCCGCTTGCCGGCATGATCGCCCGCTACCGTGGCTGGCTAGAGCCTTCCGACCCGCACGGCTCCAGCGAGATCGTGTCGCCTGCCACCTTGCCAAATTCGCGGCAGTCCTGAGCCGTGCACAGCGTCCAGCCTTGACCCGTGGCGCCCGAGGCGGCGAGCACCAGGCGCCGCTGTGGCCCGACCCGGGGCGCATAGACCCACCAGCCGTCGCGCAGCGCCGAGCCTTGCGGCGGCTCCATGCCGGCGCCCGAGCCCTTGATTCGTGCCTCGACGAGTTGCAGGCCGGACGGCAGCACCTTCCAGTCTTCCTGCCACTGGGTCTTCTCCACAGAATGCGTCCAGGAGAGCGTGAAGGCGGCGACCGCGAGCGTCATCGTCTTGCCGGCCGCGACGATGCAGAGGCTCATGCCGAATTGGCCAGTGACGCCTGCCGCGCGCGCCAGCAGTGCCACCCGATCCAGGCAAGAGACAGCGCCCAGCCCGCCTCGTCGGTGAGCGGCAGCGCCGCAACCAGCAGCACGCCAGCGGCGAAGGCGACGAGGCGTTCCCACCAGGCCATGCGCCGGGCGAGAAAGCCGACGGCAGCGGCGCCCCACAGGACGATGCCCATGCAGGCTTTGATGACGATGTAGGCGACCTCGACGGGATAGCCGAACTGGGCGGCGATCGGGCCGGAGTCCTGCAGCATCAGCGCCGGGGTATAGACCGCCATGAACGGCACCACGAAGCCAGCAATGGCAAGCTTGGTGGCCTGGATGCCGATCTTGAGGCCGCTTTCCTTGGCCATGGGTGCGGCGGCGAAGGCGGCCAGCGCCACGGGCGGGGTGAGATCAGCCATGATGCCGAAATAGAAGACGAACATATGGCTGACCACCAGCGGCACGCCGAGCGACAGAAGCGCCGGCCCGGCTAGCGACGAGGTGATGATGTAATTGGGAATGGTCGGGATGCCCATGCCGAGCACCAGGCAGGTGAGCATGGTCAAAAGCAGCGACAGGAACAGATTGTTCTCGCCGATCGAGATGATCCAGCCGATGAAGGTCGAGGCGATGCCGGTGAGCGTCAGCGTGCCGATGACGATGCCGACGATGGCGCAGGCAATGCCGACCGGCAGCGCGTTCTTTGCTCCCTCGGCAAGGGAATCGACGCATATGCGCAGTGTCTCGCGCCCGCCCTTGAAGGTGAGGCAGGCGACGACCAGCACGGCGATGACCAGGCCGAGGATGTTGACGCCGAACTTCATGAAGGAAGCGGCGGCAAGCCCGAGCGCCAGCCAGAAGACGACGCGGAAGGCGAGCGGCCCGATCGATGCCGCCAGCGGCGTGCCGAGGATAAGCACAATGGTCAACGCCAGGCCCATGGTGCCGGCGAAGACCGGTGTGTAGCCGGCAAACAGCAGATAGATCAGTGCTGCGAGCGGCAGTACCAGCGGCCAGTGTTGTCTCACCGCATCCCACGGATTGGGCAGGTCGGCCTTGGCCATGCCGTGCAGGCCGGCCTTGCCGGCCTCCAAATGCACCTGCCAGAAACAGGCGCCAAAATAGAGCAGCGCCGGAATGATCGCCGCCTTGACCACCGCGGCATAGGGAATGTTCAGCGTCTCGGCCATGATGAAGGCAACCGCACCCATCACCGGAGGCATGATCTGGCCGCCCATCGACGAGGTCGCCTCGACGGCTCCGGCGAAGGCCGAGCGGAAGCCAAAGCGCTTCATCAGCGGGATGGTGAACTGGCCGCTGGCCACCACATTGGCGACGCCGGAGCCGGAAATGGTGCCCATCAGCGCCGAGGACAGCACGCAGACCTGCGCCGGGCCGCCGCGCCATGAGCCGACCAGGCCAAGTGCAAAATCGTTGAACAGCGCGATCATGCCGGCGCGTTCGAGAAAGGCGGCGAAGACGACGAAGATGAAGATGTAGGCGGCCGAGACATAGATCGGCGTGCCGTAGATGCCTTCGGTGCCATAGGCGAAGGTGTCGACGAGCTGGGCGAAATCATAGCCGCGATGGATGAAAGGCGGTGGCAGATGATTGCCGGCAAATGCGTAGGCGAGAAAGATGAACGCAATAACGGCAAGCGGCAGTCCCATCAACCGCCGCGCCGCCTCGAAGACCAGCACGACCAGCACCGCGCCGACGATCAAATCAGGCGTGGTGAGGAAGCCAGAGCGGCGGATGAGGTCGGCATAGAATACCCAGTTGTACAGACCGGTGGCGAAGCCGAGCACGCCGAGAGTCCAGAAGACTGCTTTCGCCGGGACGCTTTTGGCACGCAGATTGGCGATCAGGGCAAAGCCGAGCAGCAGCAGGAAGCCGACATGCATGGCGCGGACGACCTGGCTCGGCAGGCTGCCGTAGGCGGCGATGTAGATCTGGAAGATGGAGAAGGCGACGGCGATAAAAAAAGCCGCCTTGCCGGCGATGCCTTCGCCGAAGCCGGGTGGCAGGCCTTCGACAGGGATTTCGGCTGTGGTGGAAAGAACGGTCGGGGTTTCGGTCATTGGCGGGGTTCCTGGGGGGCGTCCCTCTCCCTTGAGGGGAGGGTGGACAGCCGCCGAAGGCGGATGGACGGGTGGGGTAACCTCAACTGCCTCGACCTTTGCCTGAACGATGGAGCGCGTCGCCGAGGACCCCTCCCGGCCCTGCGGGCCACCCTCCCCTCAAGGGGGAGGGATGGCGCCTTACTTCACCAATCCCTTTTCCTTGTAATACCTCTCGGCGCCTGGATGCAGCGGCACCGGCATGCCGTCGAGCGCCTTGGCCGGGTCGATCGCCTTGGCGGCGGCATGGGCAGCGGTGAGCTGGTCGAGATGCTCGAACAGCAGCTTGGTCATCTGGTAGGCGGTCTCGTCGGAGACATCGGCGCTGGTGATCAGGAAATTACCGACGGCGGCGGTCGCGACATCATCGGTCTGGCCCTCATAGGTGCCTTTCGGGATGACCACGGAAAGATAGGGCGAGCCGATCTTGGCGACGTCCTCCGCCGGCACGGCAACGATGTTGACCGGGACCGAGGTGGCGAGGTCGCGGATCGAGGCAACGCCCAGGCCAGCCGATTGCAGCGTGGCGTCGAGCTGGCGGTTCTTGATCAGCTCCACCGATTCGGCGAAGGGCAGATATTCGATCCGCCCGAGGTCTTCGTATTTCAGCCCGGCAGCGGCGAAGATCGTGCGGGCGTTGAGCTCGGTGCCCGAGGCCGGCGCGCCGACCGACAGGCTCTTGCCCTTGAGGTCGGCGAGCGTCTTGATGCCGGACTCCTTGCTGGCGACGATCTGGATGTAGTTGGGATAGATGGCGGCAATGCCGCGCAGCTTGTCGAGCTTGCCTGGGAAGCCGGCTTCGGTATTGCCCTCGGCGGCCAGCTTGACGGAATCGCCGAGCGCAAAGGCGATCTCGCCCTTGCCCTGTTGCAGCAGGTTGAGGTTTTCGACCGACGCTTTCGTCGCCTGCACCTGGGTACGCGCGCCTTCGATGCCCTTGCCATAGATCTCCGACAGCGCTACGCCGAGCGGATAGTAGACGCCCGACGTGCCGCCGGTCAGCACGTTGATGAATTCCTGTGCCTTGACCGATACCGCGCCAAGGCCAAGCGACAGCGCCAGCGCGCCGGCTGCAACAAATTTCGTCCTGAAATTGAGCATGCGATTTCCTCCCTGAAAATGCGCCGCCGTGCCCTCCTCTGCGGCACGAAGCGAAGCGAGTTTAGACAGCGGGCGGGAAATGCCAACCCGCAATAGCAGCGATTAGACGAACGGCTAGGCGATGCCGTAACACATCGGCGCTTGCGCGAGATCGCATCGCGGCCGAAAGATTTTTCCAGCGCCTGTCGAAATCGGGCAGGGCCGCGCGACATACGTCCGGCTCGCAACGATGCGGCCTTCGAGAAACGGGAGAAGACCATGCGATATATGCTTTTGATCTACGGAAACGAAGCGGGGATGGCGGCCGCGCCGGCAGATGCGGTGACACAGATGTCGAGCGCCTATGTCGCCTACACCGAAGCGCTGAAGAAATCGGGCGCCTGGCTCGCCGGCGACCGGCTGAAGCCGACGCAATCCGCTACCTCGGTGCGGATGGCCAATGGCAAGACCAACGTGCTTGACGGCCCCTATGCCGACACCAAGGAGCAGCTTGCCGGTTTCTATATGATCGAAGCGGAGGACGTCGACGCGGCTATTGCCTGGGCCGCGCGCTGCCCGGGCGCCAGCACCGGCACGGTAGAGGTGCGGCCGATCTGGGAACTCACCATGTGATGCCTGAACTGCCCGACACCGCACGGGCGGCGGCGGAAGCGGCCGCCCGGCAAAGCTACGGCAAGCTGGTCGCCTATCTCGCCGCACGCACGCGCGACGTGGCCGCTGCCGAGGACGCCTTGGCCGATGCCTTTGCAGCGGCGCTCGAGCGTTGGCCACAGGCGGGCGTGCCCAACAAGCCGGAAGCCTGGCTGCTGGCGGTGGCGCGCCGGCGCCGCGTCGACGCGCTCAGACGGCGGCTGACAAGCGAGGCGGGCCGCGACCACCTCAGGCTGATCGCGGAGGAGATGGAGGCACGCATGGCCGACGAAGACCTGCCGGACGAGCGGCTCAGGCTGATGTTTGCTTGCGCTCATCCGGCGATCGAGGCCGGTATCCGCGCGCCGATGATCCTGCAGACGGTTCTGGGCTTCGACGCAGCGACCATCGCCTCGGCCTTTCTTGTCTCGCCGGCCACGATGAGCCAGCGCCTGGTGCGCGCCAAGGCCCGCATCCGCGAGACCGGCATTCCATTCCGCGTGCCGGAGCGGGCCGAACTCGGCGAGCGGCTGGGCACCGTTCTGGAAGCGATCTACGCGGCGTTTGCCGAAGGCTGGTCCGACCCCGCCGGCACCGAAGCGCAGCGGCGCAATCTCGCGACCGAAGGCATCTGGCTCGGCCGGCTGGTCGCCTCGCTGATGCCGGATGAGCCGGAAGCACTCGGCCTGCTGGCGCTGATGCTGTTCGCCGAAGCGCGGCGCGCAGCGCGGCGCAATGCGGCAGGCGACTATGTGCCGCTAGCGCAGCAGGATCTTGCACTGTGGGACGATACAATGATCGACGAAGCGGAGATGCTGCTCGGGCGCGCCGCTGCCAAGGGCGTGGTCGGCCGCTACCAGCTCGAGGCCGCCGTGCAGTCAGCCCATGCGACAAGGCGGCTGACCGGCGGCACCGACTGGGTCGCGATCAAGGAGCTCTACGACGCGCTGTCGGTGATTGCCGGCTCGCCAGTGGTGTCGATCAACCGTGCGGTGGCGATTGCCGAGGCCGAAGGTGCTTCGGCAGGATTGGGCGCCCTTGATCAACTCAGCGGCGACAAGCGGCTGTATGACTATCAACCTTACTGGGCCGCCCGAGCGGGCCTGCTGGCAAGACTCGGCAGAGTTCCGCAAGCGAGCGAGGCCTATGACCGGGCTATCGGCCTCGAACGCCATCCGGCCGTGCGCCGGTTCCTGCAGGAACGACGGGCAGGTCTCGACCGCGCGGAAAGACACTGAGACAAGGCGGAGTGCTTAGGCCGGCCACATGTCGTGGGAAGCATTCAGTCTCTTTATCACCCGATGTTCCCGCAAATTGGCCCACAGGCGTTCGATGTTCGGCCAAGCGGTTGGAATCTTCGCGACCTCGGGATGCCAAGCCACCAACATGACGAGATAGATGTCGGCCAGCGAGAGCCGGTCGCCGACCAGCCAGTCGCGGCCTTCGAGGGCGGCATCGAGAATGGCGAAGCCGCGATCCATTTCCGAGACCGCCGCCTGTTTGACGGCTTCCACGCCGCCGGGATCTGTCGTGTAGCGATGAGCGTAGAAGAACCGCAGGTCAGCCGAATAGATGACGGAGGACATGAAAAACATCCAGCGCAGGAAGTCGGCACGGTCAGGTGTGTTCGCTGCCGGCGCTAGAGCTGCTTCCGGATAGCGTTCGGCGAGCAGGATGCAGATTGCCGCCGACTCGGTCATCGAATGCCCGTCCGGCAAGACCAGGACCGGGACCTGGTTCAAGGGATTGATGTCGAGGAAGGCCTGGTTGGGTCGGCCTTTTGGAACATCGATCTGGTCGAAAGGCACTCCCGCTAAAGCAAGCGCCGCCTCGACGACAAAGCCGCCGGTATTGGCACGCGTATAGAGCTTGTACATGAAGTCCATCCACCTGCCGGTGCAGCGACGATTTGATATGGAAGTGACTCGCCGCTCAAGCGAACGACGCTCGCCACAGGTGGTTTTTCAGCAGTCCACGCCGAAGCGTCGAAACAGAACTTTTTATGCCGGAGGGGCAGCGCGAAGGATCGCTACGAACCGGCCAAAAACTCCTGTCCAGACTCTAAGCGCCCAATCCCTCGAACAGGATCGTCGAGAGATAGCGCTCGGCGAAGGAGGGGATGACGACGACGAGGTTCTTGCCCTTGTTCTCCGGCCGCGAGCCGACGACGATCGCCGCCTGCAGGGCGGCACCCGACGAGATGCCGACCGGTACACCTTCGAGACGGGCGACGAGCCGTGCATTGGCGACCGAATCCTCGTTCGAGACCTTGACGATCTCGTCGTAAATCGTCGTGTCGAGGATTTTTGGTGCGAAGCCGGCGCCAATGCCCTGGATCTTGTGCGGGCCGGGTTGGCCGCCGGACAGTACCGGCGAGGCCTCCGGCTCGACGGCGACGACATGCACCGAGGGCTTGCGCTTCTTCAGCACCTGGCCGACGCCGGTGATGGTGCCGCCGGTTCCAATGCCGGCAACGAAGATATCGACTTCGCCATGGGTGTCGTTCCAGATTTCCTCGGCTGTGGTGCGGCGATGGATTTCCGGATTGGCCGGGTTCTCGAATTGTTGCGGAATGACGGCATCGGGCAGCGTCGCGGCCAGCTCGTCGGCCTTGGCGATGGCGCCCTTCATGCCTTTCGGCCCTTCGGTCAGCACCAGCTCGGCGCCGAGCAGCGCCAGCATTTTGCGGCGCTCGACCGACATGGTTTCCGGCATCGTCAGGATCAGCTTGTAGCCTTTGGCGGCGGCGGCAAAGGCGAGCGCGATGCCGGTATTGCCCGAGGTCGGCTCGATAAGCGTGGTCTTGCCGGGCGTAATCCTCCCAGAAGCCTCCAGTGCCTCGATCATCGACACGCCGATGCGGTCCTTGACCGAGGCGATCGGGTTGAAGAATTCGAGCTTGGCCAGCAGATTGGCGACGACACCCTTCTCCCTGGCGAATTTGTCGAGCCGCACCAACGGCGTGTCGCCGATCGTCTCGGTGATCGAATTGTAGATGCGGCCGCGGCCGGGCACGTGTGTGGGGGTGGCGGGCTTGTTCATTGATTTTCCTCCCAGAGGTCAAGCGGCAAGAGTCGGGCGGGCATAAGATAGAGCCATCCGCCGCGCAAGATAGGCTGTCGATCGAAAATATCCGAGTGAAGTTCGTGCCGAATGCCCTCGCCTTGGAAAGGCGTGACAATTCCTGGCCGGCTTGGCGAAAGAGGTCTATTGGCGGGCGGCGATAGCTGCCGCCGCCCCGATCATGAAACCGGCGGCGGTGCGGTTGAGTGCCCTCAGCGCCCGCGGCGACTTCAGGAACCAGCGCGCTTTGGCCGCGAGCGCCAGATAAGGCACCAGCACCACAAGCAGGACGACGATCGTGAGCGCGACTAGGATGCCGTAATCGGCCAGCGTGATCGTCTTCAGATCGACGATGGTCGGGGTGATGGCTAGATAGAAGATCATCGTCTTCGGATTGCCGAGCGTGACGGCGAGACCGGCTACAAAGCTGGATGCCAAGCCGCCCTTGCCTTTCTTCGCCTCCACCGTCTCGGGCGTGATGCCGTTCGTCCAGAAACGCCAGCCAAGAAAAGCGAGGTAGGCGACGCCCAGCCATTTGATGACCAGAAAGATCATGCCAAAGGTCTGTGCGACGAAAGCGAGGCCGAGCACCACGGCCGTGAGATACGTCAGGTCGCCGAGCATCAGCCCGAAGGACATGGCCAGCGACGAGCGGAAGCCGGAACCCAGCGCACGCGCAACGAGTGCGGTGACGCCGGGGCCGGGGATGGCTGCGGCGATGCCGAGGGCAGCACTATAGGCGAGGAACCCGGTGAGCGTCATGATTCGCTCTTGTCGCACAATGTGGAAGTTGGGTGAATTCCCTCGGCCCGGATTCGATTGCGCCAGCGCAGCAGGCGACACCGCCGTTCAAGAGCGGCCGTCTTCGTAGGTAACGCGCCAGATGGTGCCGTTGCCGTCCTCGGTGACGATCAGCGAGCCGTCCTTGGCCATCGCGACACCGACCGGGCGGCCCCAGACGGCGTCGTTCGAGATAACGAAGCCGGTCATGAAGTCCTCATATTCGCCGGTCGGCTTGCCATCCCTGAATTTGAGCCTCACCACCTTGTAGCCGGTCCTGGCGCCACGATTCCACGAACCATGCATGGTGACGAAGGCGTCACCCTGATAATCCGCCGGGAAGTTGTTGCCGTCGTAGAAGGCTATATTCATCGGCGCCGAATGCGCCTGCATCAGTACGTCCGGGACAGTGGCCTTGCCGGCTAGGTCGGGCCGCTCGCCCTGATGGCGCGGATCCTCGTGATTGCCGATGTAGTACCAAGGCCAACCATAGAATCCGCCGTCCTTGACTACAGTTGCAAATTCGAACGGCACATTGTCGCCGAGTTCGTCGCGCTCATTGACGACGCACCACAATGCGCCGGTGGCGGGCTGCACGGTCATGCCCGTACAGTTGCGCAGGCCGGTGGCGACAGTTCGGGGATTTTTCCCATCCGGATCGAAGGCGAGCACATCGGCACGGCCGTCCTCGGAGCCCCAGGCCGCCCCGAGCGGCTTTGATTTGGCCCAGGCGTCGAGGCCGCTATCCGGCTCCTTGCCTATGTCCTCGGCGACGTTCGAGGCGGAGCCAACCGACAGATAAAGCGTCTTGCCGTCCGGCGAGAAGGCGATGTCGCGGGTCGTGTGACCGCCCGACGGGATTTTGGCGACAATGGTTTCTGGTTTACCGGATGCCTTCAGGTCACCGTCGCGATAAGGAAAGCGGACGATGCTGTCGCTGTTTGCGACATAGACCCATTGCGGCTTGTCTCCTGGCGGATAGAAGGCGATGCCGTAGGGATAACTGAGCCGCTTGGCGAAGATCGCTTTCTCGATGGGCTTGGCGCTGCCCTCGGCGAGACGATAGACACGTATCTGGTCGGCATGGCTGTTGGCAACGAACAGGTCGCCATTCGGAGCGACGCGCACGACGCGCGGATTGACGATGCCGGATGCGATCAGTTCGGCCGAAAAGCCCGGCGGCAAATCTGGCTTGGCGCTTTCGGGCAGTTCCGCCACGCCGGCGCCGTTCGACGCGGATTGGGCGGGATCGGCTGGCGGCATGTCTTGCGGCCCGATCAGGCGGCGGGTGCCAGGCCTGTCGGCGTGCCAATCGCCAAAAGCGGCTTCGCCTTTGAGCACCTTCTGATCCGCCTGCTGGGCGGCTGCCGGTGTCGCAACAAGGAGAGCAGCGGCAATGGCCGCAAAGCCGCCAGATCGGATCATCAACGTCCTCCGGGATTCGCCTCGAAAAGGGCAAACGGGATGAGGCATTGGTCGTTCCAAGCGGCCGTCCAGCACACGAGGATTTGAAGCCGAACCCCGATTCACTTGCCGGCGGCGTAGAAATCGTCGTCGAGGCGCTTTTCCAGCGCGACCAGATCGGCCGGCAGCGGCAAGCCCATGGCCCGCATCTCTTGCAGCTTCTCGCGCAACTGCTCTTGCACCTCGTGCTGATCCTCTGGCTGGTTGATCATTTCTTCGAGCAGCAGGCTGATCTGGGCCTTGAACGATTCCAGCGCCATTCTTTTTCTCCTTGCGGCAGGCCGCGGCGGCTCCTAGCGCAGCATGCGCGAAATCAGCTGCGCGGTATAGTCGACCATCGGTACTATGCGCGCATAATTCAGCCGCGTCGGCCCGATGACGCCGAGCGCACCGACGACGCGGGCGTCCTTGTCGCGATAGGGTGCCACCACCAGTGATGAGCCCGACAGAGAAAACAGCTTGTTTTCCGAACCGATGAAGATGCGCACGCCCGGGCCCTCCTCGGCGAGGTCGAGGAGCTGGATCAGTCCGTCCTGGGTTTCGAGATCCTCGAAGAGATGCCGCAGCAATTCGATGTCGGCCTGGGCAGTGACGTTTTCCAGGAGATTGGCGCGGCCGCGCACGATAAGCCGCCCAGGCACCCCGCTTTCGGCGCCTGCCCAGACCGCCAGGCCCTTCTCGACCAGATCCTGTGAAAGCGTATCGAGGGCTGCCCTGGTCTCTTCCTTGATGCGGGCGATCTCGACCCGCGCTTCGGCCAGGGTGCGGCCGCGAATATGGGCGTTGAGGAAATTGGAGGCTTCGTGCAATTGCGAGACGGTGATGCCGGCGGGCAGATCGACGACGCGATTTTCGACGTCGCCGTTCTGCGAGACCAGCACGGCCAACGCCTTGGTCGGCTCGAGCTGGATGAATTCGATGTGCTTCAGCGCCACCTCGTTCTTGGCGGCGAGCACGAGGCCGGCGCCGCGCGACATGCCGGACAGCATCTGGCTGGCCTCGGTCAGCATATGCTCCAGCGTCGCGCCCGAGCCGGAGGCGCGCACCTGCGCCTCGATGGTGCGGCGCTCCTCGTCGGAGAGGTCACCGAGTTCCATGAACGCATCGACGAAGAAGCGCAGGCCAGCCTGGGTCGGCAGACGGCCGGCCGAAATATGCGGCGCATAGATCAGGCCGAGATGCTCGAGGTCGCTCATCACGTTGCGGATGGTGGCCGGCGATAGCGACGACGGCAGGATGCGCGACAGGCTGCGCGAGCCGACCGGCTCGCCATCCCTCAGATAAGAATCGACGATGCGCCGGAAGATGTCGCGCGAACGCATGTCGAGCGATTGAAGCGCGGGCGATTGCAGCGCGTGCGACGGGAGCACGTGCGATTGCGAACCGGGATCGACTGCCTTGGTCATTTCGAGCCAAAAACCTCCGGCCCGAAGATATAGACTTCCGCGACGTCGGCGCAACCGGTCCATTTTCCTTTGCGCCTCACGCCCCGTGCGGCTACAAGCCGGCCAAGATCCCGAAGAAAGAAAGAAAGAAGCCTGAATGCGCCCTTCCAAACGCCAGTTCGACGAAATGCGCCCCATCTCCTTCGAGCGCGGCGTCTCCAAGCATGCGGAAGGCTCGTGCCTGGTGAAGTTCGGCGACACGCATGTGTTGTGCACGGCCAGCCTGGAGGAAAAGGTGCCGGGTTGGATGCGCAACTCCGGTAAGGGCTGGGTGACGGCGGAATACGGCATGCTGCCGCGTTCGACCGGCGAGCGCATGCGCCGCGAGGCTTCGGCCGGCAAACAAGGCGGCCGCACGCTGGAGATCCAGCGGCTGATCGGCCGCTCCCTGCGCGCCGTGGTCGATCTGCAGGCGCTCGGCGAGCAGCAGATCACCGTCGACTGTGATGTGATCCAGGCCGATGGCGGCACGCGCACCGCTTCGATCACCGGCGGCTGGGTGGCGCTTTACGATTGCCTGCGCTGGATGGAAGCCCGCCAAATGGCGAGCCTGGGCAAGGTGCTGAAGGATCACGTTGCGGCGATCTCCTGCGGCATCCATGATGGTCAGCCGGTCATCGACCTTGACTATATCGAGGATTCCTCGGCCGGAACCGACGCCAATTTCGTCATGACCGGCAAGGGCGGCATCGTCGAGATCCAGGGCACGGCCGAGGGCGAACCGTTCTCGGAAGAGCAGTTCGCGGCCTTGATGGGGCTGGCCAAGAAAGGCATTCAGCGCCTGGTCAGCCTGCAGCAGATGGCGGTGGACTGATCTTCAGGTTATGACGATGAGGGTGACGATCCTGTGACTCCTTCCGCAATCCTGGAATCAGCACTCTACGTGACGGATCTCGCTGCCGCGGAACGGTTCTATTCGGGCGTCCTCGGGCTCGATCCGCTCGGCAAGGTCGAGGGCAGGCATCTCTTCTTCCGCTGCGGCGACGGCGTGCTGCTTATCTTCAATGCCGAGGCGACGAAAGTGCCGCCGCCGGCCGACGCCAGGCTGCCAGTGCCGCCGCATGGCGCGGTCGGCGAGGGCCATCTCTGTTTCGCCGCAAGCGCCGACGAGATCGTGCGCTGGAAAGCGCACCTGGAAGCAAAGAGCATCGCCATCGAAAGCGAGTTCGAGTGGCCGCAAGGCGGCCGCTCGATCTATATTCGCGACCCCTCGGGCAATTCGATCGAATTCGCCGAGCCAAGAATTTGGGGCATCTGATGCATTCGCCAACTGTTCATTCGCTTGATGGGCATAAGATCGTCGTCGCAAGCCACAATGCCGGCAAATTGCGCGAATTCGCCGATCTGATGGCGCCGTTCGGCATAGAAGCGAAGTCGGCCAAGGAGTACGGCCTGCCGGAACCGGACGAGACCGGCACCACTTTCGAGGAGAACGCGCTCATAAAAGCCTTGGCCGCTGCCAAGGCCACTGGATTGCCGGCGCTGTCGGACGATTCCGGCCTATGTGTCGATGCGCTCGACGGCGCACCCGGCGTCTACACTGCCAACTGGGCCGAGACGCCGGACGGCCCCCGCGACTTCGGCATGGCCATGCAGCGCACGGAAGTGGCCTTGCAGGAAGTTGGCGCGATCGCGCCTGCTCAGCGCAAGGGCCGCTTTGTCGCGGTCATCTGCCTGGCCTTTCCCGACGGCCAAGCTGAATATTTTCGCGGCGAGGTCGAGGGTACGCTGGTATGGCCGCCGCGCGGCGAACTCGGCTTCGGCTACGACCCGGTGTTCTTGCCCAATGGGTTCGAAAAGACCTTCGGCGAGATGAGCGCGGAGGAAAAACATGGCTGGAAGCCCGGCCAGCCGACAGCATTGTCGCACCGCGCCCGCGCCTTCCAGAAATTCGCGCAAGCCCGATTGGCCGCCGCATGACCATGCTGCTCGACCGCAGCCCGGGTTTTGGCGTCTACATCCACTGGCCGTTCTGCGCGGCCAAGTGCCCCTATTGCGACTTCAACAGCCATGTCCGCCACCAGCCGGTCGACCAGGAGCGTTTTGCGCGCGCCTTCGAGGCCGAGCTGGCGACCATGCGCGGCCGCACCGGGCCGCGCGAGGTGACAAGCATCTTTCTCGGTGGCGGTACGCCGTCGCTGATGAAGCCGCAGACCGTGGCGGCGGTGCTGGATGCCGTGGCGAAGAACTGGACGGTACCAGATGGCATCGAGGTGACGCTGGAGGCCAATCCTTCCTCGGTCGAGGCCGAGCGCTTTCGCGGCTATCGCGCGGCGGGCGTCAACCGGGTGTCGCTTGGCGTGCAGGCGCTGAACGACAAGGATCTGCGCTTTCTCGGCCGTTTGCACAATGTCGATGAGGCCCTGCATGCGATCGGCCTGGCGCGCGAGATTTTCCCACGGTTGTCGTTCGACCTGATCTACGCGCGGCCGGACCAGACGCCTGAAGCGTGGCAGACGGAACTCGAGCAGGCGATCGGCCACGCCGCCGACCATCTGTCGCTGTACCAGCTGACCATAGAGGAAGGCACGCCGTTCCATGCACTGCATGCGGCAAGGAAATTCATCATTCCAGACAATGATGTTGCCGCCGATCTCTATGCGTTGACGCAGGAGATCACCGCCGCGCACGGACTGCCGGCCTACGAGATTTCCAACCACGCTAGGCCCGGCGCCGAAAGCCGGCACAATCTCACCTACTGGCGCTATGGCGAATATGTCGGCGTCGGTCCCGGCGCGCATGGCCGTTTCGTCGAGAGCGGGCGGCGCGTGGTGACAATCGCCGAGAAAATGCCGGAGACCTGGGCCAATCTGGTCGAGGCCAAGGGCCATGGCGTCACCGGCGGCGAGATCCTGACGCGATCGGAAGAAGCCGACGAGTTCCTGCTGATGGGGCTGAGGCTGGCGGAAGGCATCGACCTTTCCCGCTACGAGGCGTTTTCAGGGCGCGGCCTGTCGACGGCACGGCTGTCGGTGCTGCAGGACGAAGGCTTGGTGGCGCCGATCGGCAATGCCCGCCTGCGCGCCACGCCGGCCGGCATGATCGTGCTCGATGCGGTCGTGGCGGATTTGGCCAGATAGTACCGGTGAAGAACGTTCTCTTCGTCTGCAGCCAGAATCGCTTGCGCAGCCCGACGGCGGAGCAGGTGTTTTCCGGTCGCAGGGACATCGAGGTCGCTTCAGCCGGCACCAATCACGATGCCGACACTCCGTTGACGCACGAACTCATCGCCTGGGCCGATATCATCTTCGTGATGGAAAAGGCGCACCGCGGCAAACTGCAGCGGAAATTCAGGGCCAGTCTAAGGAAGGCTCGCGTGATCTGCCTCGATATTCCCGACGACTATGAATTCATGGACCAGGAACTGGTCCGGTTGCTGGCGGTGAAGGTGTCGCGATATCTCTGAAGGCTGCGCTACCCGCGCCTTCGTCATGCTCGGGCTTGACCCGAGGATCCATGCCGCTACCCTTGTCGAAGAATGCTGCGGTAGAATTCTGAACTGTCGAAACGCTTGAATGTTACGGCATGGATCCTGGGGTCTGCGCCGCGTCGCTGCGCTCCTTGCTCCGCCCCAGGATGACGAAAAGGGGATCAAGCGTCGTGCTTGAAACGACGCTTGCCGCGGTCCTTCTCGGCATGCGCTTCTCCGGAGCGGGTCTGCTTGATCTCGCTCTTGTCGCGCGGGGCACGGTGCTGGTCGCCTGTGGGATGTGATGCTGCGCCATCGCGGGCGCTTTTTGTTTCGAGACGGGTGATGAAAATATCGAAGCGATTGGGCATCGTCCGGTCAGTGCTCCGTCGTGCTGTCGGTTTCGGTTACGCGCTTGCTCTCTGCCAATGGCTGGCGCGCGAGCGGTTTCCTGGCCTCGCCATCCGCGTTGCCACGCAGGCTCTTGTCGCCTGGCGCGGCGAAGCGCTTGCGGCCGGCATAATAGGGTTCGAAAACGTCCTGTATCGTCAGGCTGTCCATCCTGCTCCTCCCGAGATCAGGGTTAAAATTCGCCGGCAACGGTTTCGTTCCCTACTATGGCAAAGGCATGGCGGCCGGTTCACGTCGGGACCCCGTTTGGAACCGGGCGTTTGCAACTCAGGCTTTTGCAACCAGGCATGAGCCGTGCCAAACAGGGTCGAACGGAGTTGTGCAGGTGACCGGCGAATTGGCCAAACGCAGTTATGTGGTCGGGCAGACCGAGATCGCCACCCGGCCGCTCGAGCCGGCGCTCTATCTGGTGGCTACGCCGATCGGCAATCTCGCCGACATCACGCTGCGCGCGCTGGAAACGCTCGCCGCCGCAGATATCGTCGCCTGCGAGGACACGCGTGTTTCGCGCGTCCTGCTCGACCGCTACGGCATCCGCCGCCGCACCACCGCCTATCACGAGCACAATGCCGCCGAGGCCGGGCCGAAGCTGGTCGCGGCACTGCTGGCCGGGCAGAGCGTAGCGCTGATCTCTGATGCCGGCACGCCGCTCATCTCCGATCCCGGCTACCGGCTGGTTGGCGAGGCGCTGGAACGCGGCATTCGTGTCGTGCCGATCCCCGGACCGTCGGCGCCACTTGCCGCTCTGACGGCATCCGGCCTGCCTTCGGACGCCTTTCTGTTTGCCGGCTTCCTGCCGGTGAAGACCGGCCAGCGGCTGACGCGGCTGGAAGCGCTGAAGGCGGTGCCGGCAACGTTGATCTTCTTCGAATCGCCGCGCCGGCTGGCCGAGACGCTCAGTGCCATGGTCGAGGTGCTGGGCGGCGCCCGCAAGGCGGCGATCGGCCGCGAGCTGACCAAGACTTTCGAGGAGATGCGGACCGGCACCCTGCAGTCACTCGCCGGCCATTACGCGGCAGCCGATACGCCTAAGGGCGAAATCGTCATCTGCGTCGGCCCGGCCGATGCGGTCGCTGATGAGCCTGAAGACATCGACCGGCTGCTGCTTTCGCTGGCCGCCGAGATGCCGGCCTCCAAGGCGGCGGCGGAAGCCGCCAAGATGACGGGTGGCCAAAAACAGACGCTCTACCGACGGCTGCTCGACCTCAGGAATGCCGGAAGAGACGGGGCCGGCGGAGACGGCGATGGCTGAACGGCCGAGCGCCAGCCGGCAAAAGGCCTACCGGCGCGGCCATCACGGTGAATGGCTGGCGGCGGCGGCGCTGATGCTGAAGGGCTACCGGATTCTTGCCCGCCGCCACCGTACCAGGTTTGGCGAGATCGACCTGATCGCGCGGCGTGGCGATTTGGTGCTGATCGTCGAGGTCAAGGCACGCCGTACGCTGATCGAGGCGATGGAGGCCGTCGGCCGCGAATCGGAGCGCCGCATCGAAGGCGCGGCCGATTTCTGGCTGTCGCGCCAATCCGACTACGGAAAATTATCGGTGCGCTTCGACATGGTGGCGGTATTGCCGTGGCGCTGGCCGGTGCATGTCGAGAACGTTTTTTACGGGGGGAACTAGGTCATTCCCGAGGTGGGGTCGGTTTTGCCGCGATCTCCGGTTCAGATTCGATTGCCTGTCGTCTCGTCGATGGGAACAAGCAAGTAGCGCCATTTGCTGCCTGGATCATGTGCCGACGCTCATCTGGATTCGCTCAATCGATCGGTTTGTCGACCTGGTCGCCGCCCAGCACTGACTGGAACAAAAGCGTTCCTGCGTTGTTCTCCAACCGTCCTGATGTTCGACGGGCTGGTTCAAATGCCGATCAGGGCAGTCCTCGTGGCAGCATGCGAGGACAAGGGATGGCGAGGCAAATGGATCCCGACGATCTCAACCAGGAACGGATCGTCACCGTGTTCGGCGGAACTGGCTTTCTCGGGCGCAGGATCGTGACGCGGCTCCTGGAAAGGGGTTTCACGGTGCGCGCCGCATCTCGCCATCCGGCTCGCGTGGCCCTGGTCTTTTCCTCGATTACAAGGATGCCCGAAGCAGTCGAGGCGGATATATTGGATGCGTCCTCGATCGGGTCGGCCATTACCGGATCACAGGCGGTCGTGAATGCTGTCAGTCTTTACGTCGAGCAGGGCGTCCAGACCTTTGAACGCGTCCATGTGAAAGCCGCGGCGGATCTCGCTGCCGTGTCGCGCAAGGTCGAGATCGATCAGTTCGTCCAGATTTCAGGGATCGGCTCCGATCCTCAATCGGATTCGAATTATATAAGGGCACGTGGGCGCGGAGAAGTTGCCGTGGGAAACGCATTTCCCGGCGCTTTCATTGTGCGTCCCGCCGTCATGACAGGACCTGACGACGCTTTCCTCACGACCATTGTGAGGCTGATACGCCTCCTGCCGGTCTATCCGCTGTTCGGCGATGGTGGCACACGGCTTCAGCCGGTCTATGTGGCCGACGTCGCGGAAGCAGTGAGCCGGCTGATCGACGGGCGAAGCCACAAGGGTTCATCCATATTCGAATTCGGGGGCCCGCGTATCTATACCTATAAGGAATTGCTTCGGGAGATCGCCCGACAGCTCGATACGCACGTAAAGCTGATGCCGGTGCCGTTTGCTGTATGGAACGCCTTGGCTGGCGTCGCGGAACTCCTCCCGGCTGCCCCCATAACGCGCAACCAGATCGATCTTATGCGTCAGGATAATGTGGCAGCAATCGACGCGCCGGGCCTGAAGGAACTCGACATCGAGCCGCGGGATATCGACGAGGTGATCCGCGTGATCGAACAGCGCCGTGGCGTAGGCTCGCGCTCGTCTCCGCCTTAGGACGGCCCTCTGATCCTGGCGGGAACCTATCGCCGCGCGACAGGTTGGTCGAGCTTGAAGCCAATGAAAGAAGGAAAAGAACCATGGCCAGATGCGATCAATGCGGGAATGACTACGACAAGGCTTTCAAAGTGACGATGGCCGAGGAGACCTACACATTCGACAGCTTCGAATGCGCGGTCCAGAAACTTGCTCCGACGTGTCCGCATTGCGGATGCCGGATCATCGGACATGGCGTCGAACAGGATGACATCATCTACTGCTGCGCACATTGCGCCGCTGAGGAAGGTGCGAGCGCGCTGACCGATCGCGCGCCTTGATGCACCTCCTTTGGCGTCTCCAGGGCGACCATTCCGAATGACTGCGCCGGCTCACACCCATATGGCCAGTGCTGTCAGCCCGACGACGCCAGCCGAGGTCAAGACGCGCCGAGGTCAAGGCCGCCGCACCTGGACAAGTCGCTCCACAATGCCGGCCGCCTCCTCTGGAATAGCCGGTATGGTGCCCGATTTCCGTGTCGACCCGAAATCGAGGCCGGCGAAAAAGAGGCCAGGAATAGCGCCGACCCCGTCCTCGTGGATGGGCTGGCCGGCTGCATCGAGGGCGCCAGGAAGCCGAACCCATGAGAAATCGCCGGTGAAGCCCGTGCACCAGATCACTGATGTGATACCGCTTGCCGTCCAGTCGATGGAGCGGATCGGCGGATCAGGCAAGCGCGGTTCAATCGTCTCGCCTGGATCGTCCTCGGCCAGGGGCACATCAAGGCCGGCGCGCTCGATATACTCGTCAACCAGGCGCTTGGCATTCGCCGAAACCTCGTCGGCAAATCGCATATGGTCGTCGAGCTCGTCGCCGAAGACGAGGTTGCCATTCTCCATGCCGTTGAAGCGGCCGAGCAGCACCACGCCCTGTGCACTCAGCGATTGCAGGCTGATCGTATGGGTCGCGCCGACCAGCGCGCGGGCCTGCAGCTTGCCGGAGGGGAGGACGAGTTCCTTGCGCGGAACGTCGAGAAAACCGGACAGCGTCAGCCATTTAAGTATGTTGCCCCCGCGGTAGCGCCGCACCCAACGGCCGTTGCGACTGGTCGCCAAAAAGACCGCACGTCCGGCCAACGCCAGATCCTCGGCGATCTGGCCGCCCGACTGGCCGCTGCCGACCACCAGCACCGCGCCATTCTCGAACTCGGCCGGGTTGCGATAAGCCGAAGAATCGACTTGGCGTACTGCCGCCGGCAAGTCCGCCGACCCTGGTGGCCGGACCTGTCGGTTCTGGTCGCCGGTGGCGATCACCACATTGCGCGCCAGAAGCACGCCACGAGCCGCCGTAGTGACGCGAAAGATCCCGTCGTCTCTCGTCAGCTCTTGAACCGGAGTTTGGGTGCTTACCGGCAGGCGGTGCCGCTCGGCATAGCCTTCGAGATACGCGACAAATTCGTGGTGGGTTATCGCGCCCCAGGGCTCGGGCCCCTCGTAGGAATCACCGGGTAAGATGGAGCGAATGGTCGGCGAATTCAGTCGAAACGAGTTCCATCGCTGCGTTCGCCACGTTTCGCCGATCCGGCCTCGATCGAGCACAAGGTGGTCACAGCCCTGCCGTTTCAAGAAATAGCTGACGCCGAGCCCCGCCGGCCCGGCGCCAACAACGAGGGCGTCAAGAACTTCGCTCATGCATTCCCCCTGCCAACCATACGTCCACAAGATCGTATGGCTCGGCTTGGGGCAAGAATAGAGTTCCGGCTGGAATTGCGCTATCCGCGCCGCTCACCCCCAGATTGCCAGCCCCGTCAGGCCGACGATGCCCACGACCAGCCGCCACCAGCCGAACAGCGCATAGCCGTGGCGCGAAACGTAGTCGAGCAGGAAGCGCACGACGATCAATGCCGTGACGAAGGCGGCAACGAAGCCGACGGCGATGATGGGCAGGTCGGCACTGCTCAGCACATTGCGGTTCTTGAACAGGTCGAAGGCGAAGGCACCGACCATGGTCGGTATGGCAAGGAAGAAGGAGAATTCTGCCGCCGCCCGTTTGTCAACCCCGAGCAGCAGCGCGCCGACGATGGTCGAACCCGAGCGCGATGTGCCGGGGATCAGCGACAAGCACTGGAACAGCCCGATCTGCAGATAGAGCCTGGTCGGGAACCGTTCGACATCGTGGTAATATGGCTTCGGCTTCATGCGATCGACCAGCAGCAGGATGACGCCGCCGATGATGAGCATGATGCAGATCAGCCGCGGCGATTCGAACAGCACCGTCTTGATGAAATCATGCGCCAGCGCGCCGACGACGGCCGCCGGCAGGAACGCGATGAGAATGCCAAGGACGAAATGCCGCGTCAGCCGATCGTATGGCAGTTCGAGCAGCATCTTCCAGAGCCGGCGGAAATAGACGCTGAGGATCGCCAATATGGCGCCGAGCTGGATCAGGATCTCGAAGGCCTTGCCGGTCGAATGAAAGCCGAGGAAATGGCCGGCGAGCAGGATATGACCGGTCGAAGACACCGGAATAAACTCGGTCAGGCCCTCGAGCATGCCGAGCAGCAGCGCTTCGACGACGGTCTGGCTTTCCATGGCAACCTCGGCGTTGGAGGGAGGGCTTGAGAAAACGGCTTGCTTGTCACGGCGCGGAACTCCCCCTATAGGTCGCAGCACCCTGACAGCCCCTGAATCGGGCGGCCAAGACTTACCGGCGCAGCCGGCGATTTGCCAGTGCGCTCTATTATCGCGGGACCATGCTGACGCTTTTCCACCATCCGATGTTCGCCAGCTGCCGCTTCGTCCGCCTCGCCTTTGGCGAGTATGGCGAGGAACTGGCACTGATCGAAGAGAAGCCGTGGACGCGGCGCAAGGAGTTCCTGGCGCTGAACCCGGCCGGCACGCTGCCGATCCTGCTCGCCGAAGGCGACGTGCCGATCGTCGGCGCAGTGGTCATTGCCGAATATCTCGACGAGACGCGCGGCGTACTCAAGCGCGACAAGCGGCTATTCGCCGAGGATCCGATGGAGCGCGCCGAAATCCGCCGGCTGACCGACTGGTACCTCAACAAGGCGGAAAGCGAGGTTACCCGGCACCTGGTGCGCGAGCGCGTTCTGAAGCCGGTCATGCCGGAAACGGCGGGCGGCGGCTCGCCCGATTCGGCGGCGATCCGCGCCGCCCGCGCCAATATCCGCCAGCACATGAAATACACCAACTGGCTGGCCGGCACCCGTCATTGGCTGGCCGGCAACAAGGTCACCTATGCCGATCTCGCGGCGGCGGCGGCACTGTCGGTGCTCGACTATCTCGGCGAGATCGACTGGCGCGAACACAGCGCTGCGCGCGAATGGTATACTAGGGTGAAATCACGGCCTTCGTTCCGGCCGCTTCTGTCCGACCGGGTGCGCGGCCTGTCGCCGGTGTCACATTATGCGGACCTCGATTTCTGACGCGGCAAAGCTGCGCGCGCTGATCGACCGCGAGGCGCGGAACGCCGGCTTTGACGCCGTCGCCGTCACGACGCCCGATGCGATCCCGCAGGCGCCGGCCCGGCTAGCCGAATTCGTTGCCGACGGCTTTCACGGATCGATGGACTGGATTGCCGAAACGCTCGAGCGGCGAGGCAAACCGACGGCGCTTTGGCCGGAGGTCCGCTCGATCATCGTGCTGGCGATGAATTACGGCCCCGACCACGACCCACGCGACATCCTGGCAAAACGCGATCGCGGCGCGATCTCCGCCTATGCGCAGAACCGCGATTATCATGACGTCATGAAAGGCCGGCTGAAGGCGATCGCCGGCAAGCTTGTGGCGCGCGCCGGCGGCGACGTCAAAGTGTTTGTCGACACCGCGCCGGTGATGGAAAAGCCGCTGGCCGAGGCGGCCGGCCTCGGTTGGCAAGGCAAGCACACCAACCTGGTCAGCCGCGCCCATGGTTCCTGGCTGTTCCTCGGCACCATCTTCACGACGGCCGAGCTGGTGCCGGACGCGCCTGAGGACGATCATTGCGGCTCCTGCCGCGCCTGTCTCGACGCCTGCCCGACGGACGCCTTTCCGGCGCCTTACCGGCTCGATGCGCGGCGCTGCATTTCATACCTCACCATCGAGAACAAAGGACCGATCCCACATGAGTTCCGGGAAAAGATCGGCAATCGCATCTATGGCTGCGACGACTGCCTGGCCGCCTGTCCGTGGAACAAGTTCGCCCAAGCTGCCTCCGAGGCTAAGCTTGCCGCCCGCGCGGACTTGCGCGAACCGCCGCTCGCCGAGCTGCTTTGCCTGAACGACGCTGCCTTCCGCGCGCTTTTTTCGGGCTCGCCGGTCAAGCGCATCGGCCGCGACCGTTTTATCCGCAACGTGCTGATCGCGGCCGGCAATTCCCAGGACTTGTCGCTGGCCGGCGCCGTCCGCGCGCTGCTCGACGATGCCTCGCCGCTGGTTCGCGGCGCCGCGGTATGGGCGCTGTCGCGGCTAGTGCCGGGTCAGGAATTTGCCGAACGTGCCGCAGCCGCTTTGCAAGTAGAAGGTGACGAGGCGGTAAGAGGCGAATGGCTTCTGGCCCTGCCAAAGCCGATCGAGGCCCATCCATGACAAAAAAGCAGATTTTCATCTTCGGCGCCGGTTATTCGGGCAGGGCCTTCGCCGGCGCCAACAGGGATGCCGACACAACGATCTTCGGTACAACACGGTCGCTGGAAAAATTCGCGGCGCTGCGGCAAGCCGGTATCGTGCCGCTGCGTTTCGATGGCACGCTGACTTCCGAAATCGGCGATGCGCTTGGGAAGACAACCCATCTCGTCCTCTCGGTCGCGCCGGACGAGGCCGGCGACCCGGTGCTGGGCGCGGCACGCGAGGTGATCGTGGCCAACATGCCGGAGCTCGAATGGATCGCCTATCTCTCCACCGTCGGCGTCTATGGCGACCATGGCGGCAACTGGGTGGACGAGGCCGCCGAATGCCGGCCGTTGTCGAAGCGGTCGGTGATGCGTGTCGCAGCCGAGCAGGATTGGCTGCAACTGGGCCACGACATCCATCGGCCGGTGGCGATCCTGCGGCTTTCCGGCATTTATGGGCCGGGCCGCAACGCCCTGGTCAATCTCGAAAACGGCACCGCCCGGCGACTGGTCAAGCCGGGCCAGGTGTTCAACCGCATCCATTGCGACGATATTGCCGGCGCTCTCTGGCATCTAGCCGAAGGCGATCGCGGCGGCATCGTCAACGTCACCGACGACCTGCCGGCGCCGCCGCAGGACGTCGTCGCCTATGCCGCCAGGTTGATGGGCATCGAGCCGCCGCCCGAAATTCCGTTCGAGACCGCCCAACTTTCGCCCATGGCGCGGTCCTTCTATGGCGAGAACAAGCGTGTCGCCAACGCGGCGATCAAGGCGGCCGGCTATGGCTTTCGCTTTCCCGACTACCGCTCGGCTCTCGACGCCATGTGGGCGAGCGGCGACTGGCGCGACGGCGAGGCGCGCAGTCCGATGAAACGGTCGTGATCGATACGTTGCGCGGGGCGTGGTATGATGCGGTTCAAATCGCGGAGGGGTCCAGCTTGGGGAAGACGTTAAAGCGAGCCTTGCCGGGAAAAACACTGCTGCTGACGGCAGCACTGGCCGTCGCCGGCCTAACGCTTGCCGCGCAAACGGCGAGCGCCGAGCAACGGGCAAAAGAGCTGTTCGGCGCCAAAAAGCTGCCGGCACTCGCAGCAGCGCAATCGATCGGCTTTTATTCCAAAGGCTGTTTTTCCGGCGGCGTCGCGCTGCCCATGGACGGCCGGCACTGGGAGGTGATGCGACCGTCGCGCAACCGCCGTTGGGGCCATCCGGCGATGATCGCGATGATCGAGAAACTATCGCGCGATGCCGCGGCCGACGGCTGGCCGGGCCTGTTGATCGGCGACATCTCGCAACCGCGCGGCGGGCCGATGCTGAGCGGCCATGCCTCGCACCAGATCGGCCTCGACGCCGACATCTGGCTAACGCCGATGCCCGACCGCAAGCTTTCGACCGAAGAGCGCGAAAACATCAGCGCTACCTTGATGGTCGATGAAAAGACCCATCTGGTAAAGGATGGCCTGTGGACGCCGATGCACACGCGGCTGTTGAGGCGCGCCGCGAGCTATCCCGAAGTCGAGCGCATCCTGGTCAATCCAGGGATCAAGAAGAAGCTCTGCGACACGGTCAAAGGCGACCGCAGCTGGTTGCGCAAGGTCAGGCCGTTCTGGGGCCACGATTACCACTTCCACATTCGTATCGGCTGCCAGCCTGGGTCACCCGACTGCAAGGCGCAGGAAGCGACGGCGCCAGGCGATGGCTGCGACCAGGCGCTGGCCTGGTGGTTCACCGAGGAGCCGTGGCGCCCCAACAAGAATCCGGACAAGCCAAAGGCACGCGACGTGATGACGATGGCGAACCTGCCCAGGCAATGCCAGTTCGTGCTCGACGCGCCGGCTCCGGCCTCGGCGGAAGCAGTCACCTATTATGGCGACGGCGTGCCGATCGCGGCCGTACCCGCTCCCGCGGCAGAGCCTTCGCCGCCGCCGACGGTCGCAGCCGGCGCGGCAGCGCTTCCGGCCTCGGCGAACGCCTTTGTGGCGACCCCCGAGATCCGCATTCCGCTGCCGCGGCCACGACCGGGGCACTGATGGGCAGCGTGTTCGCTGTCTGCATCCGTGCATCTCCACTTCGAAAACCGATTTCCCTTTTTGCGGTCATGCGCTAGTCAACGAGAGAACGGCGATACGCGTCGGGAACGGACGAGAGCATGCCAGGCGTAAGCGACGACGACACTCTGTTGCGGTTTCCGATTCTGATCGGCGACATAGGCGGCACCAATGCGCGCTTCTCGATCGTGCTTGACGCGAATTCCGAAGCCGGCGAGCCGACGATCGTCCAGACCGCCAACTTCAATACGATCGACGAGGCGATCCAGTCGGCCGTGCTCGACCGCTCGTCGGTCCGGCCGAATTCAGCTGTGCTGGCGGTAGCCGGTCCTGTCGAAAGCGACGAGATCCCGCTTACCAATTGCCCATGGATCGTCAAGCCGAGACAGATGTTCGCCAGTCTCGGTCTCAGCGACGTCGTGGTGCTCAACGACTTCGAGGCGCAGGCGCTGGCCGTCGTCGCGCTCGGCGAAGAGCATATGGAAAAGATCGGCGGTGACGCGCCGGAACCGAATTCCGGGCGGGTAGTGCTCGGCCCGGGAACCGGGCTCGGCGTCGCCGGGCTGGTCTATGCGCTGCATCACTGGATACCGGTGCCCGGCGAGGGCGGCCATATGGATATCGGCCCGCGCTCGCCGCGCGATTTCCAGGTGTTTCCGCATATCGAGAAGCTCGAGGGCCGCATCTCCGGCGAACAGATCCTGTCCGGGCGCGGCCTGGTCAATGCCTACCGGGCGGTGGCCAAGGCGGACGGCAAGCCGTCGCCCTTTACCACGCCCGCCGAGATCACCGCCGCGGCGCTGGCAAAGAACGATCCGGTGGCCGAAGAGGCGCTGTCGATCTTCGTCACCTGCCTGGGACGCACCGCCGGTGACCTCGCTCTGGTGTTCATGAGCCGCGGCGGCGTGTTTCTCACCGGCGGCATCGCGCAAAAAATCCTGCCGGCGCTGCGGACCGGCAATTTCCGCGCCGCCTTCGAGGACAAGGCGCCGCACAGTGCCCTGATGCGCAGCATGCCGGTCTATGTCATCACCCATCCGCTGGCGGCGCTTTTAGGGCTGGCCGCCTATGCCAGAAATCCGTCGCTGTTCGGCGTGCAGACGGCGGGGCGGCGCTGGCGGGTCTAGGACACAAGCTGCGCCGCGACGAAGTTTCGCCGTCCCCGGCCATAGGCAAGCCGCCATTGGGGCGTTAAGAGGTTGCCGAATTGCAGCCCGGCCGAACCGAAACCACAAAGCGCTCCAACTTGACACTTCCAGCACCAACCAAAGGGAAAGTCCGTCCCAGCGAGATCGTGGCGGTGATCCGCCGCATCATCGCCGAGAACAGCCGCGACTATCGCTGGTACTATGCTCTTGCCGTGCTGTGCCTGGTGACGATCGCGGCGACGACCGCCTTCACAGCCTGGATCATGAAGGATGTCATCGATCAGATCTTCTACCAACAGCGCGGCGATCTTATCGCGCTGATCAGCGTGTCGATCCTGGCCGCCTTCATGCTGCGCGGGCTGGCCAGCTACGGCCAGGCAGTGACGCTGGCCAAAATCGGCAACAATCTGGTGGCGCGTTATCAGCGCCGCATCTTCGACCATCTGATGAAGCTCGGCGTCAGCTTCTTCAACGACACCCGCTCGGGCCGGCTCGCCGCGCAGATCAACGAGAACGTCAACGGCATCCGCGATCTCCTGTCGATGACGCTGACATCGCTGGCGCGCGATGCCGTGTCGCTTGTCGCGCTGGTCGGCGTCATGATCTGGCAGGACCCGATGCTCTCGGCGATGTCGCTGCTGATCGGCCCGCCTTTGATCTACAGTGTCACCTATCTGATGCGCCGGGTGCGTCGCATCACCCGTGAATCGGTGCAGATCAACTCGCGGCTGATCGGCGCGATGCAGGAAGCGACGCAAGGCATCGCTATCGTCAAGGCCTTCACTCTGGAAGACGAGCTGTCGCGCCGCATCGGCGGCCTCGTCGCGGGCGCCGAGCAGCGGGCAAACAAGATCGCCCGCGTCTCGGAACGGCTGACGCCGATCTCCGAAATGCTGGCCGGCTTCGCCGTCGCCGGCGTCATCGCCTATTCCGGCTACCGGGCGACTGTCGGCGGCCAACCGCCGGGCGCGGTGTTTGCCTTCATCACCGCCCTGCTGCTTGCCTATGACCCCGCCAGGCGGCTGGCGCGTATGCAGGTCGGCATGGAAAAGTCGCTGGTCAATGCGCGCATGATCTACGAGCTTCTCGACCTCGAGCCGCAGCAGGGTGACGTGCCGGGAGCCGCCGAGGCGAAATTCACCTCTGGCGAAGTGCGCTTCAACAATGTGTCCTTCCGCTATGTCGAAGAGGCGCCGGTCCTGCAGGATCTGAGCTTTGTCGCCGCTGCCGGCAAGGTGACTGCCATCGTCGGAGCTTCGGGCGCCGGCAAGACGACGCTGGTTGCGCTGCTGCAGCGCTTCTACGACGTCGAATCGGGCAGCATCGATATCGATGGCCAGGACATTTCAAAGGTCACCAAGCATTCGCTGCGCGGCTCGATCGCCTATGTTTCGCAGCAGCCTTATCTGTTCGAAGGCACCATCCGCGACAACATCCGCTACGGCAGGCTGAGCGCCACCGACGCCGAGATTGAACGCGCTGCCCAACAGGCCGCGGCCGACGATTTCATTCGCCAGCAGCCGCAAGGCTACGACACGCCCGTCGGCGAGAACGGCGTGACGCTGTCGGGCGGCCAGCGCCAGCGCGTATCGATTGCCCGCGCCATCGTTCGGCAGGCGCCGATCCTGCTGCTCGACGAAGCCACCTCGGCGCTCGACAACGAGGCCGAGGCCCGCGTCCAGGAAGCGCTGACCCATGTCATGGAAGGGCGCACCACCATTGTCATCGCGCACCGGCTGTCGACGGTGGTCAATGCCGACCATATCATCGTGCTGGAGCAGGGCCGGCTGGTCGAACAGGGCACGCACGCCTCGCTGATGGCCGACCCGCACAGCGTCTATGCGCGGTTTCACCGGGTGCAAGGCAGGAAAGGGCTGGGGCTTGTCGATGACGGCAAGCCAATCCAGAGTGCGGCGCAAAATGCCCGCGCGAAAAAGGTGGTCGGGAGACATTCATGAGTGACATGCCGACCGCGAGTGAAATGGGCCTGGTGGTGGTCGGCGCTGCCGGCCGCATGGGCCAGGCGCTGATCCGCGCCATCCACACCATACCGGGCGCGCGTGTCGCCGGCGCCATCGCGCCGGCCGGATCGCCCCATATCGGCAAGGATGCCGGCGAGCTGGCCGGCGTCGGCCGGCTCGGCGTGGCGATCGGGGACGATCCGCTGCCGGTCTTCGCCAAGGCCGACGGCGTACTCGATTTCACCACCCCGGAAGCGACCGTCGAATTCGCCGGCTACGCGGCGCAGGCGCGCATCGCCCACATCATCGGCACCACCGGCTGTTCGGCCGAAGACAACGCCAGGATCGCGGCCGCCGCGCGGCACGCGACGATCGTCAAGTCAGGCAATATGAGCCTCGGCGTCAATCTGCTGGCGGTGCTGGTGGAGCAGGCGGCGCGCGCGCTCGATGCCGACGATTTCGACATCGAGATCCTGGAAATGCATCACCGGCACAAGGTCGACGCGCCGTCGGGAACGGCGCTGCTGCTCGGCGAAGCCGCCGCTAATGGGCGCGGCATCGACCTTGACGGGAACAGCGTGCGGTCGCGCGACGGTCATACCGGCGTGCGCAAGGCAGGCTCGATCGGTTTCGCCAGCTTGCGCGGCGGCTCGGTCGTCGGCGACCACAGTGTGGTGCTGGCCGGTACCGGCGAGCGCATCACGCTCGCCCACCATGCCGAGGACCGGGCGATCTTTGCCCGCGGCGCAGTCAAGGCAGCCCTGTGGGCGCGCGGCCGCAAGCCGGGCCTCTATTCGATGCGGGACGTGCTCGGCCTGACCAGTTGATCCATAAAAATTTGAAGGAGCAAATATGTCGAGAACTCTCGTGCTCGTGCGCCACGGCCAGAGCGAGTGGAACCTGAAGAACCTTTTTACCGGCTGGCGCGACGTCGACCTGACCGAACTAGGCCATACCGAAGCCAAGGCGGCCGGCGCCAAGCTCAGGGCGCGCGGCATGAAATTCGACATCGCCTTCACGTCGTCGCTGATCCGGGCGCAGAAGACCTGTCAGCACATTCTAGACGCTGTCGGCCAGAGCGGGCTCGAGACCATCCGCGACCAGGCGCTGAACGAGCGCGACTATGGCGATCTCTCCGGCCTCAACAAGGATGATGCGCGCAAGAAATGGGGCGAGGAGCAGGTGCATGTCTGGCGCCGCTCCTATGACGTGCCGCCGCCCGGCGGGGAAAGCCTGAAGGATACCGGCGCGCGCGTCTGGCCCTATTACCTGCACGATCTGCAGCCGCATGTGCTGCGCGGCGGCACCGTGCTGGTGGCGGCGCACGGCAATTCGCTGCGCGCGCTGATCATGGCGCTGGACGGCAAGTCGGGCGAGGAGATCGTCAAGCTCGAGCTCGGCACCGGTGTGCCGATCATCTATACGCTCAACGCCGATTCCACGGTAGCGTCGAAGGAAGTGCTGGAGCATTGAGCCGGAGAAGGAACGCGGCTTTCAAAAAAGCGCGTTGACACTCATCCTTTGCCCGCTTAATGAGCGCGCACCAGCCCAGATGGCGGAATTGGTAGACGCGCACGGTTCAGGTCCGTGTTCCGCAAGGAGTGGAGGTTCGAGTCCTCTTCTGGGCACCAAATTCCCGTTTCGAACTTTTGATAAGGTTCAGGAACCCCAAGAAAAAGCCCCGGTTTTGCCGGGCCTTTTTCTTGGCCGGATGTCCTCTGTCGCCCATGGTACCCCATAAGTATCCAATAATTATCCGTCCGGGTTAGGCAGCGATCTGTCGTTGCGGCAGCGCACCAGCGGAAGGATTTCGCCGGAGATCACTCTGGTGATCTTTTGCTGCTTGGCGTTGGTTACGACGTTCATGCACGCGCATCCGTAGCCGTGGCCGGAACCAGGCACATTGGTCTCGACGAATTGCCGCTCATCAAAGGCCGGCACATTGTCGATGCCTTTGGGATCCGGTCGCCCCTGCATCTGCATCCACCAATCCCCGTCACTGTCGGTCAGGACGAGGTTGCCGGGTGTCGGGCTGGAGTACCAGCCACAACGGCGCTCGGCGTAGGCGGCGGCAGGCAAGGACATGATGGCCAGGCAGAAACAGGTAGCGAATAATGGGCGCATGAGAACCTTTACCTCCTTAAGTAAAGCAGGTCATGCCGCCGATAATCTGCGTTGACGCAGGTAACGACGCGGCATGATTTTGTAGGCCTTATGGCCTCAACTTCGTGTCCACATTTTCTTCGATCAATCCGCAATGAAGCGTCACAGGCTTCCTTTGGACATCGCTTAGTGGACCGTCGATGAAATCGCAGCTGAGCAGATTGTCCGGACTGCTCTTGCGTGCGGATGCAACGTTGACGTTGACCTCGGGAGGGCCGGCGAGCCAGTCGAGACGCTTCGTGTCGACCTTTGTGCCGCTGATGTGGGCGTGGCCCGCTGTGCCCGCTATCTCGACCTCTTCGTCCTGCGGCGTGAGATCGATCTGGCCGACTTCGTTGGCGTGCTTCTCGGCGCTCCGCTTCGGGTCACCGTAATAGGAAGCGAGGACAACGATCCCTTCCTTTTTAGCCGCGAGCCTGGCGGCTGCCTTTTTGGACAGCGTGACGTTGACGTCGAAGCCGAGGTCGCCATGGGCTGTTGCCGACGCAACACATGCCAACAGCGCAGATGCTGCAATCGTCACTGCGGGCAGTGATCTATAGCGTTTCACAATCCACCTCCTTTAAGGCCCCTCACGCAATGCCGATACCCCCGCATCCTTTCGTGTCTGGCGCCGGCATCGCGCTCGCCGCCGGCTTCACCGTGAAACAACATTCAGACCAACGCGCGACAGTTGAGGATCTGCTGGAGGCAGATTCAAACGCTTCAATCTGTCGGCGGTTTCCTGCTCTATGTGCATCCCCCAATCGGAGAAGAACTGGGTCAGGTCCTGATTTGCGACCGTACTGGCACGCAGGATGAAGGTTCGTACCTTGACCGCATCTTGCTTATTGGCATCGTCCAGTGGATGCTCGCGGTAATATCGGTGAAGCTTCGGATAGAAGTCCTCGCCGAGACCCCGGCGCAATTGATCGAACATGACCAGCCGCACCCAAAGCTCATCGTCGTCATCCGCGCTGGCACGTATTTGTTTTTCATTGTCGAAATCGCGCGTCTTCCGCGCCAGATATCGCGCCGCCAGATCCAGCGGCGTCTTGCCGGTAGAGTCATCGCGCTCTTTCAAGCGGGACGGATGGCCAAAATGTGCCTGGGCATTGAGGGAATAGATATTGACCGTAGTTTCTACGATCTCGCCCCAGGTCCAATCCTCCTGCTGGTACATATGGCCGGTTTCATGCCAGATCGACCACGCTTGCCGCAGCTTATTCACGTCCAGCAAATCACCCATGTTGCTGCCGGGGACACCCATAAAATAGTTGCCTGCGTACATGTATATGCCGTCGTCGAAGACCTTCGCCGGTGTCACCGTGTCCTGCTGATAGTGCATGCGCAAACGGGATGCCCGATGAAGTTTGGGGGAACCGTCGAGACCGGATAGTGCATCGTACCAGCCTAGAATTTGCTCGAGGGTGTCGAGAATTTCCGCAGGGTCGCCCTGAGGCGCCCTCATATAGACTTTGCGGGTCGCGGTAATGGCAACACGCTCGCTTATCATCTCGACGAATGGCGCACCGGGCATGTCGGTGAGCATTTTACGCCAGTCTTCGAAGCTTGTTTTTCCCTTGACGTAGAGGGGGATCGAACTGCCGCCGCGCACGATTGCCACGTCGATCGGAGGCAGAGCCGCACTGAAGCCGCTGTAGGCGTAGCGGAAATGGATCAGCCCGTCGCGCTTCGCCGTGAAGTCGGTGCGCCCTTCCTTGGCAATGACCAATTGCGGGTCATCCTGGGGTCTTTCGTCATAGAAGCTGTTCATCGGGCCGATCATGATCATCAAGCCGTCGGGGGAAGGCGGCAGGCCTTCGGCCGTAACCGATACTGCCTCTCCCTTTCTCACGAACACACCGCTTGGCTGATCGTCCATCAGCTTCGTGCGTCTCAGCCTATTGGCCTCGGGTGTGGCTGCAGGCATCGGAGCGAGGCGATAGCGCTTGTTCAGATTGTCGAATTCCGACACCGCTGCCGACGCCGCTGCCGGTCGGTCTCCATTGCCGGCCGGATAAAGCAACCACTGGGCGTTATCGTCCAGGCTGGCGTCATAGACGATGATCTGAGCGTCGTCCGCACGTTCATCGGCCCTGACGTTGAGCGTCGTGCCGCTGTCATCCAGCTCGATGCCATAGCTGTTCAGATGCGGCTTGAAGCGCCATGCCTGCCCCTCAGCGGACTGCTCGTCCTTGAGGACGACACTCGTATTCCCGTTTTCGTCTTCGTCGCCCCCAGCAAGATACGTTCCGTATCGTCGAGACCGGATCTGATAGGTTGCGCCGTTCGTTTCCCCGGTCGCCCTGGTGATGGTCCACAGCTGCGCGGGACCATCCTTGGGTTTGCGAGCGGACTGACCAAGCACGATCTCGCCATGCCTGCCTTCAAAGGCGGTGAGCGCTTTGTAGGAATGCTTCGCGACGATGTAATAGTCCCCTTCGGGGATCTCAGCGGCACTTGCGACCGTAACAACTGCCGCCAGCAACAGCCCAGCTATCAAGTGCACTGCAGATACGATGAAGGTCTTCATCCCGGCACCGAGGTGTCAATTCGCGGCCGGAACGGGACAACTCATCGGATCGCCCTGCTTGCCGCATTTCAGGTAACCCTCGAAGGCTTTGACCCGGGATTGCGCCAGGCTGTCCATGCACTGCGCGGTGAGCATCGGCATTACGCTTCCTCCGGCCGCTCCTGAAGTCTGGAAACTGCACTCGGCGTCGCGAAATTTGTCCCAATCCCGTTGAGCTTGGACAAGAAGCTTCCTGGTATCCGCATCGTCCTTCAGGCGGGCTTCGATCTGCTTGTAAAGCTCATTGAGCTTCTTGTCGGATTTCTTGAACGCCGCATCGGCGCACGCATTCAGCGAGGCCTGATCCTTGGCGGCGGCGTAGCACTTGTCCTGGGCAAAGGTGAACGTCGGCATGGCCAGAACCATGGCAGCAGTCAGAATTGCGGTTTTCATCGATTTCCCTTTCCTATTATCTGGTTTTCATTGGATCCGCTTTGCCACCTTCGGCGACCGTGACGCTGCCGACCTTTCCCGAACCGGTTAGCCTGCCGCCTTCCTTGACCGTGACTTTGCCGGAGACTTCCCCGTCAACGGCAAGGAGTCCCGAGACGGAAACGTCGCCGGTCAAGGACCCGGTCACGCGCAACTGCGCCCCTGACGCGACTTCCGTCACGCCTGAATAGGTGTTCTTGCCGCTCAGCGTCAGCTTGCCGCCGGCGACAACGAGGCCGCCGCTCATGCCGCCGGCGTCATCAAAGTCCGCTATGGTTCCATCAAATTGCCCGTTGGCTTCTGTCAGGATCAGTCTGCCCGCACCCAGATAGACCTCGCCTTTTCCGTTCAGGTTGCGAATGGCCGTATCGTTCAGGGAGTGCGCCACTCCCCAGGACTTCAGGTGGTTTCCTTTCTGGTCGAGGTTGAGCACACCGTCGACCGTGACGCGCGAGGAATGCTCGACGCTGCCCGGCCCGGCCAGAGTAAGGTACCCATCGGCCGCGACATGGGTTGTGCCGGTGTAGGTATTGCCCCCGGTCATGCGCACGTCCGCGTCCTTCTCGATCGTGAAGTCGCCGGTGCCGGAGACGATGCCGGCCAGTCCGAGCCATCCTTTGCTTCCAGCATCGCTGGTCGCGCGATTCAGCTGAACTTGATCCTTGGCAGCCGCGTCAGTCGTAAAGTTGCCAGCGCTGACAAAATAGGGTGAATATGCGGTCGTCTTGTTTTCCAGATCATACATTACGGAATTGGACTGAAAGAAGGGTAAGCCGATAGTAATTCCATTGCCGTCAACCTCATCACTTTGGCGATCGATAACGACATCGCTGTATTCCTTGTTGTTAAAGCTATCGTCAAATCCAAAAAACTTTAAGTCCATTATATCAGAACTATATTCCTTGAGTTGAAATCCTCTCGATCGAAGCTTATTTAAAACACCCTCTGAGGTTATGGAGACAAAAGTCGCCGTTCCTGTATCCAACAACACGGGCCCATTGAAATCAACCGAACGTTTCTTTCCCATATAGTCAAAAGAAATTGTATAACGGTAAGAGCCTTCGTTCACATTGGATGCGTTCGCGCCTGTTTGCGGGAATCTCTTCTGGTAATGTTCGTAAAGCTGAGAACCCAGTTCGCCCCAAGGCATCAGGGCCGTAAACTGGGATCTCAAACTGGGGGACAAATTCAGCGCCAGGCAGGGACCGCAACCCGGTGTGGTCTTCTTTTTTCCAAGATTTGCATTGGCAGAGACCACATAGCCGCTTTGGGTTTGACTGCCGGGGGCAGTGGTCTGATCTCCCGCAAAGATAAAATCGGCGGCTCCAAAGACGCCGTAAAACGTCGTCGAATCACCGGGTTCGCCGTTCTGCATGCTCTTGCGCGCATTAAGATCCGCATAGACCGGCGTATCGCCGTGGTGGCCCACGGGCTTTTGCGTCAATTTCACATCCTCGAGGTCGCCGAAACCCTTTGTGTAGACGTAATCCACCACCCGACCAGCGGCGAAGTCGCCATCGAGGGTTACGACAGGCTTTGAGCGATCATCCGGATCGTAATAGGACAGGCTGTCGAAACGGACCTGTTGTACCCAATCTCCATAGGTGCCGTCTCCATACGGGTACATTTCAGGCTTGCTGCCGGGCACCGGCTTTATGCCGGGGACACTCGAATCGATCTCCGCGTTGAACTCATCCGACCCGGTGTCGAATTCGTACAAACGAGGCTTGGCACCATTGATGCCCACCACGATCCCGAGTTTGTGATAGATGACTTCATCACTGTCGAGTCCGTATTCCCTGACATGTTGCAATGGAATGGATATCGGGCCGGTAGCCTGGGCAAGGCCGGTCCGGCCGTTCTCATCGGCCACAGGGGATACGGCAGGTGATGTGTTCGCTGCCGGAACGCGGCAGCTCGGATCGCCTTCCTGGCACTTCAGGTAACCCTCGAAGTCCTTGACCCGGGATTGCGTCAGGCTGTCCATGCACTGCGCGATGAGCATTGGCGTCATGCTTCCTTCGACCGATCCTGCGGTCTGGAAACTGCACTCCGCGTCGCGAAATTTGACCCAACCCCGCTGTGCTTGAACAAGAAGCGTCTTGGTATCCGCATCGTCGTTCAGGCGGGCTTCGATCTGCTTGTAAAGCTCGTTCAGCTTCTTGTCGGATTCCTTGAATGCAGCGTCGGCGCATTCGTTCGTGGTGGCCTGGTTCTTGGCGGCGTCATAGCACTTGTCCTGGGCAAATACGGACGCTGGCGTGGCCAAGATCATGGCAGAGGTCAGGATCGAGGTTTTCATCGACTGTGCTCTGTTTAGAACCGCAGGCCCGGACGACCGCTAGTTGGAATCGTCATCGTCCGATCCATTACTGTCGTCGCTACTGTCATCCGACGCATCGCCATCCGTGCTGTCATCGTCGGTGTCAGTGCTGTTTTGGTCATCGTCACCGCTCGCTGAGTCTTCATCGTCGTTCTGATCGCCAGAATTGTCCTGGTCATCGGAACTATTGTTGTCGGTATTGTCATCCGAGCTATCGTCGTCGGTGTTGTCGTCATCACTATCGTCCGACTGCTGTTCATCGTCATTCTGATCGCTTGAATCGTCCTGATCATTGGAACTGTCATCGGTGCTCTCGTCCGAGGTATCGCCATCGGTGTCTGCGCTGCTATCGTTGGAATCGTCGTCAGCATCGGCAGAAGTCGCGTTAGCGTCTGGACTGGCGTCGCCGGGCAGGGAGTCGTCTTCGCGATAGCTTGTGTCTTCGAGGCTTGTCTCCATCTCGTCGTCGTACTGATCGACGATCTGCGTCCACTCCTCATGGTTATCGACGCTCGTCCATTGCGAGATATTGTTGACCGAGATGTTGGTATTGAAGTTGTTGACGGTGATGTTGGTATTGACCTCGACGACATCTGCGACTTCTGTTCCGCGGTTCACGCCAAACAGAAAACTGGTAGCGCTCACGGCAAGAGCGGCCCATACGAGTCGGTCGACATCGGTCGGCGTCGAAATCGGTTGATGCCGCACTGTGGCAAGCACGTCACCCGGCCGGATGCCTTGCCGCGCGGCAACGCCATGGGGTGCAACGGCCAAGACATACACCCCGCGAAGCTTGGGCGGGATCTGGTAGCGGTGCCGAGAGGCGTGGTTGATGGGTATCAAAACCGCGTTAAGAGCCCGGGAAACATAGGGTTTCGGCAGATCATATTTGCTGGCATACGCAACATTGATCGTGTGCGGGACGGCTACACTCACAACAGCCGTCATTTTCACTGAAGTTGCCAATGCACGGGCGAACTGCATTATCAGTCTGGACTTTCGAACAGTTTGCATTTTGCACATCCTGCAGCTGATCATTGGAACCGATCTCAGAGGCCCGGCGTCCCGGAGCGCTCACCAATCATTCTCCCCCTGCACCAACGGTCAGCGGCAATTTCCAGCGATCATCACCGTCATTCCGTAACTTCCTCGGCAAAACACTTTGCCAGATCTTGCGGCGCTCCGAGCTTCTTCGCCCAGGATACCAGTTCAGGTTTTTCCGACGGGTCGGCATAGCCGCCCCACACGTCGCGAAATTGCTTTTTTCCGTCGACCGTCTGGAAGAACATCACGCCGTCGTCGCTCACCGGCGTGGAGACGTAGGCGGCGCTCCAGTTGCCGTTCTCCATGATCGTGATGAACTTCACCCGAGCAGGCTTGACCTTGTTGTCCAACGCCGAGGCAACGAGGGGGGCATATTCCTGCTTGCGCGCCTTCGTCACATCGACCTTTACGCCGTCGCAGGCACCATTCGCGGCGAAAGCGAAGGTCAGCGTCATTCCCAACCCCATGAGACCGATCATCACGATTTTGGCACATCGCAGGATAAGACCGTTGGATTCAAACATGAGGGCATCCTCTTCGTTCGTATTGGAGGGTCCACTAATCGGAATCGTCGTCGTCCGATGAGTTGTCATCGTCCGGTGTATCGACCTCGCAGCCGATGCCGCGGCAGCCTTGGTAGTTGCCTTGCGTATCGAAGTTCGGATTGCCTTCCTTGTCGTACTGCGGCCTGTCGTCGATGCTTTGATCCCCGTCATCAGGATCGTCGACTTTACATCCGAGCCCATGGCAGCCGATGTAACGGCCCCTGGTATCGAAGTTGGGATTGCCGTTCCTGTCGAACTGCGGCCGGTCGTCTATCTTCCGGCTCCCTTTATGGGACCGATCAACCAGGCAGCCCTTTCCGCGACAACCATCGTAGTCGTCGGTGGTACAACCGGAGATCGCCATCAAAGCAGTGGCCAAGGCCGCATAGATTACGAATTTCATGATTCATTCCTCCGACTGGCTGGCGGCTCGGATCGTCCGCATCGGAAGGCTATCGCAGGCGGCGATCCCCGCTTTTGTCGCGAAGTCTGGCGCCAATCGGAGGAGGGCAAAGCTTCGCCGGCCATCGAACGAGAGCCCGGCTGTGGACGATGCATTCGACGAGTTAGCCGACGGTTGCGGTAATCTCTTACGTGGGAGGGAACGCTCCCGGCGGGGGCCGCCGCATTAGAGAATGTCAATATTCCTCTCCATGCTTAGTGCCCCGTCCGCCCAAGCATGTTTCAACGATCCGCTGACGCGGCTGTGCATCCAAGAAATTGCATCCGAGTCAGACTGTGACAAGGACAAATCCAATATCGCAGGATTGAATTTGGCAGATGCTTAATATTTCGGAATCAGCACCGGTTATCTTAGCAGATACTGAAACATGATCTCCAGAAAGATTACGGAATGTTCCGTTAGCTTTGTTATCGTTAACCAGAGTTATTACAAGTAATATTCCATATCGTTGTGACTTTTGCGCCAGCTCTGCAAAAAAGCGCGACGATACCGCTTCTTATATGATCGCCCTAATCGCGATCTATTGTAGTATTTTTTTGAACCAGCCCAACCCGTTGCGAGGGCCGAAAGAAACGCCGCCCCTTTGCCGACTTTTCGTACTGGCCGTCGGGCCAGGCGACGGCAAACATCCTCAAGGTCAGCCTGACGATGCGCCTTGGCTGCGGACATGACGATGTTTCGTGGCGCCAGCCGCGATGAGCGGTTTAGAAAGCCGGACGAACCACGCCTTGTCTCACCCCAGCCCGATCCGCTTGGCACCTTGCCGGAACAGCGCCTCGGCGTCCGGCTCGAAGCGGAAGGTGCCGATGAAATCATCGGCGCAATAGTTCGGCAGCGTCTTGCGCAACGCGGCGGCGAAACCTTGAGCCTCGTCCAGCCGTCCCGCCAGCGCAAGGCAATGCGCGGCGATTGCCAGGATGATGGCATGGGCGTTGGGACGCGCGGCTGCTTTCAGCGCCCATTCGGCGGCTTCGTCAAACTGGCCGAGCCGGACATGCGACATCGCCCTGGCGCCCAGCATGCCGAACAGCAGCGGATCGAAGGGGCTCAGATGCCTGGAATGGTCGGACGAGCCGATCGCGGCCTTCGGGTCGCCGGACTGCGAGTGGACGAAAGACAGGGCATAGTGACCAAGCGCGAAATTAGGGCTGAGGTCGACGGCGCGTTCCAGCTCAATGAGGGAGCCGTCCTGCTCGCCGCGCAGCCACAGCGCCCGCCCCATGGCCCAATGCGCGGCCGGATTGTGATCGTCGACGAGAAGGCTCTGGCCGGCTGCCTCGAAGGCCATGGCGCTCTCCTGGTCACGGTCGCCCCAGCGCTGGAATGCGTTTTGCCAATGGGTGAAGGAGAGCCCGGCATAGGCGCGGGCGAAGGTAGGATCGAGCTTCAAGGCCATGTCGAAGAATTGCCGGGCCTGCTCGTTTTCCGCGCGGGTGAAGCGGTACATGTGCCACAGGCCGCGGTGATAGGCCTCCCAGGCATTCAGCGAATTGGGCGCCTTCAGCATGGCGCGGTTACGCTCGACCGTTTCGATCTCGGCCGAGATCGACGAGACGATGCTGTTGCCGATATCATCGAGCACGGCAAAGATGTCGTCCGGCTTGCGCTCGAACGTCTCGGCCCAGACTATCCTGGCGGTGCGCACTTCGACCAGCTCGACAGCAACGGTGACGCGGCCCGCCTGGCAGCGCACCGTGCCCGTGGCGACATAGTCGACGTTGAGCCGCCGCCCGGCATCTTCGGGCGCGATGTTTTTCTCCGCCAAGGCAAACACCGAGCCGCGCGCGATGACGAAGAAATCCCTGAGCTTGGCCAGGCGGGTGATGATGTCGTGGGTCAGGCCGTCGGCAATCCCTCCGCGAGGGCCACCAGGAACGCCGCCGATGCCGGCCTGTTCAATAAACGGCATCACCGCAAGCGAAGCCTTGCGCGACGTTGCGGCGTTGGGATCGGCAAGCATGATAGGAGGTACCGAGAGCGGAACGGCCGGCTGCACCCATGATGACGCGCCGTGCTGACAGCGGATTGCCCGCCATGCGTCGCGAACGGGTCCGAAATCCAGATCTTCGGACTGGAAGTGCCGTGCGGCGGCCGCAATATGCTCCTCGGCCGCGCCGAACTGGCCGCGCTGGGCGAGCCTCGTCAGCAAGGCCAGATGCACACGGCCGTCGAACGGAGCGAGCTCCAGCCATTTTTCGAGGTGCGCGGACACGTCATCGGAATCGCTGGGGAGACGCTCGACAAGCTGTTGCAGCACCGCCGCGTGGCATGAGCTGAAGCGGCGGCGCTGAGCGGTCAACCAGCTGTTGAAATGCGGGCTGCGGTCGATCTCCAGCCCGTCGAGGAAATCGCCGGGGAACAGCCGGGAAAGCGCCAGCAGGCGTTCGAGCTCGAGCGTCTCTATTCCCTTCGTCGCGGCGGAGGCAATCTCCACGGCATCCACGGATACACCGTTCAGGTCGACCGCAACCGTGTCACCTTGCGTCTCAATCCGGGGCCAATCGGGTTCATCGAGCATGCCTCTAAGCTTGCTGAGACACCAGCGAAGCTCGCCGCGCGGGTCGTTCGGCACATCCCACAAAAGCTCGCAGAGGCGGCTGCGCCCGACAGGATGCGGCGCCAGCGCCAGATAGGCGAACAGCGCGCGCAGCTTGCGCGACTTCGGAAGCGCGATGATGGTACCATTGCGTGCGATCGTCAGCGGGCCGAGCAGGCGCACGGAAAGGCCGGTCACCTCGCCGTCGAGGCTCGATCGGGTGGATTCCACGTGCGTTTCCACGCCTGCTCCCACGCTGGCCAGTCGGCCTTTGTTTTATCACCAAACGCGACACGGTGCATCCGGCGGCGAATTTCCGCGCCGGATGCCGCCATGGCCACATTGCCGGGAGGCAAATGTAGCGCGGCAAGGTCTCGAAACCTCGCCACCCAAGCCACCGGTCTGTAACCGGCCCGTGACGACAAGAGACAACGAGGAAGCGAGGAGATCGACATGTTGCATCAACAGAAAATCAGAACCACGGCCGGGCGCGGCCGCCTGTTCGACAGCATTCTCGACACGGTCGGCGATACGCCGGTGATCCGCATCAACAATCTCGGGCCGGATCATGCGACGATCTATGTGAAGGCCGAGTTCTTCAATCCCGCCGCCTCGGTGAAGGACCGGCTGGCGCTCAACATCATCGAGGAAGGCGAGCGCAGCGGCGCCCTGAAGCCGGGCCAGACCGTAGTCGAGGCGACCAGCGGCAACACCGGAATCGGCCTTGCCATGGTCTGCGCCCAGAAGGGTTATCCGCTGGTGGTGACGATGGCCGACAGTTTTTCCATCGAACGCCGCAAGCTGATGCGCATGCTGGGCGCCAAGGTGGTGCTGACGCCGCGCGCCCAGAAGGGTTTCGGCATGTACAAGAAGGCGGTGGAGCTCGCCGAAGCCAATGGCTGGTTCCTGGCCCGCCAGTTCGAAACCAAGGCCAACGCCGCCATTCACGAGGCGACGACGGCGCGCGAGATCATCAACGATTTCGCCGGCTCGCGGCTCGACTGCTTCGTCACCGGCTATGGCACGGGCGGCACCGTCGTCGGCGTCGGGCGCGTGCTGCGGCAGGAGCGTCCGGAGACCCGGATCGTGCTCGCCGAACCGGCCAACGCGCAGCTGATCGGCAGCGGCAAGCCGCAGCAGCGCGGCGCCGGTGGCGCGCCTGCCGCCAGCCATCCGGCCTTCGAGCCGCATCCGATCCAGGGCTGGACGCCCGACTTCATTCCGGACGTGCTGCAGGAGGCGATCGACGCAAGCCTCTATGACGAGGTGGTGCCGATTGCCGGGCCCGAGGGCATGAAATGGGCCAAGGCGCTGGCGCAGAAGGAAGGGATTTTCACCGGCATCTCCGGCGGAGCGACCTTCGCGGTGGCGCGGCAGATCGCGGAAAAGGCGGCGCCCGGCTCGGTGATCCTGTGCATGCTGCCCGATACTGGCGAACGCTACATGACGACACCGCTGTTCGACGGCATCGAAGCCGAGATGGACGCCGGGGAGACTGCGCTTTCGCAGTCGACGCCCGGCTGCCAGTTTCCGGCGTGACGGCGGCACATCGGGAGCGGCCTGCATGGACACGAAGCCTGGATTGGCCGTCACGGCCACCGAGGAAACGCTTGACCCCTCGAACTGGGCCGACGTGCAGGTCTTGTCACATCGGATCGTCGACGATGCCGTCGCTTACCTGCGCGATGTCAGAGAGCGTCCGGTGTGGCAGGAGATGCCGGTTGATGTGAGGACTTTCTTCACGGCGCCGCTGCCGCGTTCGCCGGCTCCGCTGGCCGAAATCTACGGCGACGTCACAGGGAAGCTGATGCCCTATCCGATGGGCAACATCCATCCGCGCTTCTGGTCCTGGTATATGGGCTCTAGCAATTTCACCGGCGCGCTCGGCGATTTCCTGGCGGCGATCCAGGGCTCCAATCTCGGCGGCGGCAACCATGCCGCCGCGTTGATGGACAACCAGGTCGTCGACTGGTGCAAGGACATGATGGGCTTTCCGCAATCGGCCAGCGGCACGCTGGTGAGCGGCGGCTCGATGGCCAACATCATCGGGCTGACCGTGGCGCGCAACGCCAAGGCCGGCATCGACATACGCGAGCACGGTGTTGCCGGCATCGACAGGCCGCTGCGTTTCTATGGCTCCGACCAGCTTCACTCCTGCCATCGCAAGGCGATGGAGGCGCTCGGCCTCGGTAACCGGGCACTGCGTCGCATCCCAAGCGATGTGGGGCTGCGCATCGACATCGCTGCATTGCGGGCGGCGATTGTCGAGGACCGTAACGCGGGCTTCAAGCCGACCTGCGTGATCGGCACGGCCGGCACCGTGAACACCGGCGCGATCGACGATCTGCAAGCGCTGGCAGACCTGGCGTCACAAGAGGATCTGTGGTTCCATGTCGACGGGTGCATCGGCGCCCTGCTTGCGATTGCGCCGGACAATTCGCATCGCGTTGCCGGCATCGAACGCGCCGATTCAATCGCGCTCGATCCGCACAAATGGCTGCACGCGCCGTTCGAGGTCGGCTGCGCGCTGATCAGGGATGCCTCCGCGCATCGCGGCACGTTCGCGGTGACGCCGGAATATCTGGAATCGACCCCGCGCGGACTCGCCTCCGGCCAATGGCTGCACGATTTCGGCTTGCAGACGTCACGCGGTTTCCGCGCCCTGAAGGTGTGGATGGCGCTGAGAGAGCACGGCATCGAAAAGTTCGGCCGGCTGATCGATCAGAACATTGCGCAGGGACATCATCTCAGCGCGCTGATCGAGGCGGAACCGGCTCTCGAACTGGTGGCACCGGTGAACATTAACATCGTTTGTTTTCGCCAGCGCGGCGACGGGCAGACGGGAGAGAGGCAGAAGGCGCTCAACACCGAGATCATGCTGAGGCTGCAGGAAGAAGGCATCGCCGCCATTTCCGACACGACAGTGCATGGCCAGCATTGCCTCAGGGTGGCGATCAACAACCACCGCACCCGTCGCGACGATCTTGACCTGCTGATCCGGGAAACGGTGCGGCTCGGGCAGGAGATTTCAGCGACGGGCGCGACGGGCTAACGCCGGCCTTTCTTTCGAGCGGCGAGACTAGGCATCGAGCCAGACCTTCTCGAAATGCTGCTCGAGCGACTGGTGCTGCTCGCAGCCATGGACGCCCTTGCGGTAGGTGCGGTAAACCGAGCGCCAGTAGGGCTGGATGATAACGCCGGAATCGCGCAGATTCTGTTCGATCTTGGCCATGAGCTCCTTGCGGGCGCCGGGATCAGGCATCGCTAGGGCCTTGTCGAGCAGAGTGTCGAACTCCGGATTGGCATAGGCGCTCTCGTTCCACGCGGCGCCAGACTTATAAGCGAGCGCCAGCACCTGGACGCCGAGCGGCCGGCCGAGCCATTCCGTGCAGGAGAAGGGATATTTGCTCCAATCGTTCCAGAACGTCGCGGCCGGCAGCACAGTGCGCTTGATCTTCAGCCCGGCCTCGCGCATCTGCGCGGCGATGGCGTCGCCGGTGCTCTTCTGCCAGTCGACGTCGACCGAGATGAGTTCATATTCGTGGTCGGCCTTGCCGGCCTCGGCGAGCAGGGCCTTGGCTTGATCGGTGTTGCGGACGGCCGGGCCGATATCGGCATATTCGGGATGCATCGGCCCGACGTGATGGTTCTCGGCAGGCTTACCGCGATTGTCCATGCCGATCTTCAGCACGGCGGCGTTGTCGACCGCGAGCTGGGCGGCGCGGCGCACCTTGATGTCGTCATAGGGCGGATTGCCGATGTTGAAACGCGCGACGATGGTCGAGCCGGTGGCGATTTCCGAATTGCTCAGGCCCATGGAGTCGGTCTGCGCAACCGTGTCGGAGGCGGTTTCATGGTCGGTGTCGATCTCGCCCGATTCGAAGGCCGACAGCATGGCGTTGGGATCGGAGCCGTAGTCGACCCATTTGATGCCGTCGAGGTAGAAGTCGCCCTTCCACCATGGCTTGTCCTTACGGCGGACTTCGGCGCCGACCTCGGCGTCCCATGCGACGAGTTCGCAAGGCCCGGTAGTGATCGCCAATGCCTTCAGCGGATCGCCGTCGCCTTCATAGCTGCGGTGCATGATCAGCGCCGGATAGTCGGCCATGCCGGCGATCAGCGAAATGTCGGGCTTGGGCAGATTGAGCCGGACGATGAAATCGTCGACGCGCTCGATGCCGCCGTCGACGGCCTTCTTGGTATCGGCGTTGACCAGTGCGCCCATGCGCGCGGCGACCGAATTGCCGGCGACGGACGCATCGCACCAGCGCGTCAGATTGTGGATCACGTCGTCGGCGTTGAAGGTGTCGCCGTTCGACCAGGTGATGCCCTTGCGGACATGCAGCGTCAGCACGCGGGCGTCGTCGCTGGTTTCCCAGCTCTCGAGCAGCCATGGCTCGAAGGTGAAGTCGCGCTTCCAGCGCACCAGATATTCGTTGCACTGGCGGGCGACGTTGGACATCTCGACGCCGTCGAAAGTGCGCGGATCCTTCCAGCCCTTGACGTTCATGGCGACACGCAAGATGCCGCCGCGCTTCGGTTCCTCGGCCCTGGCCGGTGACGGCGCAAGCCCGCCCAGCGCCAGCGCGCCGGCAGCGCTGACGCCGAGCGCAGCCATGGTGGCGAGATATTCGCGCCGGTTCATCTGGCCTTTCTTGAAGCCATCGGCGACGGGCTCCGCCTGCGGATGCAATTTCCGGTCGGTCAGCATGAACTTCATCGTAAATCCTCCCTGTCGGGCCGGCGCATCGCGGATGCGGGCTCCTTACGTGGCGTGATGATAGGGCTGGCCTGACCGAAGCAGTGTTCGGGTTTCCGCAGTTGTTGTGCGCTGTTCCGCGACAGTGGAGATTGGACGGTCCGCGTCACTCAGGCCAATCACCTCCGCCCAGCGCGGCTATTGCCGCGATTATGCGCTCAAACGCCTGGCCGGCGCGCGGTGCGGTTTTGCGGGCGCGCAGGAAGCTGTGCACCAGCCGCGGCTCTTCGCGCCACCATGCCTGGCCGCCGGCGGCAAGGATGCGATCGCGATAGGCCTTGCCGTCAGCCGACAGCGGGTCGCATTCGGCAGTGATGACGACGGTCGGCGGCAGGCCAGAGAAGTCCGTATCGGCGAGCGGCGAAAATGTTGGGTCGTCCGGCGACTGCCCCTTCCCTGCCCGGATATGCCGATAGAATTCGACGTCGCGCAATGTCAGCAGTGGCGCCTCTGCGTGCTCGACATAGGAGCCGGCGCGCGCTTTGCCGTCCAGCTCGGGGCCGTCTAGCTCGTCACCGCCGAGCTCGGGATAAATCAGCACCTGGCCGATCGCATGGCGAGGATGGCGGCGCGTCGCATGCGCGACGGCGGCGGCAAGATTGCCGCCGGCACTCTCACCGCAGAGTACGAGCGGCATGCCGGTCGTCGCCGCAGCCCATTCGAATACGGCCAGCGCATCCTCGAAGGCCGCCGGATGCAGATGCTCGGGCGCCAGCCGGTAGTCTGCGGACAGAACGGGAAAGCCAGTGCCGGCGCAAATCTCGGCGCAGATGTCGTCATGGCTGTCGAGCCCGCCAAGGACGAAGCCGCCGCCGTGATAATAGACGACCATCGCTTGTGGCGCCGTGCCCGCCATCTGGTAACGCCGGACCGGGATCGCATGGTCAATGGCAGGAACCGCGCTGTCGCTGGCCTTGACACCGGACGGATAGGGCTCGCGGAACGCCCGGCACATGGCGTCATAGACCGCCCGCTGCCTGTCGATCGGCATGTAGACGATCTCGGGCGGATACGACTCATTGACCCGGTCGATATAGGCCCACAGCTCCGGATCGAGCAGCGTTTGGTATTTTCCGCGCTCTGTCGTTTCTGGTCGATCGGCCTCGGTGATCATCGCGGCGCGGTCCCGCTCAGAGCTCGGCGTAGAGGCGGGCGGCGTTTTCGTAGCTGAAGCGCAATGGCACCGAGCCCTCGACCTGCCAGGCTTCGACCGTCTCGCCGGCCAGCAGCCGACAGGCGCCGTCGGTGGTGGTGACGGCGCCGCCATAGAGCCGGTTGGCGAGATTGAGAATGGCCGTCTGATGCATCGCCGTGCTGCCGCTGCCGCAGGCATCCTTGACCAGCAGCACGCGAAACCCGAGCGCCACCGCGTCCTTTACGGTGGCATCGATGCAGGCCTCGGTCCAGACGCCGGCAACGACCAGCCACTCGACGCCATCGGCCTTCAGCCGCTCGGCGGCAGGCCCCGCGCGGAAGGCGCTGGCATCGGTCTTGACCAGCATCGTCTCGCCTGTCGCCGGGCCCACTTCCGGACAGATCGCCGTCAGTGGATCGTCCTTGTCGGAAAACGCCGACTTGCCGTTGGCCTCGACCGGGTGGAACGGCCGTGCCGTGGCGAGATCGACGATATAGGCCCAGTGGTACAGGGGCACATTGTTGGCCCGAGCCGCCTGCTGCAGCCGCTGGACGTTGGCGAGAATGTCGCCATAGCCTTCGACCAGATAGCGCTTGTCCCGCCGATGCTCCTCCTGGAGATCGATGAACACCGCCGCCGCCTTGCCGTGCTTGATCGAGATCGGGCTTTTCATGCAAAACTGCCTGTCAGCACTCAAACGTGCCTGTCAAGGAAATCGTCCTCATAGGGAAAGCGCGACAGGAGTTCGGTGCCGGTCTCGGTGATCAGGATCTCGTCCTCCAGCTTGACGCCCTCGCGGCCGCCCTTTTCGCCGATATAGCTTTCGACGCTGACCACCATGCCGGGCACGATGACACCGTCGCGGCCATAGGTCTCGTAATCCATGGCATGCGCGATGAACGGCGTCTCGCCATGCATGCCGACGCCGTGCATGACCGAGGTATAGCGCTGGTCGACGAAGCGGTCCGGGATCTTCCAGGCCTTTTCGGCAATCTCGCGAAACGCCATGCCCGGCTTGACGACCCCGATGTTGTGCTGAACCTGATCGTGCGCCATGCGGTAGAGCGATCTCTGATAATCGGTCGGCTTGCCCGGGCCGCAGCGGAAGGTGCGCGAAAAGTCCGAATAATAGCCGTAGCAGCCGATCGTGTCGGTATCGAGCGCCAGAAGTTCGCCCGGCCTGATCTTGCGGCCGCTCGCCTCATTGAACCATGGGTTGGTGCGCTGGCCCGAGGTCAGCAAACGGGTTTCGATGAATTCGCCGCCCTGGCGGATCACCTCGCCATACATGATGGCGAACAACTCGTTTTCGGATACGCCGGGCTTGATCGCCTCGCGCACCGCATAGACCGCAGCCTCGGCGCCAGCCATCGACACCTGCAGGCATTTTACTTCTTCTGGCGTCTTGACCGCGCGCACCGCCAAAATCTCGCCCTGGCAATCCCGGACGTCGCAGCCGCGCTTTTCCAACGCCAGTGCCTGCAGATGGCTGCAGCGGTCGAGCCCGAGCTTCATCGAGCCGCCGCCATGCGCCTTGAGCAATTCGGCGATCTCATCGGCGAACGGGCCGGCTGTTTCGTCGTCACGGCCCGACACCGAAGACCAGACCAGCTTCGACGGCCGCGCCTCGTCGATCGTGTCGAGCACCATCGAGACATGGTAGCTCTGCGGATATTCGAACAGCACGATCGGCCCTTCGGTCGGGATGAAGAAGTAGCGCGTCGAGTTGCGCAGGAAATAGCCGAACATGTTGCGCGAGCCGGTGGCGTAGCGCTGGTTGTAGGGGTCGAACAGCACGACGCCGCCATAGCCGGCCTCGCGCATCCACGCGCGCAGCTTGGCCAGTCGCCCCTTGCGCAGCGCGTCGGCATCGATGAAGGACGGCTCGGTATCCGACAACCACATGCCGCCGGCCGGATCGGCCGCAGCCGGATGCCGCATGCGGTCCTTGAAGTCAACGTCCTCGGTGCTGTCGGGGTCGAAAACGACGATGCTCATGGGTGCCTCCTGGAAGCGAGACCATGGAGCAAAGGACGTGCGGGCGTTGTGCGGAAAACCGCAAATGTTGTGCTGGATGCCGTAGACAGGCTGGCGGGACAGCACCCCCCCTCTGGCCTGCCGGCCATCTCCCCCGCAAGGGGGGAGATTGGATGTCGCGTCAGCCTTCGCCTATGACCAACGCAGCAGGATATGCGGCGGGACCAAAGCTGCTGATCTCCCCCCTTGCGGGGGAGATGGCCGGCAGGCCAGAGAGGGGTGGGCGGGAACTCGGCGTGGAGTGACTAATGCACCCTAATGCCGCCGCAACACCTTCGGCGCGTGGCCGTGCTCTTCCCGGAACGCCCGCGCAAAGCTCGACATCGACGCAAAGCCGCAGGCCAGCGCCACGTCACGCACCATCAGCGTCGAATGTGCCAGGAGATCAGCGGCGCGCTTCAGCCGCAGGCGGCGATAATAACCGTTGGGCGAGATGCTGAGTTCGGAGCGGAAATTGCGTTCGAGCTTATCGGAGGAGACACCCAGCCGCTCCGCCAGCTCCGCCATGCCGAGCCGCTCCTCCACCGCGTCCTCCATGATGGCGATGGCCGACAGTACCAGTTCGTTCTGCACGCCGGTGCGCAAGCGCAGCGGCATCAGCTTGCGGTCGACGCTGGAGCGCAGCGGGCTGTGCACGAACCATTCGGCGACGCCGGCCGCCAGCTCGGCGCCATAATCGTTGGTGATGATCTCCAGCATCATGTCGAGGCTGCCGACGCCACCGGCCGAAGTGAAGCGCTTGCGGTCGATGACATAGAGATCGCGCCTCAGCTCGATATCCGGAAACGCTTCGGTGAAGGCTGCCTGGCTGGTCCAGTGCAAGGTGCAGGCATGGCCGTCGAGCAGGCCCGCGCGGGCGAGGAAGAACGCCGCATCCGCCACCGCACCGATATGGGCGCCGCCGCGCAGGCTCTTGCGGATCCAGCTCACGGCATCGTGCGCGACGAGATGATCGGCATCGCCGCCCGAGCAGACGACGATGCGATCGACCTTCGGCGCGTCATGGGCGGCAAAGCCGGGCTGGATGACGACGCCGTTCGAGGCCTCGACCAGGCCTTCGGCGGCGCCGACGATGATCCAGCGATAGCAGTCCCGCTTGGCCAGCACGTTCGCCGCGCGCAACGGCTCGATGACGGAGCTGAACGCCATCATCGGAAAACCGGGGAAGACCAGGATGGCGAAGGTCAGCGGAGTGTCGCTTACCGTCGGTTGGTTGCGGTGTCGGTTGTTCATAGGGAGACTACCATTTCGCCAGATGGCGCCAAGGTCAACGGAGCAGCGTGTAGGCTCCGATCTTTGGTGATCCTTCACGCCCCCCTCTGTCCTGCCGGACATCTCCCCCACAAGGGGGGAGATCGGCAGCTTCGCCGTCCGTCCGTGTTTCAGCGATGGAGATTGGCGAAAGCGCAAGATGACGGCCAATCTCCCCCCTCGTGGGGGAGATGCCCGGTAGGGCAGAGGGGGGCGCTGTCCCGCCGTCGTTTCGGCATCGTGCACTCAACTCGCCAGCGCCTGATCCAGATCCGCGATCAGATCATCGCCATCCTCGATCCCGGCCGACAAGCGCACCAGCGAATCGGATATCCCGATCTCGGCGCGTTTTTTCGCAGGGATCGAGCCGTGCGTCATCAGTGCGGGGTGCTCGATCAGGCTTTCGACGCCGCCGAGGCTTTCGGCCAGCGTGAACAGTTGCGTGTGTTCGAGGAAACGCTTGGTGCCAGCAAGGTCGCGGTCGAGCTCGATAGTGATCATGCCGCCGAAGGCGTGCATCTGCCGCCTGGCGATGGCGTGCTGCGGGTGGCTGGGCAGGCCGGGATAGATGACGCGGCGTATGTCGGGGCGGCTTTCCAGCCAGTGCGCGATCTTCTGGCCGTTCGACGAATGACGCTCCATCCTCAGCGCGAGCGTCTTCAGGCCGCGCAGCGCCAGGAAACTGTCGAATGGCCCGGAAATGGCGCCGATGGCGTTCTGCAGGAACTTCAGCCGATCGGCGAGATCCTTGTTGTCGCCGACCACGGCGACGCCGCCGACCATGTCGGAATGGCCGTTGAGGTATTTCGTCGTCGAGTGAACAACGATATCGATGCCGAGCTCCAGCGGCCGCTGCAGATAGGGGCTGCAGAAAGTGTTGTCGGCGACCGACAGCACGCCTTTGCGCCTGGCCAATGCCGCGACGCCTTCGAGGTCGACGACACGCAGCAGTGGATTGGTCGGCGTCTCGACCCAGAGCAGCTTGGTTTCCGGGCGGATCGCCGCTTCGACCGCGGCAAGATCGGTGAAGTCGACAAAGTCGACCTGCAGATTGGCCGAGCGCTTGCGCACCCGCTCGAGCAGCCGAAACGTGCCGCCATATATGTCGTCGGTGGCGACGATATGGGCACCGGAATCGAGCAGTTCGAAAATAGTGGCGATCGCCGCCAGCCCCGAAGCGAAGGCGAAGGCGGCTGTGCCGCTTTCGAGGTCGGCCACAGCACGCTCGAAGGCAAAGCGGGTCGGGTTCTGGCTGCGGGCATATTCAAAACCCTTGTGCACGCCCGGGCTCTGCTGGCCGTAGGTCGAGGTGGCATAGATCGGTACCATCACCGCACCCGTCGTCGGGTCGTGGCTCTGGCCGCCATGGATGGTGCGCGTCGAGAAGGCGAGGCGGTTTTTGCCCGATATTGTGGCTTTGACGGTCATCGGGCGCGCCTCAGATGGTTGATCAGGTCGATGCGGGTTATCAGGCCAATAAATTCGTCGGCGTCGAAGACGATGGCAACCTCGTTGCGGTCGAACACCGGCAGCAGCGCATCCAGCGTCTGGCTGGCCTGAAGCGTGTGCAGATTAGAGGTCATGGCCGTACTGACCGGGGCCTTGAAGCGGTCCCAGCGGCTGTCATAGGGCCCTTCGACCTTGGCGAGGATATCGCTTTCGTCGATGATGCCGACGAGCTTGCCCTCGTCTAGCACCGGCAGCTGCGAGACATCCGAGCGGCGCATCCGGCCATAGGCGTTGAGCAGGCTTTCGTCGGGGCCGACGGACACGACATCGCCGGTGCGGAGCGTGCGCATGACCAGGTCGCGCAGATCGCCATGCTGCTCCTGCTCGGCCAAGCCCTGCTCGACCAGCCAGAAATCGTCGAAGACTTTCGACAGGTACTTGTTGCCGCTGTCGCAGACGAAGGTAACGACGCGCTTCGGCACGGTCTGCTCGCGGCAATAGCGGAGTGCTGCCGAAAGCAGCGTGCCCGACGACGAGCCGGCGAGAATGCCTTCCTTCGAAAGCAGGTCGCGTACCGCAAGCATGCTCTGCTTGTCGGGGATGGAGTAGGCCTTCCTGACCAGCGACAGATCGGCATTGGGGGGCACGAAATCCTCGCCGATGCCTTCAACGGTCCAGCTTCCGGCCTCTACCATCTTGCCGGTTTTGATCAACGGTGCCAGCACCGAGCCGACCGGATCGGCCAAAATCATCTCGGTCTTCGGCGAGACTTTCGCGAAATAGCGGCCAAGCCCGGTCAGCGTGCCGCCGGAGCCGACGCCGACGACAACCGCATCGACGTCGCCTTCGAGCTGTTGGAAGATTTCCGGCCCAGTCGTGGTTTCGTGCGCGTGCGGATTTGCCGGGTTGGCGAACTGGTTGGCATAAAAGGCGCCGGGCAGCTCGGCGGCGATCTTTTCGGCCATGTCCTGGTAATATTCGGCATGTCCCTTGCCGACGTCGGAACGCGTCATGCGCACTTCGGCGCCGAGCGCCCGCAGATGCTGGATCTTTTCGCGCGACATCTTGTCAGGCACGACCAGGATGATGCGGTAGCCCTTGGGGATGCCGACCTGGGCGAGACCAAGACCGGTATTGCCGGCAGTCGCCTCCACGATCGTCCCGCCGCGTTTCAGTTTGCCCTGTTTTTCGGCGGCGGCAATCATCGACAGCGCGATGCGGTCCTTGATCGAGCCGCCGGGATTCTGGCTTTCGAGCTTGATGAACAGCCGGCACTTGCCGATGTCGAATTTGGTCAGCTCGACGACCGGCGTCTGCCCGATCAGGTCGAGAACCGAGGCATAGGGCGGGCGCAAGCGGGACGATGCGTCGTCCGGTGCCACGATCTTGTGCTTGCTCATGTCAGATGCTCCGTTGCCAGAATGAGCAACCGCCCTGGAAGACGGCAACCTACCGTCTTTTCCAGCCGTTTGCAGTTGTAAAGAAGATAGATCGTGCCAATCCGGCCGCCAGCAGGGGAATGGAATTTCGCGAAAGCTTCGCCAGCCTCGAGGCTGGGCAAAAGATTTGCAGAACCTGCTTAGGGTTCAGGCGATCGCGGCCTGGGCTTCGATCTCGATCAGAAAATCCGGATTGCCGAGGCCGGCGACGCGCAGCACTTTGATGATCGGCGGCACGCCGCGGTTTGCCCGGAAGGCCATCCAGGCGCCGAAGGCCGGCCCTATGTCCAGGTCGCCGGCGATATAGACCGAGAGGCTGACGAGGTCTTCAGGCTTTGCCCCACCGGCTTCGAGCACCTTTGCCAGGTTGGAGAGCGCCTAAGCGGTCTGCGCAGCGAGATCGTCCCTGGCGACGATCCGGCCTTGCGCGTCGACCCCATTCTGGCCGCCGACCAGCACGATGCGCGCGGATGCCGGCAGCGACACGCCTTGCGAATAGGCCGAGTTGCTGTGCATGCCCTCGGGGTTCAGCCTTTCGATGGTCACTGCGCTTTTCCTCCTCAGCGAAAACTATACCGCGGCCGCCTGGCCGTCCGTAGGGTCGCACGGCACAGAACGGCAATCGTGCGCCCGTTTCAACGCACCATCTCGTTCGTTGCCGCCGCTGATTCCGCCATGCTACCCGGCGCTGGTCGAACAGCAATGCAAGGAATGGCCGATGAAGATTCTTGCCTATGACAATTTCAAGCCCGGCGTCACGCTCGACGACCTGCGGCCTTATTTGCGCGACGAAGTGTCGAACGTCTGGCGGCTCTGGAAGGCGGGGATCGTGCGCGAGAATTATGCGCGCGGCGATATTGGCGGCGTCATCATCGTGTTCGAGCTCGACAGCGTCGCGGAAGCGCGGCGCTACACCGAGGACTTCCCGCTGTCCAAGGCCGGGCTGCTGGAATGGCACTTCATCGCCTTCGACGCGCCATTGCCGCTGGAATTCCTGTTCGACCCGACCGTCGACATCGCCAAGCCGTGGGACCGGACGGCGGCATGATCCGGTCGCGCGACGGGATCGAAATCCCGGCCAGCCTGGCTGAGTGGTGCGATCCGCGCCGCACGGCGCTGGTGGTCTACGACATGCAGGTCGGCATCTGCCGCCAGGTGGCCGGCGCCGCCACCATCGTCGAGCGCACCGGCACGGTGCTGGAAGCGGCGCGCGTGGCCGGAATGCGGGTGGCGTTCACGCGCCATCTGTCGCTGCCGCGCAAATGGATGGGCGCGACGCAGCTGCGCACCGCCATGGCCTGGCAGCGGCGCGACAGCCCCGACACAGTTGAGCCGTGGTTCCCGCGCGACGCCGAAGCGACGCGGATCGTGCCCGAGCTGGAACCCCGCGATGACGAGGCGGTGTTCGACAAGCTCACGATGTCGGCCTTCGATTCAACCGCGCTCGGCTTTGCCTTGCGCGATTGCGGCGTGCGCACGATAGCGCTCGCAGGCATCGCCATGGAGATCGGCATCGAGCCAACCGTTCGCCAGGCGACCGACAATGGCTTTGTCGCCGTGGTCATCGAGGATGCCTGTGGCTTCGGCAACCGCGAGGCGCGCGACCGCTCGATGGCGACGCTACGCTTCGTCGGCGAAGCCCTCGTCACCGATGTCGCAAGCTTCTGCAGCGCACTTGCCGGTGCGGGTTGAGGGTGGTCGGCTTGCCGGCGCGACCCACCGTTTCACGGAAACGCCGAACCGCTCTATGCCTTTGTTTTCAAGCAATTGCGGACGGAAAACCGCGCAGCACTATGCCCGGAATGGATCTAAGTGGTGGCTGCGCTATCGGTGCGAAAACGCACGCCCTCGGCGCGGCCATGCACGCTTCCCCAGTCGTAGAGCGCCTGAAGCGCGGCGGCGAGATCTTCACCGCGCCCGGTCAAGGCGTAGCGCCCCTTGCCGTCGGGCGACATCTCGAGCGTGACGAAGCCGATCTCGACAAGCTCGGCCAGGCGCTGCGTCAGCATCTTGTCCGAGAGCGAGGGGATCAGCCGGCGCAGGTCCGAATAGCGCATCGGCTGTTCCTTGACGTGCGCCAGGATCACCGTCTTCCATTTGCCGCCGAGCGCGTCGAGCGCGAACTCGACCGGGCAGCCGTAGAGTCTTCCGCGTTGGGTCATGCGCCATGGTAGGCAAGGCATGGTGACGACGGAAGCAGAATTTGCCCGGTGTGGAGATCGTCATCGCCAACCCTGCTGTCTCGACCACCACGGGCTGGCCGGTCGGCTTCTGGCGGAGCTAGCTCCCGCACCCCTGGTTCGCCTTCACCGCGAGGTTATGCGGTCGAGATCTTTTCACCCAACGGCGGCGGTCTTGCATCCGAAATTGCGTCAAGACAAAGGGCGCCTTATCCGAGCAATCGCTTGCTTAGCCGCGCACACTGCACGCGAATATCGGGAATGGCGTCGATCTCGAAGAAGGTGCCGCGCGTCAGCGGCCCGACCGCCAAAATCTTGGCCGATACTGTGCCATCGCCGGCGATGACCTCGCAGTCCGCGGTCACATCGAGGCCGAGCCGCAGCGGATCCGGCCGTGCCAGCCCACGGTCGACCAGCGACCGCACCACGCTGTTCGAGGTGGTCGAGATATCCCTGGCGATGCCGGTGCAATCATAGATGCGGGCGACATCGAACCTTTCGAGGCGCTGCGTGTGGCGGGGCTGGACCTCTACGGTGTAGCCTGCGGCGATGTCGACGATGCGGCCGGCGACAAGCCGGATGCGGCCGGCCTGCACCGCCTCCGTAACGCGGGCGTAGACTTGCGGCGCCATGCGATGGCGGTGGATGTCCCACCACGCCTTGGTGTGCTCGACAAAGCGGCGCTTGGCCGAGGACGGCCAGTTCTGCCAGATCTTCTGGTTGAAGGGCCTCAGACCGTCGACGACGTCGCGCCAGTCGATGCCGGCCTTCTGGTTTTCCCGGATCAGGTCGCGGAACCAGCCGACGAAATAGGAAAGCTGGGTGCCGAGCGGGATATCGGCAACGTCGAGCTTGATGGGATTGCCCTTGCGATGCGGCGAAGGCAGCAGGCCGCGCCGCGACACCGCGACGATGGCGCCGCGATGACCGCGCTGCTCGAGCGACAGAAAGGCATCGACCATGCTCAACCCCGTGCCCAGCACCAGGACTCGGGCTTCGGGGTCGAGCGCGCTGTCGGCCTCGGATCCCATCCTGATCGCGTGGCCCTGCCCCGCCCCCGGCTCCTCGTCATGGCCGGTCGCCAGCACGGCAAGATGCGCAACCACGCTGGTGCCGTTGGCCAGCGCCACCTCGACGCCGGACGCGGTCGGCGAGATCGACAGGCTCTCCTCGCGGATCAGGCGCAGCCGGCCCGTCTGCTGCTCACGCGCCTCGAGCTCGTCGAGCAGCTCCTTGAGATAGCGGGCGTAGACGCTGCGCGGCGCATAGACCGGTGCCTGTTCCGGCGTTGCCAGGCCGCGTTCAAGTAGCCAGCGCGAGAAATTGCCGGGATCGTCGGCATAGGCGCTCATGCCCAACGCGCTGACATTCAGCACATGGGCTGAGAGCAGCGTTGAATAGGCCATGCCTTGCCCAAAATGCGGACGTTTTTCGACCAGGCTGACGCGGAGATCGGGATTGGGCGACTTCAGCAGATGCGCGGCAAGCACGACGCCGCTGGCGCCGCCACCGACAATGATGATCGAAGTTGGAATGATCGAATTTGCGCGTCCGGTCATGCGCGCACCAATTGTCTTGGGAGCCATTGGTTCCGGAATTCTCGGGTCAGGCTTTGTTGATTCAGGCCTGGATTTTCAACGGCACCGAAAGGTCTTCGTCGCCGGCGATGTCGCGCATCTCGGCGAGGCTGCGCTGGTCCAGCACCTCCGCGATGGCCTGCCGGACCTCCAGCATCAGATGTCGGACTTGGCATGTCGCCTCGTTGCAATCTTCGCAGCGCTGATACTGGGTGCGGCTGGCGCAAGGAATGGGGGCAAGTGGCCCGTCGAGCACGCGCACGACGTGCCCGACCTTGATCTCGTCCGCTGGGCGCGCCAGGCGATAACCACCCTCCTTGCCCTTGCGGCTCTGGACGAAACCGGCATTGCGCAATTCGCCAAGGATGGCATCGAGGAACTTTTTCGGAATATTGTTTGCGCGGGCGATGTCGTTGACGAAGGCGAGCTGTCCAACCGGCAGGCGCGCCAGATGAACGAGCGCCTTGAGGCCGTACTTACCTTTTTTCGTGAGCATAACCCGAACGTTTCTCTGTCATGCGATGACCCAAGGCCATCGGTTGCGAAACGCCTGGCGTGCCTCCCCGCCGCGTCCAAGCTGTCACTTCAGATAAATTCTAGTGACATGATATACAAGCCAAGAAACGTTGATTTTGTTTCGTTTTCAAGCCGCAATGGCCATTTTGGCCGGGGCTTGTGCCCCTACGAGCACAGGAGCCGCCGCCAATGGGACACCGGCAAACTGGCCGGCGACAGGAATGTCCCGACCGGCCGATAGCAGCTTCTGTCCCTGAATTTGAAGGCCAAAGCATGCCGCGCGCGGCAACAAGGAGGGTGGCGTCGCTCATCGTCCTCTCCAATCCTTCAATGTCCATAAGAATACTAGACTTAACCCCGAGCACAGGAAATTCACTTTCAATTGTTCGGCCGTTCGCAGCATGGATTTGCCGGTGACCGGGCCAAAACGGAAAATTCTTGTTTGCGGCTGATGGCGCAATCACCGGTCGCTCCAACGGACAGCGAAGCCAGAGGCGAGGTGGAGCCAAGAAGGCAATTGAGGTGCTGCGCCATTGTTCAAAGCAGCGACGCAGCGGAGACCCCGAGGATCGATGCCGCTATACTGACCAACGAATGCAGATCCAATAGTGCGCGCCATTCCGTCTCTGTTTCGGCTGACCTGACCGTCAACAGACCTTAGGCCGAGGCCCGCTGCAGCCGCCATATCCGCCTTCGCGCCGGGCCACTGATGGCTTTTTTCTAACAAGACGGCAATGGTTGGAAGGATTTAACTCTACAAGCCTTATAGACTTAGCTGACTATGAGGGAGCGATCCGATTTTTCTCTTTTCAAGGAGCCTTTCATGTCCACCATTTCGCGCCGCGTCGTTCTCCTGTCCTCGGCGGCTCTGGCTGGTGCCGGCTTTCTCGGCCCAGCCCATGCGAAGGACCTCAAGATCACTATCGGCTACCAGACGGTCGTCGAACCCTCGAAGGTGCCGCAGGCCGACGGCGCCTATGAGAGCGCGACCAAGGCGGCAATCGACTGGCGGAAATTTGATTCCGGCGCCGACGTGATCGCCGCCGTCGCTTCCGGTTCGGTCGACATCGGTTATGTCGGCTCGAGCCCGCTGGCGGCGGCGGCGAGCCGCGAGCTTCCCATCCAGACCATCTTCATTGTCGGGCTGATCGGCGAATCCGAGGCCCTTGTCGCCCGCAACGGCGCCGGCATCGAGAAGGTCGCCGACCTTGCCGGCAAGAAGGTGGCGGTACCCTTCGTCTCGACGACGCATTACAGCCTGCTTGCGGCGCTGAAGCATGAGGGTGTCGAGCCGAAGTCGGTCGATATTCTCAATCTGCGGCCACCGGAGATCGCGGCGGCATGGGCGCGCGGCGACATCGACGCCGCCTATGTCTGGGATCCGGCACTCGGCCAGATCAAGACGTCGGGCAAGGTCGTGCTGGATTCCTCGCAGGTCGCCGCCTGGGGCGCGCCGACTTTCGACGCCTGGATCGTGCGCACCGACTTCGCCGAAAGGAACCCGGAGGCGGTGCGCGACTTCGTCAAAATGACGGGCGCTGCCTATGCCGAATTCCTGGCCAAGCCGGATCAATGGTCGGTGTCCTCGCCGCAAGCGGCCAAGATCGCCAGGATCACCGGGGCCAAGCTCGAAGACGTGCCGCAACTGCTGAGGGGCTATGTCTTCCCGACGCTCGAGGAGCAGGCCTCGGACAAGTTCCTCGGTGGCGGCACGGTCAAGGCAGTCGAGGCGACGTCGGCCTTCCTCAAGGAGCAGGGCAAGATCGACGCCGTGCTGCCGGATTATTCGAAATACGTGTCGTCGAAATATGTCGGCGAGGCGCTTGCCTCGAATTAGCGACCGCTCAATGCGCGCGTCCTCCCTTCCCTGACGCGCGCGTTGCCTGCAGATTCAGAATATCGGCGACGCCACATGACGCATCTCCTGCTCGACAAAGTCTCGATTCATTATGAAGGCCAGCCGGCGCCGGCCGTCGAACGCGTGTCGATTGACGTCGCCAAGGATGACTTCGTTGTCCTGGTCGGCCGCTCCGGCTGCGGTAAGACCTCGCTGCTCAATGTCGCTGCGGGCCTGGTCGAGCCTGTGCGCGGCAGCGCCACGGTAGGCGGCAGGCCGATCACGGCGCCAGGCTCGGACCGCGCCGTCGTGTTCCAGAACGACGCGCTGTTTCCGTGGCTGACCGCGCGGGAAAATGTCGCCTTTGCGCTCAGGCTGCGCGGCGTCGGGCCAAGTGAACGGGCGCGGCGCGCCGATGCGCTGCTGGCGCTGGTGAAGCTCGACGGTGCCGGCGACAAGCGCATCTGGGAGCTTTCCGGGGGCATGCGCCAGCGCGTCGGCCTGGCCCGGGCGCTGGCGGCCGAGCCGCAATTCCTGCTGCTCGACGAGCCGCTGGGCGCGCTCGATGCGCTGACACGGGAACGCATGCAGACAACGCTGCTCGATCTGTGGACGGCAAGCAATGTCGGCGTGCTGATGGTGACGCACGGCATCGAGGAAGCGCTGGTGCTCGCAACCCGCATCATTGTGCTGGCTCCCGACCCTGGGCGGGTGGTGCGGAGTTTCGAAACCGGCTTCAGCCGGCGCTATGCAGCCGGCGAGGCCATTCGCAGCATCAAGGCCGATCCCGCCTTCGCCGCGGCGCGCGGCGAGCTGACCGATGCGATCTTCGAAGGAGAGGCAGCATGACCGTTACCTCCTATACCGAGCGGCCGCAGCGCTCCAAGGCCGACGACGGAGCCGACGCGCTGTCCGTGCCATGGTCGCGGTCGCGGCCGAGACGCAGCCGCGTTTCGGCCCGCATGGTCAGCGCGATCACTGTTCTGGTGGTGCTGGCGGCGTGGGCACTGTCGGCCCGCCTGCAATTGGTGTCGCCGGTTTTCCTGCCGTCGCCCGTGGCAGTCTGGAACAAATTTGTCGTCGTCGCCCGTGACGGCTTTGTCGACGCGACGCTGCTCCAGCATATCGCCGCCAGTCTGTGGCGGGTATTTGCAGCGCTGATCGCGGCCGTTTTCGTCGGCGTTCCCATCGGGCTGGCTATCGGCATCAGCATCATAGGGCGCGGCATCTTCGATCCGCTGCTCGAATTGCTGCGGCCGATCCCGCCGCTGGCCTATCTGCCACTAATCATTATCTGGTTCGGCATTGGCGAGCCGTCCAAGATCCTGGTGATTGCCATCGCCATGCTGGCGCCGGTCGCGCTGTCGACGGCATCGGGTGTTCGCGGCGTCTCGCAGGAACGCATCAATGCGGCACGCGCGCTTGGCGCGACCCGCACGCAGCTTGTCCGGCACGTGATCCTACCCAGCGCACTGCCCTCGATCCTGACCGGCCTGCGCATCGCGCTTGGCGCCGGCTGGTCGACGCTGGTTGCCGCCGAGCTGGTGGCGGCGACGCGCGGGCTCGGCTTCATGATCCAGTCCGCCGCCCAGTTCCTCGTCACCGACGTGGTGGTGATGGGCATACTGGTGATCGCGGCCATTGCCTTCGTGCTCGAATTCATCATCCGCAGGATCGAGCGGGTGCTCGTCCCGTGGGCGGGGCGGGAGTGACCGGATCGGAGACGTGACGATGCCCCATTCCACCGCTGTGCTGCTTGCGCGTTTCGGCCATTGGCTCCGCCTGATCAAGGCCGGAGACAAACAGCCGCCTGAGGACGAACGCAAAGCGCCGACGCCGGTGCATCTGGACGCGGAGCGCAACCGCTTACCGCCGCGCGACGAAAGTTTCTACTGGGGCTGGCAATACTGGTCGCGGTGACCGGCCGCCACAGGTCCGCTGTGCGCTGCTCTGGCGGGAGCCTGAGGATCGACGCCTGCTCAAACGCGCGAACGGTTCGCCCAGGCCAGGCCGGCCAAGCCAACCAGCGCGGTGACGATGCCGACATAGAGCCATTGCGACTGGCCGGTCATGAAGCTGCCGCCGATAAGGCCGATGCCTTGCAATGACCACAGCACGCCGATGGCGAGCACAATCAACGCCAGCAGATTTTTGATCAATCTCATTGCTAAAACTCCTTTCCAAGTCGATCATCGGCCGCGCTCCTGCCGGAATGGAACAGCGAAAGAAGCGGCCCGGTCAGGCCAACTTCTACTTAGATGCAAATCTCTGATCTTGTGCAAGACGTGCTGAGGTCGATGCGAAGATCATCAAAGAAGCTGTGCCTTGCTGCGGAAACTCTCTGACAAATTGTTTCGCACCGACTCCAAACGTGTAACATTGTCATGGAACCGACAGATCATTGCCGCATTTGCTGCCTCATTCGCCTCTAACCGCTGCGGGTCTGTCAACGGAGCCAGTCCCCAACACATGAACAAAAGCAACCAGACCGCGCTTGCCGCGGCCATGATCGCGGCTGGCCTGATGGTCGGCGCATCCACTGCCAGCGCCGCCGCTCAGTGCGGCCGTGCCTCCTGGTACTCACTGCATTCCAGAACCGCTTCCGGCGAACGCATGAACCCGTCGGCGCTGACCGCAGCGCATCGCAGCCTGCCGTTCGGCACCAAGCTGAAGGTGACCAACCGCAACAATGGCCGCAGCGTCGTCGTGCGGATCAACGATCGCGGCCCGTTTATCAGGGGCCGCGTGCTCGATCTGTCGAAGGGCGCCGCCAGCCAGCTCGGCTTCATCAGCTCGGGCCATACCGCCGTCTGCATGGCACGCGTCTAACAGTCAGAGCGCCAGGCCGGACACCTCCTCCGACGATCGCACCGATAGGCGTACCCTTGGCTACGCCTTCGCAGGTGCACATTGAGCCGGCTGTTGCCGTTGAAGGCGGATTCCCAACATCTTGGACGAAAGAATGAGCATAAATCACGCAAGTTGACGTATTGCATCGCAGCAAATTGTTGCTAACCTCCCGCAAGACAAGGCTCGGCGCTGCTCGTCGGCCCTTCGATCGCAGTCGGCAGCGGGGTTCTCGATGTTCTACCAGCTTTACGAACTGAACCATGCCGCCTTGCAGCCGGCCCGCCTCTATGCCGATGCGGTGCGCCTGTTCTACTCCAATCCGCTCAATCCGGTTTCACACACGTCCTGGGGCCGCTCGGTCGCGGCAACGGCCGAATTGTTCGAACGCACGACACGCCGCTACGGCAAGCCGCAATTCGGCCTGACCAAGACCGTGGTCGACTGGAAAACCGTCGAGGTCAGCGAACGCACCGTCTGGTCGCGGCCGTTCTGCAATCTGGTCCGTTTCGAGCGGGCTGTCCCGGCCGGGCGCCGGCCGGATCCGAAGCTGTTAATCGTCGCACCGATGTCGGGCCACTATGCGACGCTGTTGCGCGGCACGGCCGAGGCGATGCTGCCCTATGCGGACGTGCATATCACCGACTGGGTCGACGCCCGGATGGTGCCGCTTGCCGACGGCAGCTTCGACCTCGACGACTATGTCGACTACATTGTCGACATGCTGCATGCGCTGGGACCCGACACCCACGTGATGGCGGTGTGCCAGCCGTCGGTGCCGGTGCTGGCGGCGGTGGCGCTGATGGAAGCCAAGGGCGATCCTTTCGTGCCCTCGACGATGACGCTGATGGGCGGCCCGATCGACACGCGCCGCAACCCGACGGCGGTCAATTTGCTGGCCCAGGAAAAGGGCATCGACTGGTTCCGCGACAACGTCATCATGCGCGCGCCCTGGCCGGTGCCGGGCTTCGGCCGCGAGGTCTATCCCGGTTTCCTGCAGCTTTCGGGTTTCATGAGCATGAACCTGGATCGCCACATCATCGCCCACAAAGACTTCTTCATGCACCTGGTGAAGCATGACGGCGACAATGCCGAGAAGCACCGCGAATTCTATGACGAATACCTGGCGGTGATGGATCTGACGGCGGAATTCTACCTGCAGACCGTCGATACCGTCTTCGTCCGCCAGGCCTTGCCCAAGGGCGAAATGACGCATCGCGGTGTGGCGGTCGACCCTTCGGCGATCCGCAATGTCGCCCTGTTCACCGTCGAGGGCGAGAACGACGACATCTCCGGCCTTGGCCAGACCAAGGCGGCGCACGACCTCTGCATCAACATTCCGGCCGACAGGCACGCCCATTACATGCAGCCGGCGGTCGGCCATTACGGTGTGTTCAACGGCTCGCGCTTCCGCTCCGAAATCGTGCCGCGCATCGTCGATTTCATTACCAGCTACGGCCGCCAGAACCGTGTTGCGGTGAAGCCCAAGCTGGTCAGGACCGGCAAGAAATAGGCGACCAGCGATGATGCCCGTCAATCCGCATCAGGTCGGTCAATGCCAAAATCATCGGTTGGCGGGGCCGTGCGGCCGGTCGACCTGTTGCACAATAGTCGCGTTGGCGCCACGCAGGTAACCATGCCGCAAAAATCAATCCATCCTCATAATTGACACCGACTGTAAATACCCCTTAACGTTTCGTTAACAACAAGGGACAAGCGGGGACAATGATTTCCTCACCAATGGCGAGAACGCTACGCCTGTGCGCGCTGGCTGGACTTACTGTGGCGGCAGGTTGGGCCAGTTCGGCCTCGGCAGCCAGCCCGATGATAACAGGTGGTCCGACGTCGCAGCCGATCGGCCATTATGATTTCTGCAAGACCTACCCGTCGGAATGCTCGATCCGCCCGAAGGATCTGTCGCCCGCCAGCATGACCGGCTCGCTGTGGCGCAAGCTGCTCAGCGTCACGGTAAAGGTCAACGCCGCCGTCAAGCCTGAGAGCGACTTCGACATCTACGGCAAGGACGAGGTCTGGGCCTATCCCGACAAGGGTGTCGGCGACTGCGAGGACTATGTCCTGGAAAAGCGCCGTGAGCTGAACCGGCTGGGCGTCTCGTTTGCCGATCTGCTGATGACCGTCGTGCGCAAGCCGGATGGCGAAGGCCACGCCGTGCTGACGGTGCGCACCGACAAGGGCGACTACATCCTCGACAATCTGACCGACCAGGTCCGTTCCTGGGACCAGACCGGCTATCGTTTCCTCAAGCGGCAGGCGATCGACAATACCGGCCGTTGGGTCTCGATCCGCGGCGGCCAGCAGGTTCTGGTCGGCTCGGTCCAGTAACAAAGCAACTCATTTCGGCCGGTTCAGCGCGGCGCGGAGCGACGCAATGATGCGGCGAAGCTCGGCTTCGTCGAGCTTTTCGATGTTGTCGGCCAGGAGATTGGCAAGCTCGGTCGCCGCCGGGCTAAGGCCGGACGTGTCGAGCCTGACGCGCGGATGCGAGGTTTCGGCCAACCGCGCCAGTTCCTCGGCGTCGTCCCAAATGATGTTGAAATAGCCGATGATCTTCTGGATCAGCGTCCAGCTCGGCGCACCGCGGCGGCCGTGTTCGAGCGCCGAGAGATAGGCTGCGCTGACGCCGATCGCCTTGGCCATGTCCTTCTGGGTGACGCCGCGCTCGTTTCGCAGCACGCGAAGCTTTTCGCCGAACGGGGTCACGAGCACATCCTCATTGGCGCATCCTCATGGGCGCATCCTCAAGAGCGCGCCCGCCGCAGACGGACGTAAAGCGCGCCCGAGCCGCCATGATTGCGGGCGGCATGGTCGTGGCTGGAGACAAGGGGCCGGAAGGCGGGCGTCGACAGCCATGACGGCACGGCGCGTCGCAAGACGCCGTCGCCGCCCGACGAAGAGCCCTTGCCGGTGATTACCAGGACATAGCGGATGCCGCCGGCATGCGCCCGGTGCAGGAAGGAAAACAGCAGCGAATAGGCTTCGTCCTGGGTCAGGCCATGCAGGTCGACGCGGCCCTCGATCGGCAGCCGGCCCTTCGACAGCTTGTCCAGCGTCGGTTCGTCGAGTGCGTGGGAAACATGCTGCGCCTTCGGTTTCGCGACCGCGGCAGCATTGCCCGCGACCTGTGCCGGCGGCGGCACCTGCCTGGTTTCGTCGATCTCCGGCCCAAGCTTGGGAATATCGACGGCGATCTTGCCCTTCAGCGGCTTTGCCGTGCGCGCCACCAGGTTCCACAGGACCCGGTCGTCCTCGCTCAGCCTGTCGATGCGCCGGGTCATCGGTCTGCTCCTGAAACCAGCGGCCGGGGGATCAGCGCATAAAAATCGGCGGCGTTGCGGATAACGCCGGCGATCTCGCCGGCCGCATCGCCCGACCCAGCGAACAGATCGCCGCGGGCCGGCCCGATGATCGCTGAGCCGGTGTCCTGTGCGATCATCAGCCGCCGGAACGGTTTTTCGTCGAAGACGGTCAGCGACGGCGCATCGATATGGAAGGGCATGCCGAACGTGTGCAGCAGCCGGTCGACGGCGATCGAGCGGCAGGGTGTCAGCGGCACCTTGGCGGCAGCGACCGGGCCGAGCTCCGGGTCGTCGACGCCCATCTCGCGGAAGAAGATGTAGGAGCGGTTGCGCCAAAGGATCTCGTCGACGCGCTCCGGACGCGCCTTGAGCCAGGCACGGATCGACTGCATCGTCACTTTTTCCAGCGGGATCTCGCCTTCGTCGCTCAGGATCTTGCCCGGTCCGGTAAAGCGCTGGCCGGATTTGGCGGCATAGGTGACGCGGCAAAGCTCCCCGTCGGTCATGTTGAGCCGCGCCGCGCCCTGCACGTGGATGAAGAAGGCATCGACCTTGTCGGCGAGCCAGGCGATTTCCAGGCCTTGTCCAGCGAGCGCGCCGCGTTCGATCTTGCCGCGGTCGAAATATTCGACCGGGTCGTTCGGCGCCGCACGAGCGAAGGCAAGATAAGGATCCATGCCGGAAGGACGATTGCCATCGTCGATGTCGACAAGGTCGGCCGGGCGGGTTAGCAACGGCACCGAAAATCGTCGCGTGCGCACCGGCGAGGCGTCGACCTCCGGCTCGTAGAAGCCGGTGACGAGGCCTGGGCCGCCGTTTTCCGCCCCTATATGGGCCGGCACAAAGTAGCGCTCGAAGAAGCTTCGGGCCTCCAACCGATTCGCCGGCGAAACGGTGCGCGCTGCGGCATAGGCTTCGGCAAAGGCGCCGAAATCGACGCCGAGCGCGCCGGAGCGGTAGGGTTTCGTCAGGACATGAAAGGCCGAGCGGCGAAAGGCGTCAAAGGCAGGGAGTTGGTCGTCCTCGTCCCAGCCCGGCAATTCGCCAAAGGACTTTTCGCTGAAGACTCGAGAAAGCGACACGACAGCCCCCGCCGCCGTCCAGTTCAGTCTTCTTCTTCGGTGGCGACGAGCTTCCAGTTCGGATCGCGCGAGCGCGCGTCACGAGCGAAGGTCCAGACGTCCTTGACCTCGGCGACGGTCTCGGGATCGCCGTCAATGACGGCGCCGGCCTTGTCGCGGGTCGCTGAAATCAGTTCGCTGACAATGCGCAGCGTGATGTGCGCCTCGCTGCCCTTCATCTCGGCCGAAACGATGTCGGCCTTGTCGATGCCGACGAAGGAGGACTGGATTTTTTCGGCTTTTGCCTCGCGGTCGCCGATGGCCGCGACAAAGCCGTCATAGACCTCGCGCGACAAAAGGTTCTTCAAGGTTTTGCGGTCGCCATCGGCGTAGGCCATGACGATCATCTCATAGGCCATCTTGGCGCCGTCGACGAAGGTCTTCGGGTCGAAGGTCGGATCATTGTCCTTGATCGCCCGCAGGCCCCGGTTGAGATCTGTGTCGGGCTTGGCAAAGGCGTCGATCGCCGTATAGGCATCGGCCGCCGGCTCTCCCGCCAGCCGCTTGCGCGGCAGCGAAACCACGTTCTCGGGTTTCTGGGCGGCATCCTTGTCGTTCTTGCGCCCTGCCGTATATGGATCGAAGGGCGGGCGTTCGTTGCCCGTGCGTCGGCCAAGCACGTTGCGCAGCTGGAAGAAGATCACCACCGCCGCAATCAGAAAGAAAATTGTGCCGAAGTCGAAGAAGCCCATATCTTGCGCCAATCAATCCCTGCTTTGGCCGGACCAGCGGCCAAGCAAGGGCCGCGATCACATAGCGTTCAGTATCCAAAGCATATAGAACGCATGGCGCAATCATTCAAATCAAAGGCAGCCATACCTATCTAACAGCTCTGGTGCCAGCGGCGATTGCTCGCCGGCCGGCAAAACATCGAAACGATCGGTCAAGATTTGCGTATCTCGCTGCTTCCCCTGTTTGTTCTTGCGCTTCCGCTGCTGGAGATAGCCGGTTTCGTCATTGTCGGCCGCCAGATCGGCGCGCTGGCGACGGTCGGGCTGGTGCTGGCCTCGAGCGTCGCCGGCGCCTTGCTCCTTCGACACCAGGGTTTTGGCGTCATGGCCAGGGTCCGTGCCGAAATGGATGCCGGCCACGATCCGAGCCGCCAGCTTGCGCACGGCGCCATGATCGTTCTGGCCGCGATCCTTTTGATCATCCCCGGCTTCATCTCGGATATTTTCGGCATTCTACTGTTCCTGCCACCGGTGCGCGATCTTGCCTGGCGGATGCTGAAAGGCCGCATCGTGCTGGCCACCGATTTCGGCGTTGGTTTGCGGGCAAGGCAACGCGGCAAGACCATCGATCTCGACGACGGCGACTATTCGCGCGCCGACGACCATGCGCGCGGGCCTGACTCTCCCTGGCGCCGCCTCAAGGACGAGTAGCCGCAAGGCAACCGGCGTCTTTTGCAAACTTGTCTTGTCGTGCCGGCCATGATAGCGAACGCCCGAATTTCAATCCGGTCAGCAACGCTGCCCAGGCAAAAGGATCACAGCTTATGGCCAGCAACGACGACGCCCCGACCGGCGCAGCCAACGGTAATGGAAATGCGGAGCAGCCTTCGCTCAACGTGCTTGCGCAATATGTGAAGGACCTGTCCTTCGAAAGCCCCGGCGCGCCAAACTCGCTGCGCGGCCGCGACAAGGCCCCCGGCATCGCCATCAACGTCAACGTCAACGCCAACCCGCTTTCGGACAAGCAGTTCGACGTCAATTTGACGCTGAATGCCAAGGCATCGTTCGACCAGGAAGTGCTGTTCAATGTCGAACTGGTCTATGGCGGCGTCTTCTCCATCAGCGGCTTCCCGCAGGAGCACATGCTGCCGATACTGTTCATCGAATGCCCGCGGCTGCTGTTCCCGTTCGCCAGGCAGATCATTGCCGAGGCAACGCGCAATGGCGGCTTCCCGCCGCTGATGCTCGACCCGATCGATTTCGCGCAGATGTTCCAGCAGAAGCTGGCCGAGGACCAGGCCGCCGCCAAGGTCAAGGTGAGCTGAAGGCGTTTGTGTCTCGATAGCGTTTGAGAAACCCGGCCTTGCGCCGGGTTTTTTTATGAGCCGCTGGCGGGACAGTGCCCCCTCTGGCCTTCCGGCCATCTCCCCCTTAAGTGGGGAGATCGGAACTTCACGTCAGCCTTCGCCAATCCTTCATCGTCGCAGGAATGAGCGAGGCGCTGGGACTGCCAATCTTTCCCACTGAGGGGGAGATGCCAAGTGGTGGCTAAAAGGGCAGGACAGAGGGGGCGACGGATCACTCCGCTCAAAATCACTATGCCGCGGAACTCGCTTCCCGGCCGATGCGCAGCCAAAGCGCCTTTTCGCCGAGGCTGCCAACCATGCCCGCGTGTGCTGCGCGCTCGGCATCGGTCAGGCGCGAGGGCAAGGCGATGGGCCTGACGCCGATCGAAATGTCGATATCGTCGACATTCTGTCGTCCGCCCGCCGGCGTCATGATGCTGTCGAGGATGAGGCTGGCCTGCTTGCCGCCGATAAGCTCGATATAGACCTCGGCCAGCAATTCAGAATCGAGCAACGCGCCATGCTTGGTGCGACGGCCATTGTCGATGCCATAGCGGCGGCAGAGCGCGTCGAGCGAATTGGGACCCATTGGATGCTTGCGGCGCGCCAGCGCCAGCGTGTCGACGATCCGTCCCGGATCGATGGCCGGATGACCAAGCCGGCCGAATTCGAGGTTGAGGAAGCCGATGTCGAAGCCGGCATTATGGGCGACCAGCTTGGCGCCGTCGATGAAGGCCAGGAACTCCTCGGCGATCTCCATGAAAGTCGGCTTGCCCTGAAGATCGGCGGCGCTGATGCCGTGCACGGCCTGCGCCTCGTGATGAATCGGGCGGCCTTGTGGGTTGATGTATTTGTGGAAGGTGCGGCCGGTCGGAAAGCGGTTGACCAGCTCGATGCCGCCAAGCTCGATGACGCGGTCCTCGCGCGTGTCGAGGCCGGTGGTTTCCGTATCGAAGATGATCTCACGCATCGAATCAGTCCATTGGTTCCGCGTCATTCTAGCCGAATCACACCCGGAACAAAATGGCAACAAGTAATGTGGGCTGCAAGCCTCTTAACCCGGACTGGCTGCTTTATCCCCGACTAGTTCGGCGACGATCGCATTGACAGCCGCGCGGGCGGCGTCAAAGCCCTGGCCGGTGTCGACGACGAAGTCGGCGCGCCGGCGCTTTTCGGCGTCGGGAACCTGCCTGGCCAGGATCGACGCAAACTTTTCCTCGCTCATGCCCGGGCGCGCCAGCACGCGGGCGCGCTGGATCTCGGCCGACGCGGTGACGACCACAACCTTGTCGACGCGATCGCGGCCGCCGGTCTCGAACAGCAGCGGTATATCGAGCACGGCAAGTGGCGCGCCGGCGGCACGATTTTGCGCCAGAAAGGCATCGGCGTCGGCACGGACCAGCGGATGGATGATCGCTTCCAGCCGTTTCAGCGCGGCGGCATCGCCGAGCACCCGTTCGGCCAACTTTGTGCGATCGACCGCACCGGATCGGGTGGTCCCGGGAAAGACCGCCTCGACCATGGGGGCGGCCTTGCCGGCATAGAGGCGATGCACCGCCTCGTCGGAATCATGGACCGGCACGCCGGCCTCGGCAAACATCTTTGCCGTGGTCGACTTGCCCATGCCGATCGATCCGGTGAGGCCGAGCACGATCATGGCTTCGCGCCGATATCGGCAATGATCATTTGCCGCAGTTCGGCGGTGACCTGCGGCCTGGTGCCGAACCAGCGCTCGAAGCCGGGCACCGCCTGGTGCAGCAGCATGCCGAGCCCATCGACGGTCTTGAGGCCGCGCGCGCTGGCTGCGGCGAGCAACGGCGTTTCCAGCGGAACATAAACGATGTCGGTGACGATGGCGCGGTCGGGCAGTCTGCCCGGATCGGCGGACAGGCCTTCATTGCCATGCATGCCGAGCGCTGACGTGTTGACCAGCAGGCCGGCATCTTCGAGCAACTCGCCGGTCGCCGCCATGCCATGGGCGGAGACGCCGGCACCGAAGCGGTCGCGCAGCTCCTGCGCCCTCGCAAGCGTCCGGTTTACGATGCGGATATCGTTGACGCCGCGTTGCTTCAGCGCATGGATGACCGCGCGAGCGGCACCGCCGGCACCGAGCACAACGGCCGGGCCGTCGGCCGCCCAACCCGATGCATACTCGTCCAGATTGGCGGCAAAGCCATGGGCATCGGTATTGCCGCCCCACAATTCGCCATCCTCAAACCACAGTGTGTTGACCGCACCGATTTGTTCGGCCGCGTCGTCGCGGCGCGCCGCCAATGCGAAGGCGGCCTCCTTGTGCGGGATGGTGACGTTGCCGCCGCTATAGCCTTGTGCCTGCAGCGTTTGCAGGAATTCGGCAAACGCTTCTGGCGCAACGTCAATGGCCTCGTAGACGCCGTCGATGCCGTATTTCGCCAGCCAGTAGCCGTGGATCTTCGGTGACCTGGAATGGCCGATCGGGTGGCCGGTGACGAAGGCTTTTTTCGAGGCCTCAGCCATCGATCGCCCCGAGATCACGCAGCTTGGCCAGCACCGGCAAAAGCGGCAGGCCAACAATGGTGAAGTAGTCGCCCTCGATCTTTTCGAACAGCTGGATGCCCTCGCCTTCGATCTGGTAGGCACCAACGCTGGACAACGCCTTGGCGCCGACGCGCGCCAGATGGCGGCCGATGAAGGCCGGATCGAGCTTGCGCATGGTCAGGCTGGCGATGCCGACATGCCGCCACAGAACCTGGCCGTCACGGGCCAGCACGACGGCACTGTTGAGCTGATGCGTCTTGCCCGACAACGCCAGCAGATGACGGCGCGCGCCTTCCATGTCGGCCGGCTTGTGGAACAGTTCGTCGCCGAGCGACAGCGTCTGGTCGCAGCCGAGCACCAGGGCGCCGGGCTTGCGCTCACTGACTTCGGTGGCCTTGGCCTCGGCAAGCACCAGGGCGACGTCCTCCGGCGACACGCCACTATTTTGCAGCGGCGCCTCCAGCGCACGTTCGTCGACAGAAGCCGGAACCGCTTCGACCACAACGCCGGCATTGACAAGCAGCGCCTTGCGGAACGGGCTGCCCGAGGCAAGGATGATTTTTTCGGCCATTTTTTTCGCCCGTTTTCTGGCGCTCACTAGGGTGTGTCGAGATTCAGGTCAGGCCGCGCCGAGAGTGGTGGCTTCCGAGAACCGGAGCGGAGTGTACTTAAAGTACGTGAGCACCGGAAGCGCAGGAAGCCGCCGTTTGTAGGCCGGCATCACCTGAATATCACGCCCTAGCGCGTCTTGCCGCGCAGGGCAACGATAGCCGCCGCCGTCTCCTCGATCGAACGGCGGCTGACATCGATCATCGGCCAGCCATGCCGTGTGCAGATCTGGCGGGCGTAGGCGAGTTCTTCGGCGATCGCGGCGCGGTCGACGTAATCGGTCGGCTCGTAGGCGCTGTTGCCGAGAACGCGGTTCTGCCGGACCTGGGAGATGCGCTCGGCAGTGGCGATCAGGCCGACGATCAGTGGCCTCCTGGCGTAGACCAGGCTTTCCGGCACCGGCACGCCGAGCACGATCGGGATGTTGGCGGTCTTGATGCCGCGATTGGCGAGATAGATGCTGGTCGGCGTCTTCGAGGTGCGTGAGATGCCGACAAGCACGATGTCGGCATCATCCATATTGGCCGGCAGCTGGCCGTCATCATGCTCCATGGTGAAATTGAGCGCGTCGATGCGGCGAAAATATTCGGCGTCCAGCACATGCTGGGCGCCGACGCGGCGGCCGGCCGGCGTGCCGAGATAGGACTGGAACACCGTCAGCACCGGCTCCAGTACCGAGACGCAAGGCAGGCCCATCGCCGCGCAGCGTTCATCGATGCCACGGGCAAGCTTCTGGTCGACGACGGTGTAGAGGATGATGCCCGGCTCCTCCTCGATGTCCTCGAACACTTTCGTCACCTGTTTTTCGGTGCGGATGAGCGGGTAGATGTGTTCGATGGCGCGCGCATCCTTGTATTGCGCGGAAGCGGCGCGGCCGGCGGCCAGCAGCGTTTCGCCGGTGGCGTCGGAAATCAGGTGAAGGTGAAAGAAGCTCTGCGGTTTGTTCACAGGATACATTCCAGGCTGTGGGCCGATGTGGATAAGCCGGGCGGAAAACTCGGCCACCGCCAAGCGACTGTATCAGATGCCGGTTTGTCCACAATTCGATGTGCTGTCGGCTTCTTCGGGCGGTTGGGGACAAGTCCGGGGACGGAGCTTTTTGCCTTCGCTTCATCCACAAGGGCAAGTTCCTTGGCCTGGCGGCAACGCATTGACTCCAGGCGGAAATTCCCGGCTTTCCACAAAGTCCTGCAATCCCGTTGGAGAAGCGCGCGACAATATGCTGGCTGGTCTTTTCCAGGGCAAAGCGGGACAGGAGACAACCACCACAACCAACAGACTCTTAGAATCATAAGATTCCTAAAAATAGAATATTTAATTATAGGGAAGCCTGGAAAGGCGAGCGCTCAATGCCTCAAGACCGGATCGTGCTGGACGTGTTGAGAGGCAAGGCAGCGTTTCCGCCGCCGCTCTGGATTATGCGCCAAGCCGGCCGCTATCTGCCGGAATACCGGGAGACGAGGAGACGGGCCGGATCGTTCCTCGATCTTTGCTACGACCCGGATCTCGCCGTCGAAGTGACGCTGCAGCCGATCGAACGCTTCGGCTTCGACGCATCGATCCTGTTTTCCGATATCCTTGTCGTGCCGCATGCGCTCGGCCGCGACGTGCGCTTCGAGGAAGGACGCGGCCCGCTGTTGACGCCGATCTCGGCTGCGGAGATCGAGGCTCTCGACGGCGAAACGTTTCACGTGAATCTCGAGCCGGTCTACGAGACGGTGCGGCGATTGCGCGCCAGACTGCCTGATGAAACGACGCTGATCGGCTTCTGCGGTGCGCCCTGGACGGTGGCGACCTACATGATTGCCGGCCACGGTACGCCCGACCAGGCGCCGGCCAGGCTGTTCGCCTATCGCGAGCCGGCGGCCTTTCTTCGGCTCCTGAAAGTGCTCGCCGATCATTCGGCTGCCTATCTGATCCGGCAGATCGAAGCCGGCGCCGACGTGGTGCAGATCTTTGATTCGTGGTCCGGCGTGCTCGACGAAGCGTCTTTCGAGTTGTTCTGCGTCCGGCCGGTGGCCGAGATTGTCCGGCAGGTGAAGGCTGTCCATCCCGACGTTCCGATCATCGGCTTTCCCAAAGGCGCCGGAGATCACTACCGGAGCTATCGCCAGACGACCGGCGTGACCGGGCTGGGCCTCGACTGGACCGTGCCATTGTCGACTGCGAAGGAATTGCAGCGTGACGGCGCCGTGCAAGGCAATCTCGATCCGCTGCGGCTGGTGGCCGGCGGCAAGGCGCTTGCCGACGGCGTGGGGGCGATCCTGAAGGTGTTAGGGGACCGGCCGCTGATCTTCAACCTCGGCCACGGCATCACGCCGGAGACGCCGCTCGCGCATGTCGAGCAGATGGTCAAACTGGTGCGGAGCGCGTCGTGACGATGATGGGCGCAGACAATGCGAACAGCACGAACAGCGGTAGCGGGGCGACGCGCCGCGCGGCAATCGCGATCGCCATTTTCCTCGTGCTGGCCGGGCTGCTGTTTCTCTTCGGGCCCGATGATTTCTATCCCTGGGCAAAGGCGATCCATGTGATTGCCGTCATCTCCTGGATGGCGGGCATGCTCTATCTGCCGCGCTTGCTGGTCTATCATGCCGATGCCGAAAAAGGCTCCGTCCAGTCGGAGACCTTCAAGGTAATGGAGCGCCGCCTGCTGCGCGGCATCATCAATCCGGCGATGGTGATTACCTGGGCGTTCGGCCTGTGGCTCGCCTGGAAAGGCTTTGGTTTTCAAGGCGGCTGGCTGCATGCCAAGATCGCTGCGGTGGTGGGTCTGTCGGCCGTGCATGGCTATTTCGCCGGCGCCGTCCGGAAATTTGCCGAAGACCGCAATGAAAAACCGGCAAGGCACTGGCGGATCGTCAATGAGATCCCCACATTGCTGATGGTCGTCATCGTCGTCCTGGTTATCGTGAAACCATTCTGACGTATTCGGTGCCCGCAAAAGGCGGCTTGCTCTTTCACCCGACCGACGATAAAAGACGGGTCTTCCTTCCCGTCATGCGCCGCCCGTCATCGCTTTCGGCCGCGCCCGGCATTTGTCGCATCCCGCCGATATTTTTCCCAAAGCTCATTCAGAGTCCGTCCATGCAAGAAATGAAACTCACCGAGTTCAAGAACAAGAAACCACCAGAGTTGATCGCCTATGCGGAATCGCTCGAGGTCGAGAACGCCAGCGTCATGCGCAAGCAGGAGCTGATGTTCGCGATCCTGAAGAAGCTGGCGGCACAGGATATCGAGATCATCGGCGACGGCGTCGTCGAAGTGCTGCAGGACGGCTTTGGCTTTCTGCGCTCGGCCAACGCAAATTATCTGCCAGGTCCCGACGACATCTATATTTCACCCTCGCAGATCCGGCGGTTTTCGCTGAAGACCGGCGATACGGTTGAAGGCCCTATCCGCAGCCCGAAAGAGGGCGAGCGCTATTTCGCGCTGCTCAAGGTCAACACAATCAATTTCGACGATCCGGAAAAAATCCGCCACAAGATCCACTTTGACAACCTGACGCCGCTCTATCCGACCAAGCGGCTGAAGATGGAGATCGACAATCCGACCACCAAGGACATCTCGCCGCGCGTGATCGACCTGGTCGCGCCGATCGGCAAGGGGCAGCGTGCGTTGATCAATGCGCAGCCGCGCACCGGCAAGACGGTTCTCATGCAGAACATCGCCCACTCGATCACCGCCAACCATCCGGAATGCTATCTGATCGTGCTTCTGATCGACGAGCGGCCGGAGGAGGTTACCGACATGCAGCGCTCGGTGAAGGGCGAGGTGATCTCGTCGACCTTCGACGAGCCGGCGGTACGCCATGTCCAGGTTGCCGAGATGGTGATCGAAAAGGCCAAGCGCCTGGTCGAGCACGGTCGCGACGTGGTGATCCTGCTGGATTCGATCACGCGTCTCGGTCGCGCCTACAACACCGTCGTGCCGTCATCCGGCAAGGTGCTGACCGGCGGTGTCGACGCGAACGCGCTGCAGCGGCCGAAGCGCTTCTTCGGCGCCGCCCGCAACATCGAGGAAGGCGGCTCGCTGACCATCATCGCCACCGCGCTGATCGACACCGGCAGCCGCATGGACGAAGTCATCTTCGAAGAGTTCAAGGGCACCGGCAACTGCGAAATCCAGCTCGACCGCAAGGTGGCCGACAAGCGCATCTATCCGGCCATGGACATATTGAAGTCCGGCACCCGCAAGGAAGACCTGCTGGTTTCCAAGCAGGATCTGCAGAAGATCTTCGTGCTGCGCCGCATCCTGGCGCCGATGGGAACTACCGATGCCATCGAGTTCCTGATCGACAAGCTCAAGCAGACCAAGACGAATGCGGACTTCTTCGATTCGATGAATACGTAGGGTTGGGGGCTGGCCGTTGCCTTCGTCATCCTCGGGCTTGGCCCGAGGATCCATGCCGTGAGCTCTACCGGAGAAAGCAGCGGAGCAGAATTTGCGCCGTTGCAGCGCGCGAAAGTCACGGCATGGATCCTATGGTCTGCGCTGCGTCGCTTCACTCCTTGCTTCGCCATAGGATTACGAATCCTATCTTCGGCGCAATAACCCTTCCAGCTCTTCAGCTTCCGTTGCCACCGGCAGGCAGACCTGCCCCGTGCACAGCCAGGCGCCGGGCTCGGCCGTTGGCGGCAGGACGCCGCCCGGCAAGGCCGGCAGATTTGTCGCCGAGCCAACAGGCACGACGATGTCCACCCGACGTGGGTCCGGATTTCGATTCGCAACCGGAACAAGCCTTGGATTCTCGGGTTTATCCACGATCACCAGTTTCAGCGGTTCGAGCGCCAGGGCACAGGCATTGACGATTCCTGCCTGGCCATAGGGCTGGTGCTCCGCCCGCCCGGCCGCATGCTCGGCGACTGTCCAGGCTTTTTCCCAGAGTTCGAGATCGCGGGTCAGCGACGACAATCGGACCATGGCTTCGATGATCTGCCCAGTGGCGGAAGGAATGGCCTCGTCGACATCGCCGCGGATGCGGATCGGCACATCCGTGCTGTTCGATGCGGTCAGATAGTAGCCGGTCTTGTCGCTGTCCCGGTGCCAGAGATCGAGTTGCTCAATGAAGTTCCCGGCGCGATCGATATAGTCGGGATTGCCGGTCGCCTCGAACAGCGAGACCGCCGCATTGGTCATGGCGGCATAGTCGCTCGAAAGAGCCGGGAACAGCCTCTTTGCGCCGAGCATCGAATGCGGCAGGCGGCCGTCACGTCCGGCGCCCGCAATGGCGGCAAAGCCCGCTGCCGCCGCTTCGATCCAGTCGGATCGGCCAAGCGATCGCCCGGCCTCGGCAAGGGCTGCGATCATCAAGCCGTTCCAGTCGGTCAGGGCCTTGCCGTCACGCCCTGGCCGGATGCGCTGTGCCCTCGCCGCGAGCAATTTTTCTTTCAGCGGGACGAGCTGTTGGCGGTCGATCACACTTTGCGTCTGCTGGGCTTCTGTCTGGCGGATGATCGGCTTGCCCTCCCAGCCGTGCGGGTCGGCAAGTGTGAAGTAGTTGAAAAACAATGCTGATTCGTCATCAAGGGCAAGCTCGACCTCATCCTTGCTCCAGGTATAGAACAGCCCTTCTTCCCCTTCGCTGTCGGCATCGAGACTGGCAGCGAAGGCACCGCCCTCGACCCGCATTTCGCGCAACAGCCAGGCAATCGTCTCTTCGATTCGCAACCGGAACAATTCCTTGCCGGTTGACGCATAGGCCCAATTGCACAGCCGGACGAGTTGGGCATTGTCGTAGAGCATCTTTTCGAAATGCGGCACCAGCCATTCGGCGTCGGTCGAGTAGCGACTGAGGCCACCGCCGACATGGTCGTAGATGCCGCCGGCCAGCATCTTTTCGAGGCTGAGGAGAACGGCGTCACGATGGGCTGCGGTGCTGTCGCGCAGCCAGGACAGCCAGAGGCTCTGCATGAACGGCGCGTTGGGGAATTTGGGTGCGCCGCGCAGGCCGCCCAGCTCGCGGTCGATCATGCCATCAATGCCGTTGGCGAGCTTCGCTAGCGTGTCGCTGTCGAGTACGGCCTTGGCACGGCTGCCCGCCAGCCGCGCCTCGACATGCGTAGTCAAACCGTCGGCGCTTTGGTTAACGCTTTCTTTCTTCTCCCGCCAAGCCTTGTCGACCGCCTCCAGCACCTGGACGAAGCCCGGGCGCCCGTAGCGGGCTTCGCGAGGGAAGTAGGTGCCGCCCCAGAACGGCTTGCCGTCCGGCGTCAGGAACATGGTCAGCGGCCATCCGCCCTGCTCGCCCATCGAGGACAGCGCCGCCATGTAGATCTGGTCGATGTCGGGGCGCTCCTCGCGGTCGACCTTGATATTGACGAAGAGACGGTTCATGACGGCGGCGACGCCGTCGTTCTCGAAGCTCTCATGCGCCATGACGTGGCACCAGTGGCAGGCAGCGTAGCCGACTGACAGCAGGATCGGACGCTGCAGCGCCTGTGCTTCGGCCAGAGCGGTAGGCGACCATGGCCGCCAGTGCACCGGATTGCCGCTGTGCTGCTGCAGATAGGGACTGGCCTCTTCGGCAAGCAGGTTTTGTGCAGGCAATGTCACGGCGCAACTCGATGGTGGATTGAACAGGCATAGCTAGGGCGCTTCGGCAGGGCGGGCAAATGATTTCAAAAGACTCCATCGTGGCACTGTCGAGCGGGCGCCTGCCGGCCGGCATTGCGGTGATCCGAATTTCGGGGCCGCAGAGTCGATTCGTAGTCGAAACGATTGCCGGATCGGCCGTGCCGAACCGCGTTGCTAGCTATCGCAAGTTACGGGCGCCGGACGGATCGGTGCTGGACAGCGGCCTGGTCGTCTTCTTTGCCGGTCCCGACAGTTTTACCGGCGAGGACGTTGCCGAGTTCCATGTGCATGGCGGACGCGCCGTCGTGGCGAAGATGCTGGAAACGATCACCTCCTTCGACGGCGTCAGGCATGCCGAGCCGGGTGAATTCACCCGCCGCGCCTTTGTCAACGGCAAGCTCGATCTGGTCGAAACCGAGGCGCTGGCCGATCTCATCAATGCCGACACCGAGGCGCAGCGGCGCTTTGCCGTGCACAATGCCGAAGGCGTGCAGAGCGAACTCTATCTGGGCTGGCGCCGACGGCTGATCCACGCCCGCGCGATGATCGAGGCCGAGATCGATTTTGCCGACGAGGACGACGTGCCGGGTTCGGTCGCCGACACAGTCTGGTCCGACGTGCGGGCCATGATCGCCGAGATCGAGCGCCATGTCGCCGGCTTCCGCGCTGCCGAAATCATTCGCGACGGGTTCGAAGTCGTCATCCTCGGTGCGCCGAATGCCGGCAAATCCAGCCTGTTCAACGCTCTGGCGCGGCGCGAGGCGGCGATCGTCACCGATGAGCCGGGCACGACCCGCGACCTGCTCGAGGTGGTGCTGGACCTCGAAGGGGTGTGGGTCCGGGTAACCGACACCGCCGGTCTGCGCGAGGCGCCCGGCAAGATCGAGGCGATCGGCATCGAGAAGGCCAGGACCAAGGCGCACAGTGCGGACCTGCTGTTGCTGCTTGAGGATATGGCGGAGCCAATGGCGATCGGTGTGCTGCCGCGCGCGATTCCGGCGCTGAGGGTCGGAACGAAGGTTGATCTGCTGAGGGGCAAATCACCCTCGCCCAGGGCGCACTATGATATCGCTATCTCGACGCGGGACGGCACGGGAGTGGCCGAATTGCTGGACGAGATCGGGCGGCACGCCGCAGCGCAGATCGGCCAGGCCGGCGATATCCTGCCATCGCGGCTGCGGCACGTCGAGCTGCTCAATGAGACGAAACGCTTCCTGCTTGCGGCAGTGGCAAGTAGTGATCGCGGACAGGAATTGCGGGCCGAGGAACTGCGCCTGGCGGCGGATCGGCTCGGACGGATCGTCGGCGCGGTCGATGTCGAGGATATGCTTGACGTGATCTTTTCGCAATTCTGTATCGGCAAGTGACTCACGTGAAACATTGGGAAGAATACGCCCCAGTGATTCACGTGAAACGCTGGGCGGTCAGTGGAGGGCATTGTTTCACGTGAAACGATTCGCTGTGCAAATGTCGCAGGTGCTGCAGGTTGAGGGGTTAGGTGCGGCTCTCGCCTTCTCCCCGTGTGGGAGAAGGTGGCCAAGCGAAGCTCGGTCGGATGAGGGGTGTTCCAGCTTGGCACCGACGGTGCTCCGTCCAGCACCCCTCAACCGTCTTGGCGCCGCGCGCCAATCCACCTTCTCCCACAACAAACAAGGGGAGAAGGAAGACAGGGCAGCGCCGGGCGTTCTCTATCTGCAATGGTCAGCGCAGTTATGCGCCTGAAGCCTCTCTGTTCTTGACAGCTCGTCCGGGCGGGCACATGTGTCGGCAGATTTGAATCGGAAGATACAGATGACCAATCGCTATGATGTGGTTGTGGTGGGTGGCGGCCATGCTGGGTGCGAGGCGGCCAGTGCTGCCGCGCGTGCCGGCGCCAGAACCGCGCTGGTGACGCTGCGCTTCGACACGATCGGTGTGATGTCCTGCAACCCGGCGATTGGCGGCCTCGGCAAAGGCCATCTGGTTCGCGAGATCGATGCCATGGACGGGCTGATGGGGCGCGTCGCCGATGCGGCCGGCATCCAGTTCCGTCTGCTCAACCGTCGTAAGGGGCCAGCGGTCCGCGGTCCGCGGACGCAAGCCGACAGGAAGCTCTATCGGCTCGCCATGCAGGCGGCAATCCGCCAGCAGGCCGGCCTCGATGTCATTGAAGGCGAGGTGCTGGACTTCGACATCAATGACGGAGAAATCGACGATGGGCGCATCGCGGCGGTGCTGCTGGCGGATGGAAGCAGGCTCGCCTGTGGTGCCGTGGTGCTGACGACCGGCACTTTTTTGCGCGGGCTGATCCATATTGGCGAGAAGAAGATCGTCGCCGGCCGCATGAACGAGCAAGCGAGCATCGGCCTGTCGGCGACGATGAGCCGCGCCGGCTTCAGGCTCGGGCGGCTGAAGACCGGCACGCCGCCGCGGCTGGACGGCAGGACGATCGATTGGGCGTCGCTTGAGAGCCAGGCGGCGGATGAAGATCCCGTGCCGTTCTCGCTGCTCACCGACCGCATCGAAAACCCGCAGATCCATTGCGGGATTACGCGCACGACCAATGTCACGCATGAGCTGATTCGCGCCAATCTTGGCCGCTCGGCTATGTATTCGGGGTCAATCGAAGGCGTCGGGCCGCGTTATTGCCCGTCCATCGAAGACAAGATCGTCAAGTTCGGTGACCGCGAAGGCCACCAGATTTTTCTGGAGCCAGAAGGGCTCGACGACGACACGGTGTACCCGAACGGCATCTCGACCTCGCTGCCCGAGGACGTACAGCTCGACATCCTGAAAACCATTCCGGGGCTGGAGCGGGCAACGATGCTGCAGCCCGGCTATGCCATCGAATATGACCATGTCGACCCACGCGAACTCAAGCCGACGCTGGAAACCAAGCGGATCGCCGGGCTTTACCTCGCCGGCCAGATCAACGGAACCACCGGCTACGAGGAGGCTGGCGCGCAAGGGCTGCTTGCCGGCTTGAATGCAGCGCGCAAGGCGTCGGCGAGCGATGAAATCGTGCTAAGCCGCACCGAAGCCTATATCGGCGTGATGGTCGACGACTTGACCAGCCGCGGCATCGCCGAGCCCTACCGCATGTTCACCTCGCGGGCCGAGTTCCGGCTGTCGCTGCGTGCGGACAATGCCGATGAGCGGCTGACGCCGCTGGCGATGAGACTGGGGATCGCCTCGCCGGAGCGAACGCAACGGTTCAACACTGTCGTGCAAGACCTTGAGAAGGCGCGGCAGCTCGCCCTCGGCACCACGATGACCCCCAATGAGGCGGCGCGCCATGGGCTCGAGATCAACCGGGACGGCGTGCGCCGCTCGGTCTATGAGTTGCTGGCCTATCCCGGCGTCGATATCGCCTGGCTGGGGCGCATCGAACCTGCTTTTGGCGCTATCGACGCCAAAACGGCCGAACGTCTTGAAACGGAAGCCAAATATTCCGTCTATCTCGACCGCCAGCAGGCCGACGTCTCGCAGATCAGGCATGAGGAGAGCCGGCTTATTCCCGAGTCGCTCGACTTTGCTTCTGTTCCCGGCCTGTCCAATGAGTTGAAGCAGAAGATGCTGGCACGCCAGCCGCGTTCCATCGCTGACGCGCAGCGTATGGAAGGCATGACGCCGGCGGCGCTGGCGATTATCGTCGCGCATGTCCGCACCGCCGAGGCGGCCGCGCGAAAGCAGGTCGCGTGAGCGCTGCGTCCTGGGCGAACCTGCAACAGGCAGCAGGCCCGGTTTCACGTGAAACATTCGGTCGTCTGGTCGAGTTTGAGGCCGCCTTCCAGAAATGGAATCGCCGGATCAATCTAGCCGCGCAATCGACGCAGGACGATGTCTGGCGCCGCCACATCCTCGACAGCGCGCAGCTGGCGCGAATCAAACCGGACGCGAAGCGCTGGGTCGATCTCGGCTCCGGCGGCGGTTTTCCCGGGCTTGTGCTGGCCTTTCTGCTGGTCGAGCGTGAAGGGGCCAGCATCGACCTGGTTGAAAGCAACCGGAAAAAAGCATCGTTCCTGCAAGCGGTCGTCGGACAGTTCAGCCTGCCTGCCAAGGTCATCGCGCGGCGCATAGACGACAGCTATCCTCTTGTTCCTGCACCACAAATCGTCACGGCCAGGGCGCTTGCGTCGTTGCCGACCTTGCTCGACTTGGCGGCGCCGTGGCTGACGAAGGGCGCGCGCGGCCTGTTTCACAAAGGCCGGGATTACCGCGCCGAAGTGGCAGAAAGCGCTCAACGATGGTCTTTCGATCTGGTAGAACATACCAGTGTAACCGACGCGCAGGGCGTCGTTCTCGAAATATCCGACTTGCGACAGCACCCTGGCTAGTGACTGGCGACCCCGAATGAATTTCTGGCATAGACCCATGATGAAGAACGGCCCCCGAATCATCACCGTCGCCAACCAGAAGGGTGGCGTCGGCAAGACGACGACGGCCATCAATCTGGGCACCGCGCTGGCCGCCATAGGCGAACAGGTGCTGATCGTCGATCTCGATCCGCAGGGCAACGCCAGCACCGGGCTTGGCATTGACCGGCGCGACCGCACCGTCTCCTCCTATGATGTGCTGACCGGCGAACTCGACCTGGAAGCGGCGGCGATTCCGACGGCGGTGCCCGGCCTGTCGATCGTGCCGTCGACACTCGACCTGCTCGGCATCGAGATGGAAATCGCCTCGGCGCCGGATCGGGTGCTGCGGCTGCGCAATGCGCTGCGGGCTTCGGCCGAGCGTTCGGCCAATTTCGGCTATGTGCTGATCGACTGCCCGCCCTCGCTCAATCTGCTGACGCTGAACTCGATGGCCGCGGCCGATTCGGTGCTGGTGCCGCTACAGTGCGAGTTTTTCGCGCTGGAGGGCCTGAGCCAGCTTTTGGAAACGGTCGAGCAGGTGCGCCGTTCGATCAACCCCGATCTGACGATCCAGGGCATCGTGCTGACGATGTTCGACGGGCGCAACAATCTCGCCAACCAGGTGGTGCAGGATGTGCGGGCGCATATGGGCGATAAGGTCTATGAAACCGTCATCCCGCGCAATGTCCGCGTTTCCGAGGCGCCGTCCTATGGCAAACCGGCGATTCTCTACGACCTCAAATGCTCGGGCAGCCAGGCCTATCTGCAGCTTGCTTCGGAAGTGATCCGCCGCGAGCGCAAATTGCGTGCCGCCTAACAGTAGCCAACAAGCGATTCGATACCGAAACGATCTGGACGGACGATGAACGAAGACCCTTCGAGAAAGAGACTGGGCCGGGGATTGGCGGCCCTGATCGGCGAAATCGATCGCCCGGCGGCACCGGAAAAGCCGGGGCTGGCGGCCGACGGCAAGGTGCCGATCGAGTTCCTCAGCCCTAACCCGAAAAACCCGCGGCGGCATTTTGGCGACGCCGACCTGACCGACCTCGCCCAGTCGATCCGCGAACACGGCGTGGTGCAGCCGGTGGTGGCGCGGCCGTCGAAAACCCAAACGGGCCGCTACGAGATTATCGCCGGCGAGCGTCGTTGGCGTGCGGCGCAACGCGCCGGGCTGACCGAAATCCCGATCATTGTGCGCGATGTCAACGATCGCACGGCGCTCGAACTGGCGATCATCGAAAACGTCCAGCGCACCGACCTCAACCCGGTCGAGGAAGCGCTGGGCTACCAGCAGCTGATCGACGACCACGGCTATACCCAGGCCGATCTCGGCCAGGTGATCGGCAAGAGCCGCAGCCATGTCGCCAACACGCTGAGGCTGCTCAAGCTGCCCGACGTCATTCGCGACATGCTGGTCGATGGGGCGCTGTCGGCCGGCCACGCCCGTACCTTGGTGACGGCCGACGACCCGGCCGGGCTCGCCAAGCGGATCATCGATGAGGGGCTTTCGGTGCGCCAGGCCGAGGCGCTGGCGCAGATGCCGGTCGGCGCGCCGGCGGCAAAACGCCAACCCGCCGCACCGCCGCAAAAGGATGCCGATACACTGGCGCTGGAGCGGCAGATGACCAGCACGATCGGCATGATCGTCACGATCGAGCACAACCAGCGCGGCGGCGTGATCAGCGTCGCCTACCGGACGCTGGAGCAACTCGATGAGCTTTGCCGCAGGCTGAAGCGGGAGTAGGTGGGTTGCCAAAATGCCATGACCTTTAGCCGGCAAATAAATTTTGGTCCTAAGATTGGCAGTTCCGTCTTCTAATAGGAGAACAACCGCGCCGGTGATTGGCGAAATCGCTCGAAGCGGTTAATCTCCCTCCTTGAGTGGGAGATGGCCGGCAGGCCAGAAGGGGTCGTCTCAAATCAAGCGCCCACGTCGTCTGTCGCGGAAGGCGCTGGCGTTCCACGCGCTGTGACCCCCTCTGTCGCCTCGGCGACATCTCCCCCTCAAGGGCAGGGGAATCGCATATGGCGATTTTGGGGTTGAGTTTAGGCTGAGAAAGGATTCTTTGGAGAGGCAGGTGAGCGAAGGAGCGACTGCCATTTCCTGCCTTGAGAGCTACTTTGGCGCGGTGCCTGATCCACGCGCGCCCAACGCCACGCACCG
>NZ_JAMYQV010000014.1:0-5000 GCF_040321065.1 Mesorhizobium sp. M0563
CCCCCCCCTCTCTGCGCCCCCCACACCCCCCCCCCCCCCCCCCCCCCTCGCCCCCCCCCCCACAGAGGGGGGTGCGACGGGACGTCAGCCTGCAAGTCTTCGCGACCATGCTTCAATCGGCGGCCGTGACATCGGCTTCATCTTCCAGGATCCATCGGCGAGCCTTGACCCGGTGATGCCAATTGGCAAGCAGATCGCCGAGGTCGCCTACACCCACCTCGGCCTCAATTGGCCGCAAGCCTACGCGAAGGCCCAAAACTTGCTTGAACGGGTCCGTCTGCCCGACCCCAATGCGGCTATGCATGCCTTTCCACACCAGCTTTCCGGCGGCCAGAAGCAGCGCGTCGCCATCGCCGCGGCAATCGCGTCCGGCCCGAAACTGCTGATCGCCGATGAGGCGACCAGCGCGCTGGACACCATCGTGCAGGCCGAGATCGTCGCGCTAATTCGGCAATTGGTGGCCGAGGACGGCATGACGCTGTTGTTCGTCAGCCACGACATCGCGCTGGCCGCTGAGCTGGCGGGGCGCATCGCCGTGTTCCGGAATGGCGAATTGATCGAACTCGGTGCGACGGCGCAGGTCGTCAGTGCGCCGCGGCACACTTACACTCGGGCGCTGCTTGACGCTCATCTCGGCCTCGACGCCGAGCCGCTGTTGCAGCGAACATGACCAGTCCTCTGCTCGCCGTTTCCGGCCTGACCAAACGATACCCTCGCGGCGGCAAGATCATTGCCGCGGCAGATAACGTTTCCTTCCACATCGAAGCTGGCGAGACGCTGGCGCTGGCCGGACCTTCAGGCAGCGGCAAGTCGACGATAGCCCGGCTGATGCTGCGGCTCATCGAACCCGACGCCGGCCATATCGAATTTGAAGGCAGCGACTTCCTGTCAATGAACGGCGCTGCCTTGCGCCACCGGCGCGCTCGTCTGCAGATGGTGTTTCAGGATCCGCTCGCCGCCTTGAACCCGCGCGCCACGGTGGCCCGCGTGCTCGACGACCCCTTGCGCATCCACCACATTGCCTCTCGTGCCGAGCGCCCGCGCCGTATCGCCGCTCTGCTGGAACGCGTCGGCCTCAGTCCCGGTCTCGCCGGCCGCGCCATTCACGAAATTTCCGGCGGCCAACGCCAACGCGTCGCAATCGCCCGCGCGATCGCCACAAAACCGTCGCTGGTCGTGCTCGACGAGGCCGTGTCGGCGCTCGACGTTTCGGTGCGCGGGCAGATCCTGCGGCTGCTGCTCGACCTTCAACGCGAGGAGCGCATCGCCTATCTGTTCATTTCGCACGATCTCGGTGTCGTCCGTGCCATCGCCCACCGCGTCGCCATTTTGGACGCCGGGCGCATTGCCGAGAGCGGCGATGCCCGTACCGTCATCGACGCGCCGCAATCCGCGATCGGCAAGGCGCTGGTGGCGGCAGCGCCAAGACTGTCAAGGATCGAACAGGACGCATCATGACCGACGTCGAAGCCCGAGCCGAAAAACTGTCGCGCGAACTCGATTCCGCCTTCCGTAACCGCGCCGATCTCTATCGTCTGTTGCTCGACGAGCTAACCGCGGAAGTTGGCGCGGAAAAGGCTGAGGCTATCATGATCCGCACCATCGAACGGCGCGGCAAGGAGGTTGCGGCGTCGGCCTTCGCCGATTTCGGCCCGAACGACGCACCGGTAATCGGCGAGGCGTTCCTCGCCGTCAGCCCGGATGGCGGCCGCATGTATCCGACCGACGTCGAACGCGGCCAAGGCCGCATCGCCTTCAAGGTCAAGCGCTGTCCGCTGAAGGACGCTTGGGTCGAAGCCGGCGTTGGCGACAAGAAGCTCGCCACGCTCTGCCGCATCGCCGGCGCCTTCGACCGCGGCCTGTTCGAGGCCACCGGAGTGCGCTTCGACAACGTCACCTGGACGCCGGGCCACGGTTCCGGCTGCTGCCACATCGCTTTGACCAACCGGGATGCCGGCTAGAGCTGCAGTTCGAGCCATGTCGGCGAAGACGTAAAGTTCCGTTTCGTAACCGGCGCCATAAGGCAAGCGGGGGTTTTGATGTGTGCATTGCAAGGAATTGGTGCCGGCCGGAGGCGTCTTTGTGGGTTCACGGCTGTGGCCTCGAGCCACGGCAATCAAATCAATCCGAGATTTTGTCGGATTGCGGCATTCTTATTCGTCTTCAGTAGGGGAGTTCCTGGAGGTGAATTATGAGCGAATTGCCGGTGGTCAGAACGCGACTCAAAGGCAAAAACCTTACGCAGAGCATGCTGATCCCAACGGAGAACATGGTCGCAGACGAGCTCCGGGCTGCGCGACCTGGCCACTTGTCGGACCTTGCAGAGTTACGACGTAAGCTCGCGGCAAAATACGGAGCAGACGCCTGCTGCCCAGTGACTGTGCGGCGGCACTTGGTGCATATCAGTCAAGACGGCAGCGCGCCCTTTTGGCGCGTCGTAAATCCCGATCGGCCATTCGCCCGACGTATGAGAGGTGGATCGGAACACATACGCGAAAGATTGGCTGCGGAATGCTAAGTGTCCTGTCGCGGCACTTCAGTGCATACGAAAACGGCCCGCACAAGGCGGGCCGTTTTCGTACTTTGGTTGCGGGGACAGGATTTGAACCTGTGACCTTCAGGTTATGAGCCTGACGAGCTACCGGGCTGCTCCACCCCGCGTCAACTTCACGGCGAACGCCGGCCGGGCAGCCCGGGCTTTTTTGTTTTGTCCGTCCTCAAGGCCTTCGCCTTGTGGGCGGACGGGGCGCTGCTCCACCCCGCGTCAACCCTAGAAGTAAGCCTTGGCTCACTGAATTCAAGCTTCCGCCAAATGAAAGGGCCGCTTGCGCGGCCCGGAGTCCCGTTGGCGGGCCTGTTCGTAAGGAGAAGATTAAACAACGTGCGCTTGGCAGACCTGGCAGCGACCTACTCTCCCGCGTCTTGAGACGAAGTACCATCAGCGCTGGAGCGTTTCACGGCCGAGTTCGGAATGGGATCGGGTGCAGCCGCTCCGCCATAACCACCAGGTCGGCAAAACGCACGTTGCTCGAGAAGCTGTTTTCTGTGCCATCCATCTCGGCGCAATCCAAGGATTGTCGCCAGAAATGGGCATTAGGAATGAGAACGATCAAGCCGATCGAACTATTAGTACCGGTAAGCTTCAAGCGTTGCCGCTCTTCCACACCCGGCCTATCAACGTGGTCGTCTTCCACGGTTCTCAGGGAATACTCGTTTTAAGGTGGGTTTCCCGCTTAGATGCCTTCAGCGGTTATCCCGTCCGGATATAGCTACCCTGCTATGCGGCTGGCGCCACAACAGGTCCACCAGAGATCCGTCCATCCCGGTCCTCTCGTACTAGGGACAGATCCTTTCAATATTCCTACACCCACGGCAGATAGGGACCGAACTGTCTCACGACGTTCTGAACCCAACTCACGTACCGCTTTAAATGGCGAACAGCCATACCCTTGGGACCTGCTCCAGCCCCAGGATGCGATGAGTCGACATCGAGGTGCCAAACAACCCCGTCGATATGGACTCTTGGGGGTCATCAGCCTGTTATCCCCGGCGTACCTTTTATCCGTTGAGCGATGGCCCTTCCACGCGGGACCACCGGATCACTATGACCGACTTTCGTCTCTGCTCGACTTGTCAGTCTCGCAGTCAGGCAGGCTTATGCCATTGCACTCAGCGAACGATTTCCGACCGTTCTGAGCCCACCATCGCGCGCCTCCGTTACTCTTTAGGAGGCGACCGCCCCAGTCAAACTACCCACCATACATTGTCCCGGACCCGGATAACGGGCCGCGGTTAGACATCCATAGTGATAAGGGTGGTATTTCAAGGGTGGCTCCACCTGAGCTGGCGCCCAGGTTTCAAAGCCTACCACCTATCCTACACATGCCACTACGAATGCCAATGTAAAGCTATAGTAAAGGTGCACGGGGTCTTTCCGTCTAACCGCAGGAACCCCGCATCTTCACGGGGAATTCAATTTCACTGAGTCTATGCTGGAGACAGCGGGGAAGTCGTTACGCCATTCGTGCAGGTCGGAACTTACCCGACAAGGAATTTCGCTACCTTAGGACCGTTATAGTTACGGCCGCCGTTTACTGGGGCTTCGATTCAGAGCTTGCACCCCTCCTCTTAACCTTCCAGCACCGGGCAGGCGTCAGACCCTATACGTCGTCTTGCGACTTCGCAGAGCCCTGTGTTTTTGATAAACAGTCGCTACCCCCTGGTCTGTGCCACCCTCCCATGCTTGCGCATGAAAGGGTCACGCTTCTTCCGAAGTTACGCGTGCAATTTGCCGAGTTCCTTCAGCATAGTTCTCTCAAGCGCCTTGGTATACTCTACCAGTCCACCAGTGTCGGTTTCGGGTACGGTCTATAAGGAGGAGCTATTTCCTGGAACCACGCAGCAGCCCTTTCAATCCGATAAGATTGGACTACCTCAATGATCCGTCACTTCCTCCAGGCCCACGAATATTAACGTGGTTCCCATCGTCTACGCATTTCTGCCTCGACTTAGGGGCCGGCTAACCCTGCTCAGATTAGCTTTAAGCAGGAACCCTTGGACTTTCGGCGGGGGAGTCTCTCACTCCCCTTACGTTACTCATGTCAGCATTCGCACTTCTGATACCTCCACCATCCCTCACGGGTATGGCTTCATCAGCTTACAGAACGCTCCGCTACCGCTTGCATTGCTGCAAACCCTAAGCTTCGGTGTATGGCTTTAGCCCCGTTACATTTTCGGCGCAAAGACCCTTATTTAGACCAGTGAGCTGTTACGCTTTCTTTAAATGATGGCTGCTTCTAAGCCAACATCCTGGTTGTTTTGGGATCCTCACATCCTTTCCCACTTAGCCATAACTTGGGGACCTTAGCTGTAGGTCAGGGTTGTTTCCCTTTTCACGACGGACGTTAGCACCCGCCGTGTGTCTGCCGACTATTACTCCCAGGTATTCGGAGTTTGGTTAGGTTTGGTAATCCGGTGAGGACCCCTAGCCCATCCAGTGC
>NZ_JAMYQV010000014.1:10000-158859 GCF_040321065.1 Mesorhizobium sp. M0563
TCGACGATTCGCCTGCGCCCGTGGGGCGCGGCAATCTACCGAACGTCTATGACGGCATCTATCGCACCGCCTATTCCTACGGCATGTCCAAGGCGATGACGCAGCGGCTGATCAAGTTGCTGGCATCCGGTGTCGATTTCCAGTCGCGCCTCAGTCCCACGGATCGCATCGAGGTGCTGTTCTCGCAGCCCGATGGCGACGACCAGGCGTCCGACGAATCCGAGCTGCTTTACGTCTCCGCGACTTTCGGCGGCACGACGCGAAATTTCTACCGTTTCCAGATGCAGGACGGCAGCACCGACTATTTCGACGAAAACGGCAGCAGCGCCCAGCAGTTTCTGCTTCGCAATCCCTTGCCCAATGGCAGGTTTACGTCGGGGTTCGGTGCCAGGCGCCACCCCATTTTGGGGTATGTGAAAATGCATACCGGCACCGACTGGGCAGCTCCGGTGGGCTCGCCGATTATTGCCGCGGGCAACGGCGTCGTCGAAAAGGCCGGCTGGGCTGGCGGCTATGGCAAGCAGATCATCCTGCGGCACGCCAATGGTTACGAGACGTCCTACAATCACCAGAGCGCCTTTGCCAAGGGCATTGAGCCGGGTGTTCGCGTTCGCCAAGGTCAGGTTATCGGCTATCTCGGCTCAACCGGCCTCTCCACCGGTCCGCATCTTCATTACGAACTGATCGTCAACGGCACCAAGGTCGATTCGATGCGCGTCCGCCTGCCGGTCGGCAAAACGCTGAAAGGCGACGACCTCGTCGCCTTCAAGCGCGAGCGCGAACGCATCGACGACCTGCTCAAGCAGGAAGACAGCAATCAGTTGAAGGTAGCGAGCGCCAAGATCGAAGGCTGAGCCGACGTTTTCGTCGTCAGCCCTGCTGATTCGCCGTGTCGCGCGCCCATGGCAGCCGCTCGCCGGAAACCGTCATCCAGGCGGTGATTGCCGAAAGCAGGCAAAGCAGCGCGGTCACTGCGGCAACGGCCGCGAATGCCGCGTCGCTGGCGGCAAGCCGTGCCGCATCGAGATCGGGCGCCAGGCCGGCGGGCGCCGGTTCGCCGAAACCCGGAATGCCGGAGCCGGCACCGGTATCGAGCACGGCAGCATAGACCCAGGCCGCCAGCGATCCCATCGCCGCCACGGCGATCAGGCCGCCGATGCGCGAGACGGCGTTGTTGATGCCCGAGGCCGCACCCGTATCCTTGTCCTCGACCGCCGTCATGATGGCGGTCGACAGCGGCGACACCACCAGCGCCATGCCGAACCCCATCAGCGCCATCAGCGGGAACACCCCCAACCAGAAATTATGGATGCCCCAATGGGCCAGCAAGGCAAGCCCGGCAAAGGCAACAGCCACAACCAGACTGCCGCTGGCGATCGGAAAGCGAGGCCCGATGCCGTCGGACCACTGGCCGACCGGCCCGGACAGCAGCGCGATCAATGCCGACAGCGGCAGGAAGATGAAGCCGACCTCGGCCGTGCTCAGCCCCCATCCGGCGATCATGAGCATCGGCAGATAGAACAGATTGGCCGACAGCGCGAAATAAAGGAAGAAGGTCGCCACATTGGCGCCCGCAAACGCCCCAATCCGAAACAGCGATAGGTCGATCATCGGCTCGCGCCGCCGGCGTTCGAAGACGATGAACACGACGAGCAAAACTGCGCCGGCGGCAATACTCGGGCCGGACATCAGCCCCTCCCCGTCACCGCTCATCGAGGTCAGGCCGTAAGCGAGCGCTCCGAACGCCAATATGGCGAGTGCTGCGCCACCGAGATCGAGGCTGCGCTTTTCCGCCGGCGCGTCGGCGGGAACCTTGGCCAGCAGAAGATAGATCGAGATAAGACCGAGCGGCAGGTTGATGGCGAAGATCGCCCGCCAGATGCCGTCGCCGAAGGCCGACAGCACGAAGCCGCCCAGCACCGGACCGAGCGCCATCGTCAGCGCTGATGCCGCCGCCCAGATGCCGATCGCCCGGCCGCGTTCCTTTTTCGGATAGGCTTTGGCGATAATGGCCAGGCTGCCCGGCACCATGACGGCCGCTCCAACACCCTGGATAGCCCGAAACGCAATAAGCACCGCCGGGTTAGGCGCCAACGCGCAGGCAAGCGAGGCGGCGATGAACAGGACGATGCCGGCGACGAAGGAGTGGCGCAGGCCGAAGCGATCGCCAGCGGCGCCGCCGACGAGAATGAGGGCTGAAAGCGTCAATGCATAGGCATTGGAAATCCATTGCGCCTCGGCGAGGCTGGCGCCGAGGTCGACGCGGATCGCCGGCGTCGCAATAGCCAGGACCGATCCGTCGATAAAGCCGAGTGCGGAAGCCAGGATCGCCGCGATCAGCACGAACCGCCGCTGCGCCTGCGGGCAAAACGTATCGGACGGAAGTGAGCCGGTCAGGGGAACGGCGCCGGTACCGACTTTGGTTGGCGTGTGCATGCTGCCTTACCTAGACCGCCGGGGGGCCAGCGACAACCGGCCGGCAGGCTGTTCTCGTTGAAACCAGCCCGAACCTGGCCATGCAGGCAGGACCACGCCAGTGCGGGTGCAAACGGCCGATGCCGTGCTAAGCTTCTTGCAGCGCGACTGGCAAGGGGGAAAATACCCGCATGAAACGACCGCTCGAACCCTCGGCGGAAGGACGTGGGCGCGTCGTCGGCATCACCGACGGCGTGTTCGCCATCGCGCTCACCCTGATCGTTCTCGAGATCAGGGTGCCAGCGCATGAAACGGTGCATTCCGAAAACGAGTTGATCGCCGCGGTCGCAGCACTGGCGCCGCGTTTTCTGACCTATGCGCTCAGCTTCCTGACGCTGACCATCTTCTGGTTCGGCCAGCAGGCGCAGCACGGGCTGATCGCGAAGTCCGACAGGCGGCTTGCCACGCTGAACCTTTGTTTTCTCGGTTTCATCGCCTTGCTGCCGTTCTCGACCGATCTTTTGGCCGACTTCCTCGAATTCAGAACCGCCGTGCTCGTCTACTGGCTCAATCTTTTGATGCTCGGGCTGACGCTGCTCGCCAGTTGGCGCTATGCGGACAAAAACGGCCTCCTGGCGGAAGGCGTCGATGCGGAGACCACCCGAACGGTCTATCTGCGCATCGTCAAGGCGCAGATCCTGTGGGCGATCGGCGCTGCACTCTGCCTCGTCAGCCCGCTGCTCAGCGTCGGCTTCATGTTGGTGGTGCAGCTGATCTATGCGGCGGCGCCACGCGCGCGACTGCTGCGCAAGATCATCGGGTGAGTGGAGCGAAAACGCTCAACTCAGTCGACGAACTCCACCGTCACGCCGGGCGACACGATTTTGGCCAGCTCGCGCGCGTCCCAATTGGTCAGCCGCACGCAGCCATGGCTTTCGGTCTTGCCGATCTTGGACGGATCCGGGGTGCCGTGAATGCCATAGGTCGGCTTGTCCAGCGCAATCCAGACCGAGCCGACCGGACCGTTCGGCCCCGGCGGGATGGTCAGGATCCTGTCGTTTTCGCCCTGCTTGAAATTGATGTTCGGGTTGTAGGTGTAATTCGGATCCAACGCGACACGCGACACCGCATGGGTGCCGGACGGCGACGGCGTGTCCGACGAGCCGATGGTCGCCGGATAGGCCGCGACCAGCTTGCCCGCCGCATCATAGGCGCGGACCTGCTTGTTGGCCTTGTCGGCGATGATGCGCGCCACCGGCGTCGCCACCAGCCTGCCGAAATTGGCGACCTTGATGATGATGCCGGGGCGGCTGAAATTGGCGTCCGGATTGAGCGATTTCAGATAGGCCTCGTCCATGTGGAAGCGCTCGGCCAGCGCCTCGGGCACCGACGTGTAGCCCATGCGGTCGAGCTGGGCCTTTTGGCTGTAGTCCTCCGGTATCGAGGCGACATAGGGGCCGGCCGCATCCTCGGGCGTGATCGTATAGGAGGCGAAGGCATCGCCACCGGATTGCGCCAGGGCGGCCTGGATGCCGATCGCATCGGTCGATTTCAGATTGCTGCCGGTGATCTCATTATAGGCGGCAAGCGCCTTGTCGACATTCGAGCCGAAGCGTCCGTCGATGACGCCGGGCGAAGAACCGGCACGGTCGAGCAGCACCTGCAGCGCCGCCACGTCCTGGCGGGCGCCGAGCGATAACGACGGGTCGACCGCCGTTTTGCCGCCAGTGCTTGGCGGCAAGGCCGCCTGCTCGCCCGGCACTGTCGGTTCGACCGGCTCGATCGAAGCCTCATTGAGCGGCTGGCGCTCAATGGTGCGCGGCTTCACCGGCTGCGCTTCCTCCGGAAAATTGTTGCCATAGCCGCCGTCATCCCGCGGCGCTTCGGGGAAGACTTCTGCCGAATTGTCGCCATAGGGGTCGTACTCGTCAGCCGGCGGCACGATGACCCTGCCTTCGTCTTCCAACTGCCTGCGACGGAACCGCGCCGTGTCCTCCGGATCGTCAAGATAATGGCGGTCGTCTTCGACCGGTCCGAGATTGCGCAGGCGCTCGCGGCGCAAGGCACGGCGATCGAGCCTGGTCTGCGGCGGCTGGATGGCGATAACCTTGCCGGTCTCCGCATCGACGATGACGCGGTTTCCCCTGGCGTCGTAATAGATGTCGAGATTGCCGTTCTGGGCGACAAGAATGCCGCCGTCATCGGCAGCACGACCCACCCGTGGCGCAGTATCCACTATCGGCGATGCCATCGTATTCGAAGCCAGCAGCCCGGCAGCAAGCGCTGAAAGGGTGAAGATGGTGCGCAACATGGTGGCCAAAATTCTCCGGTCCGTAACTGCCGCCGCCGGCATTGTCTCTCAAGAGCGCCGCGCGTCCTTTTGGGGCTTAAGGACACTCTAACGCTTTAAATCTCCGCATCGTGCTTTGCGAAAATCAAACTCGATTTCGGGCCGATGTGGTCGCGAACCCCTTCGCCAGCAAATCACTTGCGTACGATAAGGTTCCAATATGAACCGGGCATGAAGATGGCGGGTTTCTGACCGATTAACCGGCAGCAAGTCCCAATTCCTTGCGCGCCTGCTTCGTCAGCTTCAGCGCGACGAGACGGTGGCTTTCGCGTAGATAATCCTTCAACGCCTCATCATCCATGCTTTCGCCTGTCTGGCGCTGGATCCATTTCATGCCGCGCGAGGCGAGATAGGGTGCCGGCCGAAGGCCCGGCTGTTCCCTCAGCACGTCATAGGCGATATCGGAGCATTTGAAGGTGACGAACGGCTCTTTGCCTTCACTCCAGCCGCCGATTGCAAACACCTTGCCGCCGACTTTCCAGACATGGGCGCCGCCCCACTGCACGACATGGGTCGTCGAAGGCAGCGAGGCGCAGAAGCTGTTATAATCGTCCAGCGTCATCTGCGCCCCGCCAATGATGGTAGACCATGAGATCATGGTCAAAAAAGAAGAGAGGAGCCCATCCCGATTCCATCGGGATGGAACAGGCTTTGGCTTGAAGTCAGGCGGCCGCCTCGGTTGCCACGACCGCCGGCTTCGAGCGGAAGTTCAGCCGGTCGGACCCGGCGGTGACCTTGACGGTCGAGCCGTCGAGGATCTCGCCGAGCAGGATCTTTTCCGCCAGCGGATCCTGCAATTCCTTCTGCATCACCCGCTTCAGCGGCCGCGCGCCGTAGGCCGGATCATAGCCCTTGGCCGCCAGCCAGTCGATCGCCTCCTGATCGAGCGAAAGCGCGATCTTGCGGTCGACAAGCAGGTTTTCCAGCCGCTTGAGCTGGATTTCGACGATGCGGCCCATATCCTGCCGGCGCAGCCGGTGGAACAGGATCACCTCGTCGATGCGGTTGAGGAATTCCGGCCGGAACGAAGCCCTGACCACATTCATCACCTCGTCGCGCACCACGTCGACATCCTGGTCCTCGCCGAGATTGACCAGATATTCGGCGCCGAGGTTGGACGTCATGATGATCAGCGTGTTGCGGAAGTCGACCGTACGGCCCTGCCCGTCGGTCAGCCGGCCGTCGTCGAGCACCTGCAGCAGCACGTTGAACACGTCCGGATGCGCCTTCTCGATCTCGTCGAACAGCACGACCTGATAGGGCCGCCGCCGGATCGCTTCGGTCAGCGCGCCGCCTTCCTCATAGCCGACATAGCCGGGGGGCGCGCCGATCAGCCGGGCGACCGAGTGCTTCTCCATGAACTCCGACATGTCGATGCGCACCATGGCGCTCTCGTCGTCGAACAGGAAGCTGGCCAGTGCCTTGGTCAATTCGGTCTTGCCGACGCCCGTCGGTCCGAGGAACATGAACGAGCCGAGCGGCCGGTTCGGGTCCTGCAGGCCGGCGCGCGCACGGCGCACCGCTTTCGACACCGCCTGCACCGCCTCACCCTGGCCGACGACGCGCTTGCCGACCTCGTCTTCCATGCGCAACAGCTTGTCGCGTTCGCCTTCCAGCATCTTGTCGACCGGGATCCCCGTCCAGCGCGACACGATATGAGCGACGTGATCGGGGCCGACCACTTCCTCGACCATGCCGGCCTTGCCATCCCTGGCTTCAGCCTGCTTCAGCTGCTTTTCGAGTTCCGGGATCTTGCCATAGGCAAGTTCGCCGGCGCGCTGGAATTCGCCCTTGCGCTGCGCAATGGCAAGTTCGTTGCGCGCCTCGTCGAGCTGCTTCTTGAGGTCGGCGGCAAGCCCGAGCTTCTGCTTCTCGGCCTGCCACTTCGAGGTCAGCTCGGTCGATTCCTCCTCGAGGTTCGAGAGTTCCTTCTCAAGCCGGGCGAGCCGGTCCTTCGAGGCATCGTCCTTCTCGACCTTGAGCGCCTCGCGCTCGATCTTGAGCTGCATGATGCGGCGATCGATCTCGTCCAGCGCCTCGGGCTTCGAATCGACCTGCATCCTGAGCCGCGAGGCGGCCTCGTCGACGAGATCGATCGCCTTGTCCGGCAAGAAGCGGTCGGCGATGTAGCGGTTTGACAGCGTAGCGGCCGCGACCAGCGCCGAATCCGAGATGCGCACTTTGTGGTGCTGCTCGTATTTCTCTTTCAGGCCGCGCAGGATCGAGACGGTGTCTTCGACCGTCGGCTCATTGACGAAGACCGGCTGGAAGCGGCGGGCAAGGGCCGCATCCTTCTCGACATGCTTGCGGTATTCGTCGAGCGTGGTGGCGCCGACGCAGTGCAGCTCGCCGCGGGCCAGCGCCGGCTTCAGCAGGTTCGATGCATCCATGGCGCCATCCGCCTTGCCGGCGCCGACCAGGGTGTGCATCTCGTCGATGAACAGGATGATGCCGCCGGCCGCAGACGTGACTTCGGAAAGCACCGCCTTCAGCCGCTCCTCGAACTCGCCGCGGTATTTGGCGCCGGCGATCAGCGACCCCATGTCGAGCGCCATCAGCTGCTTGTCCTTGAGCGATTCCGGCACATCGCCATTGACGATGCGCAGCGCCAGCCCTTCGGCGATCGCCGTCTTGCCGACGCCGGGTTCGCCGATCAGCACCGGGTTGTTCTTGGTGCGGCGCGACAGCACCTGGATGGTGCGGCGAATTTCGTCATCACGGCCGATGACCGGATCGAGCTTGCCCGCGCGGGCGTCCGCCGTCAGGTCGCGCGCGTATTTCTTCAGCGCGTCGTAGCCCTGCTCGGCGCTCGCCGAATCGGCGGTGCGACCTTTGCGTACGTCGTTGATGACCTGGTTCAGCGCCTGCGGCGTGACACCCGCCTTGGACAGGATGTCGGCGGTCTTGGCCGACTTTTCCATGGCAAGCGCCTGCAAAAGCCGTTCGACGGTAACGAAGCTGTCACCGGCCTTCTTGGCCAGTTCCTCGGCGGTCGAGAACACCTTTGCCAGCGGCTGCGCCAAGTAGAGCTGGCCATTGCCGCCCTCGACCTTGGGCATTGCCTCCAGTGCCGTTTCGACGCCGAGCTTGACGTCACGGACATTGCCGCCGGCGCGCTCGATCAGCGACGCAGCCAGGCCCTCGTCGTCATCGACAAGGACCTTGAGGATATGCTCGGGGGTGAATTGCTGGTGGCTGCGGGAAAGCGCCATGGTTTGCGCGGACTGGATAAAGCCACGCACGCGCTCAGAATATTTTTCAAGATTCATGCCTGTCTCCTTCCGTCACCGGCCCGCTTCGCGGCACCGGATCAGATTGCGGTGACGGACCCGCCCGTTCGAGCCGGATCCTGTTCACGCAAGATATGGGACGCAAACCACGGACCCTCAAGACGCCTCGACACTGGCGAACGCATAATATTCCGAGCGCGCAAAAGGAAAACGGCGGAGATTTCTCTCCGCCGTCCATGGTAAAGGATGCGCTAAGATCGTCTGAACGTTTCTTCGATCAATTCTCGACGTCGGCAATAATAGGTTGACCGCCGGCATCTTCAGCCGGCGCCGCATCGACATTGCCAGTTTCGGCACGGTCAGGGCCGGAACTGTCAGGGCCGGCATTGTCGTTGCCGCCATTTGCCTGTTCGACATCGAGGCGCGGACGACGCGGACGCCTGGGGCGGCGGGCCGGGCTGTTTTCGGCAGCAGCTTCGTTGAGCTCGGCCTGGGCGGCGAGACCCGCCGGCGAAAGGTTTTCGAATTGCGGTGCGGGCTCGCTCACAAAGACCGGCTCAGCGGCCGGCACGGGCTCCGCCTGCGCCGGCATCTCGTCGCGCTGTGGCTGTTGTTCGACGCGCTGGCCACCCTGCTGCTCGCCGCGCGCGCCATATTCGCCGCGCTGGCCGTTCTGACCGTAACCGCCATTGGGGCGACGGTCGCGGTGGCGTCCGCCATTGTTGTCGCGGCCGTCACGGTTATCGCGGCCGCCCCGATTGTCGCGGCTGTTTTCCTGGTTCAGAGCCAGTTCGGCCGGCGTGCCATCGATGACCGGCTGCGGGCCGGCACCGTGATTGGCCGACGCCGAGGCCTCGTTGGCATTGTTGTTGCCGGCATTGTCGAACTCGTCGCGATCCTCGTCGCCGTCATCGTCGAAATCGTCTCGATTCTGCTGCGCGTTCTGGATCGGCATCTGTGCCTGAGCGGCTGCGATGATGCGGTTATAGTGCTCGGCATGCTGGAGATAGTTTTCCGCCATCACCCGGTCGCCGGAGCTTTGCGCGTCACGGGCAAGGGTTGCGTACTTCTCGGCAATCTGCTGAGCCGATCCGCGGATCTTCACGTCCGGACCGTTGCTCTCATAGTTGCGCGTCAGGGGATTCGGCCCCTTTCGGTTGTTGTTGTTATTGTTGTTGCCGCCGCCGCCATTGTTGTTGCGACCGCGCATGCGCCTGTTTTGCTGTTGTGGCCTCATTAGACTCTCTTCACTTTGAAATTTTCGAAAAACTCTTCACGAACGGAGGCGCTCATGCGGCCAGCCGTTTCGTTCCTTCACCGGCGTTCGCCCGCATCAATTGCGTTGGCGCCACGTGCCATCCTGTTCCGGTTACTTCACTTGCCGGACGATTCCCGCACGAAGCTTGGGCGTCGTTTGCGCAAGAAGGCAGCTATTTCCAAGGAAAACCGAATCGCTAAGAGCACTGCCTGCTTCGTCTCATCCGGTTAAGGCGACCCTAGCCGCATTCCCCGGTATTGCCAAGCGCTTTTTTCGCACTGCATCACGGCTTCCACCGTTCGAACACAAGAACTCTGTCGTTTCCGCCGAGATCACGAAACACCCCGACCGGACAGTACCCGGCCGCGGAGAATATCCCCGTAACCTGTTGGTGCTGCGTATGGCCGATCTCGACCGCAATCCTGCCTTGGAGTTCCAAATAGGCTGCCGCTCCTGCGGCGATCTTCCTGTAGGGGCTCAGACCGTCCACGCCGCCATCCAGGGCCTGGCGTGGATCGAAACCGCGGACCTCGTCCTGCAGATTTCCAATGTCGTCTGAGGGTATATAGGGAGGGTTTGCGACAATTACATGGTACCGGCCAGAAACTTTTTCAAACCAGTCGGATTTGAGCGCCGTGAACCGACCGGCGAGCCCCAATTCCCCGGCATTACGCATGGCCGTGACCAGCGCCTCTCGCGAAATGTCGACGCCGGTGGCGGTCGCGGCCGGGACAGCGCTGAGCAGCGCCAGCGCGATGGCACCGGTGCCGGTCCCCAGATCGAGGACGCGGCAGCCGCCTTCGCGTGCCGCCACTGCCTTGACGAAGGGCAGTATAGCCTCGACCAGCGTTTCGGTATCCGGCCGCGGCTCCAGCGTTTGCGGCGAAAGCGACAGGCGCAAGCCGTAGAATTCGCGATAGCCGAGGATGCGGTGCACCGGCTCGCCGGCGATACGCCGCCGCAGTGCGGCATCGATCGCTGCTCTCACGCCCGCATCGACCGTTTGCTCGGGATCGGCGATGGCCTGCGTGCGGGTCGTGCCGGAAAAATGCTCGACGATCAGCCTGGCATCGAGCGCCGGATCCGCGATCCCGGCCGCGGTAAGCCGGTTTCGCGCCTCCCGCAACAGTGAGGCGAGCGTGCCGGGCAGGCCGTCAGCCATCGAGGCCGATATCGGCGAGCAGCTTCGACTGGTGATCGGCGATCAGCGCGTCGATGATCTCGTCAAGCTCACCCATCATCACCCGGTCGAGCTTGTAGAGCGTCAGGTTGATGCGATGATCGGTGACGCGCCCTTGCGGAAAATTATAGGTGCGGATGCGTTCCGAGCGGTCGCCCGAGCCGACCTGCGACTTGCGCGATTCGGAGCGTTCCTCGTCCGCCTTGCTGCGCTCGAGGTCGTAGAGCCTGGCGCGCAGGATCTGCATGGCCTTCGCCCGGTTCTGGTGCTGCGACTTTTCCGCCTGCACCACCATGATGCCGGTCGGCAGATGGGAGATGCGCACGGCCGAATCGGTGGTGTTGACGTGCTGGCCGCCGGAACCCGAGGCGCGCATCGTGTCGATGCGGATGTCTTCGGCCCTGATGTCGATATCGACCTCTTCCGCTTCCGGCAACACCGCGACCGTCGCCGCCGAGGTATGGATGCGCCCGCCCGCCTCCGTCGTCGGCACACGCTGCACGCGGTGCACGCCGGATTCGAATTTCAGATGCGCAAAGACGCCCTTGCCCGAAACGGTGGCTATGATTTCCTTGTAGCCGCCGACCTCGCCCTCGCTGGCCGACACCGTCTCGAAACGCCAGCCATGCGCCGCGGCATAGCGCTCGTACATGCGAAACAGGTCGCCGGCGAAAAGTGCCGCCTCGTCACCGCCGGTGCCGGCGCGGATTTCGAGGATGGCGTTCTTTTCGTCGGCGGCATCCCTTGGCAACAGCAGGATTTGGATGTCCTGCTGCAGCGCCTCGATGCGATGCTTGACCCCTGGCAGATCGGCCTCGGCCAAGGCCCGCATCTCGGCGTCGGTGCCCTTGTCGGCGAGCATCGCCTCCAGATCGGCCTGTTCGCGCTCCGCGGCGCGCAGCGCCCTGATCTTTGCCACCATCTCCTGGATGTCGGCATATTCGGAGGCCATCCTGACATAGGCGTCCGCCGCCGGCCCGGCCGACATCTGCGCTTCGAGCATGTCGAAACGCTTGACGACTTGGTCCATACGGTCGCGGGGCAGGTTGATCATGGCGAAGTCTATAGCGGTATGGAGCGGTCGTCGGCAAAGGCTTGCAGCAGCGCCCGCATCGGCAGGCCTTGCGCCGGCGCCATCAGATTGTCGTCGAAGAACGCTTCCAGTTCGCTGAGCGGCAGTTCCGTCAGCATCGCCTTGACCGGGCCGATCGAAGCCGGCGACATCGAGATCGAGCGATAGCCAAGGCCGATCAGCGCCATCGCCGAAATCGGCTTGCCGGCAAGTTCGCCGCACAGGGTCACCGGCGTATGGTTGCGCGCTCCGGCGTCGGCAATTTTCTTCAAAACACGCAGGAACGGCGTCGAGAGCGGGTCGAAGCGGTCGGACAATTGGGTGTTGCCGCGATCCACCGCCATGACGAACTGGAACAGATCGTTCGAGCCGACCGAGACGAAATCGACCGCCTTCATCAACTCGTCGAGCTGGAACAGCAGCGACGGCACCTCCAGCATCGCGCCCACCTTGAGGCTGGTCGGCAAATGATGGGCAAAGCGCGACAAATGCCGCACCTCGCGATCGATGATCTCGCGCGCCTGCACGATCTCGCCGAGTTCCGTCACCATTGGCAGCATCAGCTTCAGTTCGCGCCCGCCGCACGCCTTGAGCAGTGCGCGGATCTGGGTGCGCAGCAGGCCGGGCCGGTCGAGCGTCAGGCGGATGGCGCGCCAGCCGAGCGCCGGGTTCTCCTCCTGGATCGACCCCTTGAAATAGGGCAGCACCTTGTCGCCGCCGATATCGATGGTGCGGAACGTCACCGGCTTGCCGCGCGCCGCCTCGAGCACGTCGCGATAGAGCCGCTCCTGCGCTTCGGCGCGCGGAAAAGTCGAGGCGACCATGAATTGCAGCTCGGTGCGGAACAGGCCGATGCCGGCCGCGCCAGCTTCGGCCAGTTGCGGCAGGTCGACCGCCAGCCCGGCATTCATCAGAAGATCGACCTGGACACCGTCCTTGGTCACCGACGGCTTCTTGCGCAGCTCGCGGTAGACCTCCTGCCGCCGCGCCCTGAAGCGCACTTTCTCGGCATAGGCCGCCTCGAGGTCGGGCTGCGGGCGCAGATGGATCGCGCCTTCCTCGCCGTCGACGATGATGGCATCGCCGTTTTCCGCCATGGAAACGGCGCCCTTCATCTGGCCGGCGACCGGTATGCCCATCGCACGGGCCACGATGACGACATGGCTGGTCGCCGCGCCGTCCTCCAGCACCAGTCCGCGCAGCTTGTCTCTGGGATAGTCAAGCAGCTCGGCAGCACCCATCGAGCGGGCGACGATAATGGCGTCCTTGGGCAGCGAGGCCGCGACGTCCTCCGGTCCGCGCCCCATAAGCTGCCGCAGCAACCGGTTGGCGAGATCGTCGAAATCGCTCATCCGTTCGCGCAGATACGGATCGGTCATGTGCAGCATGCGGGCACGCATGTCGCTCTGCACCTTTTCGACCGCCGCTTCGGCCGTCAGGCCGTTGCGGATCGCCTCCTCCAGCCGGCGTACCCAGCCACGGTCGTTGGCGAACATGCGATAGGCTTCGAGCACCTGGCGATGCTCGCCCTCGAAGGCGACGTCGCGGCGCTCCAGCATGTCGTCGATGGAGAGCCTGAGCGAGCCGAGGGACGCGTCGAGCCGCCTGACCTCCTCCTCGCTGTCCTCGTTGAACAGGTTGGTGACGACAATGCGCGGCTCGTGCAGCACCACATGGCCGAGCCCGACGCCTTCATTGAAGGACAGGCCGGTAAAGCTTACCGGGCGACGCAGATCGAGCTCGAGGCCGGGGCGCGTCAGCCGCTCCAGATCGCCGGTGGCGATCATCTCGGCGATCACCATCGCCGTCGTTTCCAGCGCCTCGACCTCGTCGTCTCGATAATGGCGCATGGTCTTGTTCTGCACGACCAGGACGCCGAGCGTCCGCCCTGCCCTCAGCACCGGCACGCCGAGGAAGGAATTGTAGATTTCTTCCCCGGTCTCCGGCAGGTAGGCGAAGGCAGGATGCTCCTGTGCATTGGAAAGGTTGAGCGGCCGCGCCGAGGCCGCGATCGTGCCGACCAGGCCTTGACCCAGCCTGAGCTGCGCCAGGTGGACGGCGTTCGGGTTCAGGCCTTCGGTGGCGTAGAGCTCGAGCACCGAATCGGCGCGCAGCACATAGAGCGAGCAGACCTCGGCAACCATGTTGGAGGCGATGTCGCGCACGATCCGGTCAAGCCGCTCCTGCGGCTCCAGCGGCTCTTGCATGAGCTCGCGGAGCCGTTTCAGCAAAACGCGCGGGCCACTGGCCGAATCACGCATCGCGGCTTCTTCTCCAATAGCATTTCAGCCGGTGCAGGTTGCCCTGCACAGCGGCACAAACGCAACAACTCAATTAGAGCGCCGTGCGTCCAATTGAACGCATAAAGGCCGCTCCAAGACTTTCGATCTGCTACTGCTTATCCAGACCGTAGACGGAATGCAAAGTGCGAACTGCTAGTTCCGTATAGGGACCGTCGATCAGGATCGAAATCTTGATTTCGGACGTTGTAATGGCGCGGATGTTGATCGACCTGTCGGCCAGCGCCTTGAAGGCGGTGGCGGCGACGCCGGCATGGCTGCGCATGCCGATGCCGATGACCGAGACCTTTGACATGCCGGCTTCCGACTGCACCACATCGTAGCCGATCGTCGCCTTCAGCCGTTCGAGCACGGCAAGCGCCTTGTCGACGTCGCCGGATGGCACGGTGAAGGTCATATCGGTGAACTTGCCGTCCTCGGAAATGTTCTGGACGATCATGTCGACGTTGATGTTGGCCTCGGCGAGCGGCCCGAAAATGCCGGCGGCGACGCCCGGCCGGTCGCCGACGCGGCGCAGCGATATCTGCGCCTCGTCCTTGGCATAGGCAATTCCGGTGACGACCTGCTGTTCCACGATCTCTTCCTCGTCGCAAATAAGCGTTCCCGGCGGATTGAGCAAATCCCCCATTCCGGGTGCATCGGGATCGTCGAAGGACGACCGCACAAAGGTACGCACCCTGTGCACCATGGCAAGCTCGACCGAGCGCACCTGCAGGACCTTGGCGCCCAGCGAGGCCATTTCGAGCATTTCCTCGAAGGAAATCTTGGCCAGCCGCCGCGCCTTCGGCTCGATGCGCGGATCGGTCGTGTAGACCCCGTCGACATCGGTGTAGATGTCGCAGCGGTCGGCCTTGACCGCCGCCGCGATGGCGACAGCGCTGGTATCGGAACCGCCGCGGCCGAGCGTTGCGATCCGGTTGTCCGGCCCGATGCCCTGGAAACCGGCCACCACCGCCACCTGGCCTTCGCCGAAGCGCTTGATCAGGAACGCGCCGTCAATATCGAGAATGCGCGCCGCGCCATGCGCGTTGTCGGTCTTGATCGGGATCTGCCAGCCTTGCCAGGAGCGGGCATGCACGCCGATATTCTGCAGCGCGATCGCCAGCAAGCCGGCGGTGACCTGCTCGCCGGCCGCGACGACGGCGTCATATTCGCGCGCATCGTGCATCGGCGAGGCCTCGCGCGTCCAATGCACGAGCTCGTTGGTCTTGCCGGCCATCGCCGAGACCACGACGGCGACCTCATGGCCGGCATCGACCTCGCGTTTGACGTGACGCGCCACATTGCGGATGCGGGCGATGTCGGCGACGGACGTTCCGCCGAATTTCATCACGATGCGCGCCATGGAAGCGAAATGCCTTTGACTGAATGCCGGACCGAGGGCCGAAAAGCGGAAATGCGTCCGACCGGGCCGGACGCTCAATGCGCGGCCTCCTTAGCCAAATGATCGCGGTTTCGCAAGGCATGCCGCCGCTGCCGGCCAGGCGACACACGAGCGCAGTGTCACGCCTGCACTGCTTGTTGGCAAATGCCGCTCGCTTCAGCCCTGCAGTGCCGTGGCTCTCCACAGGCGCGGATAATCGAGGACGAAACCGAGCGGCGAGACCTCCAGCATCTCGTTGTAGCCGAACAGCGGCGCGGCATAGGCGTAGTGTGCTGCATCGACGCGCTGATAGGTCTGTTCCAGGTGCGTCAGCCTCAGGTCGGGAAATGTCAGATAGGCCGCCGGGGCGGGCGTCGCCGTGCCGACATCGAGGGCAAAACGGCGGAGCGCCAAAAGGTTTGTGGCAGGCGTGAAGCCGAGATCGACATCGATGAGACCGTCGGCTTCCGCTTGATGCTCGCCGTTCAGCGTCCATTGGCGCTCGGTAAGCCGGTCGATGCCATAATGCAGCTCTTGCGTGCCGAGGAAGCCGTCGGCACGCGCCGAGCGCGTATGCCAGCCGGTATCGCAGTCCACCTCGTAGGCGATGCTGCACGGCTTGCCGTCCTGGACGAAAAGCGCGTGTCCCCTGAGGTTCCACCCGGAACTCGCTTCCGACAGCAGGCAAGCGTCGTGGCCTTCCTGGTCAAGCCGGCGCCAAAGAATGGAAGCAACCGTTCGCATCGTTGTGCACTCCTTCGATCACCATGTCTCTGCTTCGTCCGCCAGGGCATTGGTGTTTCCTTCCGGGACACCATCAACTGACATGTGCTGACACAATTGCCTCCGGCAAAAGGCGGTGCTGTCAGGCATCACGCGCATCGCGCTGCCGGCGGTGAATTTCGCGCCTTGACATTCGCAGCCTTGCGCCCGACTTCCTAGCGTCCGAGGAGACCACGCCATGCCAGAGCCCCGACGATCGACGATCGATGCCGGAGAGGTGGAACGATTTTCCGCCCTTGCCGCCGAATGGTGGAACCCGAACGGCAAGTTCCGCCCGCTGCATAAGTTCAACCCGATCCGGCTTGCCTATATCCGCGACCAGGTGGCGGCCCGCTTCGGCCGTGATCCGCGTGCGGCACGGCCGTTCGAAGGCCTGCGCTTCCTCGACATAGGCTGCGGCGGCGGGCTTTTGTGCGAGCCGATGGCGCGGCTTGGCGCCGAAGTGGTCGGCGCCGATGCCTCCGCCACCAACATCGAAGTGGCCAAGCTGCATGCGGCGGAAGTCGGCGTGAGCGTTGACTACCGCGCCATGACCGCGGAAGACCTGGCCGACGCTGGCGAAAAATTCGACGTCATCCTCAACATGGAAGTGGTCGAGCATGTCGCCGATGTCGATCTGTTCCTGGCCAAATGCGGCGAGATGGTCAAGCCCGGCGGCATCATGTTCGTCGCCACCATCAACCGCACGCTGAAGGCCCTGGGCCTGGCCATCATCGGCGCCGAATATGTGCTGCGCTGGCTGCCCCGCGGCACCCACCAGTTCGGCAAGCTGGTGCGCCCCGAGGAACTCGAAAAGGCGCTTGCCGGCGCCGGCCTGACCGTCATCGACCGCACCGGGGTCAGCTACAGCCCGCTCGCCGATCGCTGGCAGCGGTCGAAGGACATGGACGTCAACTACATGGTGCTGGCGGAGAAGGTATCCGTCTGAAGCTTACGCCTTCTGGCCCCTATGTCTTCTGGCTTTGCGCCTTGGTGGTGATGAACACGCCGGCGGTGATGATGACGGCACCCGCCCAGGTCAGCAACTGATAGCGCTCGCCGAGGAAGAGCGTCCCGGCAAACAGCCCGACCGCCGCCGCCACATAGCCGATCTGGCTGAGATAGACCGGGCCGCCGACCGCTTGCAGGCGGAAGAAGAAGGCGAACATCGCCGAGGCTGATGCCACCTGTGCCGCAGCGACCAGCGGCACGCCGCCGAGCGAGCCGAATGCATTGCCGCCCAGCAGGACCAGAATGCCGGCAAGCAGCATCAAGGCTGCTGCCAGATGGCTGCCGACGGCAAGCTCGATCGGGCCGGTGTCTTCAGGCCAGTCGACGGTGCGGTAGATGTTGCCGGCGGCGAGGCTGACCGGGATGAGCAGGCCCATCGCCACCCAGAAAAATTCGGCCGGATGGCCCGCTTCCCCGCGCGTCACGGCCACCATGACTGCGCCCACGAAACCGACGACTATGCCGACGATGCCCAGCATGGTCGGGCGCCTGACCCCGAGCAGCATCGAGAACACCAGCGTGACGACCGGCGACAGCGTGAACATGATGCCGCTGTAGCCGGCGCCCAGATGCGGAATGGCTGAAAACATCAGCAGATTGGGGATTGCGTAGGAGACGGCCGCGGTGACAAAGAAATAGCGCAGCCTGTGCGGCGAAAGCCGCATGCGCTGCCCGTTGAGCAGCAATGCGCACAAAAGCACGCCGCCGGCGCCAAGCGAGATGACGAAGGCCCAGACCATGGCGGGGACGCCGGCCGCCGTCGCGATCTTGCCGAACGGCAGCGTCAGGCCGAGCAGTCCACCGGTGACGACCAGAAGGCCAAGCGCCGAGTCCCAGAGAAATTTCATCGCCGTCCCATCGCCTGTTCGCACTTGGCCGATACCACAAGCTGAGGTACGATAAGGTAAAGATTCTTCACGTCAAGATACATAACGGTGAGAGACATGGATCGCGCAGCAAAAGCGATGGAGCAGTGGAAAAAGGAACGGCCGGATCTCGATGTCTCGCCGATGGCCGTGCTCGGACGGTTGAACGAGGCTGCCTCGTTGATCGCGCGGGAGCGGCTGGCGCCGCTGTTTGCAAGTTACGGACTGCAATCCGGAGAATTCGATGTGCTGGCGACGCTGCGTCGTTCCGGGCCGCCATACGCGCTGACGCCGACCGCTCTGTACGAGGCGACGATGGTGACATCGGGCGCGATGACCAACCGCCTCGATCGGCTCGAGAAATCCGGCTTGATCAAGCGCGGGCCACATCCCGACGATCGCCGCGGCATCGTCGTACAACTGACCCGGAAGGGCCTCGCTTTGATCGACGAGGCGGTTGCCGCGCACGTTGCCAACGAGCACGAGATACTTTCCGGCCTGATACGCCCGGAGCAGGTCATGCTGGCACGCCTGCTCGAAAAATTGATCGCGAGCCTAGGCTAACCAAACCGGCCAAAAGGGCCGGCCGAGAAGGTGGAAAACTCAAATCCTGGCCGCGGAGCCTCGTTTGGGCCGGCGGACAGCTCTGATCTTGCCGCTGTTTCCGCCGCCACAGAAAAACTGGTCACCGCCATCGGATTCGAGCCCCGACACGCCTGTTCCTGGCGGCATATCGAGCTTCTCCAGGACCTTTCCCGTTTCAGGATCGATCCGCCGGACATCGCTCTCCTCACCCTCCCAGGTGCCATGCCACAGCTCGCCATCGACCCAGCTGACCCCGGTGACGACGCGGTTGGAAACGATGGTGCGAAGGATTGCCCCTGTCTCGGGATCGACCTGATGGATCTTTCGGCCCCGGTGCTGCCCGACCCAGAGTGTTCCTTCGGCCCAGGCGAGCCCGGAATCACCGCCATTGCCGGGCGCCGGGATCGACGCCAGCACCTGGCCATTCTTCGGATCGATCTTGTGGATGCGATCCTCGGCGATCTGATAGAGGTGCTGGCCGTCGAAGGCCGTGCCGGCGTGTGCCGCGACATCGATCGAGCGCACCACTTTGCCGCTCGCCGGATCGAAGGCGTTCAACCTGTCACCTGACGCAAACCAGACATGCTCACCGTCGAAGGTAACGCCGTCGACGTGGTCGACACCCGGAAAGGGTCCATATTCACGGAGGATTTCGGCTGAGGATCGTTTCATAATACCACCCTAGTAGCCCGGCAGCGGGCCGGGGAGTAACAAGATTGTCGGGAAACCCGGCACCGGCGGGGTCATCCAGCGACGCGCCCGCCCGCGGCCGAACGACTGCACCTTGCCTGACTGGGCGAGTTGCTCGAGCGCCCGCTGCACGGTACGCGAACTGGCTCCAAGCGCAATCGCCAAGGCCGAGCTCGACCACGACTCGCCGTCGGCGAGGAAGGCGAGCACCGCGGCATGATCGTCCTCGACGGGCGGCGCCAGCACGACGACCTCGCCGGCGCGGCGCGGCGCCAGGGCAAAGCCCCGCTTCGTCGCGCTCACATCGGCCAAGCTCCGAAGCTCCGCGCGAAGCCGCCCGATTTCGACCCGTAACCGCGCGCGATGTGATTCGTCCGCGTCCTTTCCCCGGAAAGCGCGCGCAATAAGCGTCGATCTTGCCACGTCCCCCGGCCAGGCTTCGGCCAGCGCGCGGGCAACAGCGAACAGCACCGGGCGGGTCGCCAGCGAGACGACGGTGTCTGCGACCCGCACGACATTGCGGCATGCATCCACCACGAGCGCCCCCGACGCCAGGAGCGCTTCGACTTCGTCGAGCAGAAGGGGCCGTTCCTCGCCACGGGCGACAAGGCGTGCCGCCGGCGTCTCCAGCACCAGCGATGCGCTCTCCACCTCTGCGGTCAGCGCGGGGATGCCGGCCGGGGGGGGGGGGCGCCCCCCCCCCCCCCCCGGGGCGGGCGCGCGCGCCGGCCCCCCGCCCCGCCCGGGGGGGGGGGCGCCCCCGCCCCCCGGGGGGGTGGGGGGGGGCGCCCAGGACCGGTCCGCAAGCGGCGGATGGCGATGCCGGCGACAGCCAGCTCGTGGGCGGCCCGCGATGCCGGCGGCAGCGGCGAGGGATCGAAGCCGTCCAGCCTGCGCTCGGCTTCGTCTAGATGACCAATCAGCAGCAGGCGCCGAACTTCGAGGTTGCGCGCATGCGCGGCGTTGACGCGGTCGCCATGCTTTTCAAGCGTCGCCCGCGCGGTGTCGAGTGCCTTGGCCGGCCAGGCGAGGTCGCGCGAGACGAGCGCGATCTCGGCCTCGGCGACGATACACCTCGCGCGGGCCACGGCCTCCCTCGGGCTGAATGCGTGCGCCGCCCTCTTGAGAAGAACCTTCGCCCTATTCAGGTCGCCAAGCTGCGCCATCGCGATACCGCGCAACGCAAGGGCCGGCGCATCGTCGCGCAGCGCAACCCGTTTCAAGGCGCCGAGCGGATCGCCCGCCGCGAGCGCATGCGCCGCGGCCGTGATCAGCGAGTCCATCGGAATCCCGTCACACTTGTCACTCCCATGGCTTCGACATCCGGCGCTAAGTCCATCTCACCAACCAGTCGTATCGAGAATGGCGACTGTAGCCAACCTGAGTTGCGGCGCGCCTGAGTTGCGGCGCGATTGTGCACTGAGCTCGAACACAACGATAAGCACTAGGAGAGACGCAATGAAGATCGAAGGCACAACTATCCTGGTGACTGGAGCCAATCGGGGCATCGGTCGGGCACTGGTCGAGGAAGCCCTGAGCAGAGGCGTAAAGCGCGTCTATGCCGCAACCCGCCAAGCCATGGCTCACCCGGACCGGCGTGTGACGTCCCTGACCATGGATGTAACGAACGCTGCGCAGATCCGGGAGGCCGTCGAGAAAATCGATGCTCTCGATATCCTCATCAACAATGCCGGCGTATCGCCCTTCGACGACCTCAGCGACCGTCGCGTGCTCGAACAACAGCTCGCCGTAAACCTCTTCGGCGCGTATGACGTGACCCAGGCTCTGCTGCCGTTGCTGGCCCGGTCGCGGGGAGCCATCGTCAACATTCTGTCGCTGGCCTCTATTGCCGCCGTGCCGTTCAGTCCGGCTTACTCGATCTCGAAGGCGGCCTCGTTCTCACTGTCACAGTCGTTGCGCACCCTCTTGGCCGGACGGGGTGTCAGCGTCCACAGGGTCCTTCCCGGCCCCGTGGACACGGACATGACACGGGGCCTGGACATCCCGAAGGCCTCTCCGGAGTCTGTTGCGCGAGCGATCCTGGACGGCGTGGAGAACGGCGAGGAGGAAATCTTCCCCGATCCCATGTCGGAATCCGTGGCGGAGGGTTGGCGCAGCAGTGCGGTCAAGGCGCTTGAACGCCAGTTTGCAGGCTATGCGGAAGCAAGCCCGTCAAGTGAAGCAAGCCCGTCAAGCAGTGGGCACGAAAGAAGCAGCGAAACGACTACCCGAGAAGCCCATCCTTGCTGCTCGGCATGAAACTGCAGACGCCTGTGCAGGGGGCGGCAGCACCGCCGCCCTCGACGCCGGCGGTCGGCTGTCGCTGGCGACGGCGCCGACCTTCACGGTCATGGCGCGGCCTGGCGGAGATGCCTCGTTATGTCCCGGGCAAGTTGACGGATCAGTTGCGGTCGTCCGGGAAGCTGGGAATAGGCAAGAACTCGACGCCGTCGTCGGCGAGGCTCTTGGCCTCCTCCAGCGTCGCCTCGCCATAGATGCCGCGCGGATCGCTCTCGCCGAAATGGATTTTGCGCGCTTCCTCGGCAAACTTGTCGCCGACATAATCGGCGTTCTCGCGCACCTTCTCGGCCATGGCCTTCAATTGCGCCAGCGCCTGCTTCTGGGCCTCGCCCATGGCGAGCGCGATCTTTTCCTGGTTGCGCCCGGTCGAGACCGCGGGCGCCATCAGCGCCTTGTCGACCTTACGCGAGCCGCAGGCCGGACAATCGACGAAACCGCGCTTCTTCTGTGTGTCGAAATCGTCGTTGCTGCGGAACCATGCCTCGAATTCGTGCTCGTGCTCGCAGGTCAGGGAAAAGCGGATCAAGAGGCGGCACCCCTGAGCGGCAGCGCGTCCACCGGACCGGCGTTGACGGCAAAATCGCGTGCGTTCTTGAGGTTCGGTATCTTCTTGCGCGCTGCGACCGACTGCGCCGGGTCGATTTCGGCGACGATCACCGCCGGCTCGTCATGCGCTGCTTCGGCGATGATGCGGCCCCAGGGATCGACGATCAGCGAATGGCCATAGGTTTCGCGACCGTCTTCGTGCACTCCGCCTTGCGCGGCGGCGACGACATAGGCGCCGTTCTCGATGGCGCGCGCCCTGAGCAGCACATGCCAATGCGCTTCGCCGGTCTGGCGGGTGAAGGCGGCGGGCACCGCAAGCAGATCGGCGCCGGCCAGCGCCTCGGCGCGGAACAGCTGCGGGAAGCGCAGATCGTAGCAGACGGCAAAGCCCAGCTTCGCGCCATCGATTTCGGTGACGACAGCCTCCGTGCCCGGCTCATAAGCGGCGGATTCGCGCCAGCTCTCGCCATTGTCGAGATCGACGTCGAACATGTGGATCTTGTCATAGGTGGCAATCGTGGCGCCGTCAGGCCCGAACAGAAGTGCGCGGTTGGCGAGCTTGCCGTCGGCGCGCAGAATGGCGGTCGAGCCGATATGCAGGAAGATGCCGAGTTCGTTGGCCAGCTTCCGCGACGTCGAGACGATGATGTCTTTGTCTTCGGAGGTGAACGAAGCGGCCCGGGCTTGGCTGTCGCGGATCAGCGCGCCGGTCATTTCCGGGGTCTGGATGTAGCTCGCGCCCAGGCCTGCCGCCTCGCGCACCAGCCGTTCCAGATCGACCGCATTGCGCTCCGGGCTGGTTCCCGAACGCATCTGGATCGCCGCCGCCTTGAAACCAGTCATCGTCATGTCCTTACCTGGCCGAGCCGTTGGCGAGCAATCTGTCCAGCCGTCCTTCCGCCTCCAATTCGTGGAGATCGTCGGAGCCGCCGACATGCGTGTCGCCGATGAATATCTGCGGAAAGGTGGAACGGCCGTGAGCCCGGGAAATCATCTCCTGGCGCAGCTCCGGCGAGAAGGAGGCGTCGTGCTCGGTGTAGGCGACACCCTTCCTGTCGAGCAGCCGCTTGGCCGCAGTGCAATAGCCGCACATCATCCGCGTGTAGATCGTCACATCGACCATCGGTCAGCAACCCTGCCTCGTTCCGCTGTCATATAGGCTATATAGGCGCCGATTCGTCGGCCCGAAAGTCCCCCGGCAGCACGCGCGCGAAGGTCAGTACGTCGACTGCGCCGGCACCGCCCTTTTTTAACGCCCTGGCGACCGCACGGACCGTGGCGCCGGTGGTGTAGACATCGTCGATCAACAGCACCCGGCGGCCGGCGATTTCGATCTCCGCTTCATCAGGCACTGTGAATGCGGCGCGCACATTTTCCTCGCGTTCCCGCCGCTCCATCCCGACCTGCTGGCGCGTGAGTTTGACGCGCTTGACGGCTGATGGCGCGAAGGGCCGATCGCCGAGCTGCGCCACCGCCCGCGCCAGTTCCGCCGACTGGTTGAACTGCCGCCTGAAGAAGCGCCGCCAGTGCAGCGGCACCGGCACGACCACGTCGGCCTCGGCGATCAGCTCGGCACCGGCGCGAAGCATCCAGCGCGCCATCCACGGCGCCAGATCGGTGCGGTCCTGATATTTCAGCCCTTGCACCATCTGGCGGGCCACGCCGGAATAGGCAACCGCCGCCCGCGCGCGCTCGAATGGCGGCGGGTCGGCTATCGCCTCCGCCGACAGGAACCCCTCACCCATATTGTGGGTGAACGGCGTGCCCATCACCGGGCACCATGGCCGTTCCAGCAGCCTGAGTTTCGGCCAGCAGGCGCCGCACAACACGCCGGGTTGCGAGACATGGCGGCGGCAGCCGGCGCAGACCGGCGGGAACAACAGGCGCGCCGGCCAGCCCAATGCCTTGCGGGCAATGCTCTTGATCGCAATACGCTTGATCTCTGGCATGGGATCGGCCACGTGGTTGGTCCTCCGCAGCACTATATCAGAGAGCGAAGCACAAGGACCTGCCCATTGCAGCCCGTAATCGACACCTCGCTCTGGCTGGCGCGCAAGCGCCGGGCACTGGCCCGCCCTATCGCCGGGGCGGATTTCCTCATGCGGCGGGCGGCCGAGGATCTTGCCGACCGGCTCGGCGCCGTCGAACGCAAGTTCGGCAAGGCGGCCTCATTGTTTTGCCAGACGCCGGCAGCAGCAGAGGTGCTCGCAGAAAGCGGCAAGGTAGCGGAAAACGTGCGCGTCGAGGCCGACGCCGCTTTCCTCGACGGCCGGCCAGGAGTGGTGGCGCCGTTGGAAACCGTGCCATTCGGGCCGGAAAGCCTCGATCTCGCTGTCTCGCTGCTGTCGCTGCAGGCGATGAACGACATTCCCGGCATGCTGGTGCAGATCCGCCGGGCGCTAAAGCCGGACGGGCTTTTCCTCGGCGCCTTCGCCGGCATAGGCACGCTCTCCGAACTGCGCGAAAGCCTGCTTGCCGCCGAGACCGAGCTCTACGGCGGCGCCAGCCCGCGTGTGATCCCGTTCACCGATGTCCGCGACGCCGGCGTGCTGCTGCAGCGCGCCGGCTTGGCGCTGCCGGTTGCCGACGTCGAGACGATTACGGTGCGCTACGATTCCCTCTTTGGCCTGGTCGCCGACCTGCGCGCAATGGGCGAGACCAGCGCGCTTGTCGACCGCAGCAGACGGCCGGGCACCCGAGCGCTGTTCGCGCGCGCCGCCGAAATCTATGCGGAGCGGTTTTCGGACGCCGATGGCCGCGTCAGGGCGAGTTTCTCCGTGGTCTGGATGTCAGGCTGGGCGCCCGATGCCTCTCAGCAAAAACCGCTGAAGCCGGGCTCCGCAAAAATATCGCTGAAGACGATCCTGGAAAACCCCGGCGGCCCCTGAGCATATCCCTGCGCAAAAGCTAAGCGTAGCCCTGCGCAACAGCCGAGCGAATCACTGCGCAAATGCGTTGGCAAGCCTGCTGCTGTTGTCGCTGAACAGCCACTCGATCGCACCGGCAGCCTGGCCGATGCCTGTGACAATGGCAAGCGACAGCACGGCCACGATCAAACCATATTCGATAGCCGTCGCACCCCTCTCGTCTTCTAAAAATCGTTGCAGCAAGATTTTCATGGGCGCCCATCCCTCTTGCCGGAACCTAGCGCCGACCCGTTAAGAAAGGTTAACGTGACAGGCTTAACGCGCGGTGAAACAGCTGCATTCCAATGCATGTCGCGCAAAAGTGTGCAGCGGTTTTGCGATAACGACATGCATCGAAACATAAGCGCGTCGCATGAGGCCGGTCGAACGCGACGCGCTTCAGATATCTGTTGAGGACGTCAGCAGTCACCGCTGCTTCTGCCATCGGCCCGAATGACGCAAACCGAACTGGGCAGCGGCTGCAGCACGCTCTTGCGCAGCGTATAGCTGTCGCGCTGGCCGATCGAGCCGGTGCTCATTGTATCAAGGCCGTCGCGGGCAAACTGCGATCGGGTCCGGCTGTCGAGGTAGGGTGTCGCGATCAAGGCCAGAGCCACCGCGGCCGAGCCGAACAAAAGGGCGATGCGCAATATTCCCATGCCAGCATTGGCGGCGCCAGGAAGGCGATCGGGCCAAGGCAAGTCCCAGTCCTTGTCGAAGCTCATGCAAATCGCTCCCCAGCGGTGGAATCGGCGTAACCGCTTTGCGTCAATTTTTCACGGCCAGATAAATCTTTCATTAACGCTGCTGATATCGCTTCGCGGAGCTGCCCGGTTTACGGGAGATCGGCCGTTACAGCAGATCGATGAGGAACTGGATCAGCGGGGCATCGGCCGCCGGCATTGGAAAATCGCGCATCTGGCGCGGCCGCACCCATTTCAGCACCTGCCGTTCCTTCGGCTGGGCAATGCCGCGGAAGCGACGGCAGACGAACAGCGGCATCAGCAGGTGAAAATCATCGTAGGAATGGCTGGCAAAGGTGAGTGGTGCCAGGCAAGGGATATCGGTCTCGATGCCGATCTCCTCATACAGTTCGCGGATCAGGCATTGTTCCGGCGTTTCGCCGGGCTCGACCTTGCCGCCCGGAAACTCCCATAGGCCGGCGAGTTGCTTGCCTTCGGGCCGCTGCGCCAAAAGCACGCGCCCGTCGGCATCGACTAGCGCGCAGGCCGCAACCAGGAGCAGGCGCTTGCCGACCGTGTCTGAGCCGCTCATGCGCCTTGTGGCCGGCGATAGTGATAGCGATAGACTTCGTCGAATCCGAGCGAACGGTAAAGCGCCAGCGCCGGCGCGTTGTCCGCCTCGACTTGCAGCCAGGCTTCCCGCGCCCCGCGCAGTCGCGCCCATTTCAGCGCCGATCGGATGAGGTGGCGGCCATGGCCCTGGTTGCGCACCGATCTGTCGGTGGCGATCTCGAACAGCCCGGCAAGGTCGCCGTCATGCACGCAGATCAACGTTGCCAGCGGCTCGCTGCCGTTCTCCAGCGCAAACAGCCCGGCCTCCGGCTGGATGGCGCCAATGATCTCCGACAGGCCGGGCCGCAGCGACACATCCGAGCCGCTCACCTTGAGCGCCGCGCCGATGAAACGGCTGATGTCCTTCAACGGAATCTGGTCCATGGCGTCGTCGAGCATAGCGTCCGCCAGCGGCAGCCGCATGACCAGCGACTCCGCGAATGTGCTCCAGCCCTCGCTGTCGAGGTACTTTGAGAGATCCGGCCCCGACAGCGGCGAGATGCGAAAGGTCAGCGGCCTGCCATAGGCGTCGAAGCGACGGCTGGCGCGGCCGATGCGCTCGGCAATGTGCTGGATGTCGCCCGGATCGAGCGGATTGACCGAATTCAGCCGCTTGGCCGGGTGGCCGGCCGTCAGCCGCACCACCCAGGTGCCATCATAATGGACGGCGGCCGCCGGCCAGGCGCGAAAGCCCGCCGCCTCGTAGCGGCGCACGATCGCCAACACGCTTGCCGGATGTCTGGAAGCCAATGTCATCAGCTCCGATAATCGCCATTGATGGCGACATATTCCTTGGTGAGATCGCAGGTCCACACCGTCGCCTTGCCGCGGCCGATGCCGATATCGGCGCGGATGCGGATCTCGTCGCGCTTCATATACGCCGAAGTCGCCGCTTCGGAATAGGCGGCGTCGCGCTCGCCCTGATATGCCAGGCGGTTGTCGCCGAACCAGATCGACAGAAGGTCGCGGTCGGCCGGTTCACCGGCCTTGCCGACGGCCATGACGACACGGCCCCAATTGGCGTCCTCGCCGGCGACTGCCGTCTTGACCAGCGGCGAATTGGCGATCGACAGCGCGATGCGCTTGGCCGAGCGGGCCGATTTGGCCCCGGTGACGGTGACCTCGACCTGCTTGCGGGCGCCCTCGCCGTCGCGCACCACCTGCAGCGCCAGCGATTTCAATACCTTGCCGAGGGCACGGCGGAACGCGCTGAGGCGCGCATCCTTGGGGTCGGAAATCGCCGGCGCGCCACGCCTGGCGGCAGCAGCTGTGGCGAACATCAGCAGCGTGTCGCTGGTCGAGGTGTCGCTGTCGACGGTGACCGCGTTGAAGGTCTTGGCCGTGCCGCGCGACAAGAGATCCTGCAGCACCGGTGCTGCGATCGGCGCATCGGTGGCGATGAAGGAAAGCATCGTCGCCATGTCGGGCGCGATCATCCCCGCGCCCTTGGCGATGCCGTTGATGGTGACGTCGGCATTGCCGAGCTTGACCGTCGCGGTCGCCAGTTTGGGATAGGTGTCGGTGGTCATGATTGCCTTGGCGGCTTCGGTCCATAATTCCGGCTTGCCGTCCTTGATCAGCCCGGCCAGCAGGTGGCTGAACTTACCAGTATCGAGCGGTTCGCCGATGACGCCGGTCGAGGCCAGGAACACCTCGCCTGGCGTGCAGCCGGCCGCCTTCGCCGCCGTCTCGCCCGTGAGTGCCGTCGAGGCGCGGCCCTTCTGGCCGGTAAAGGCATTGGCATTGCCGGAATTGACGACCAGAACGCGCGCCTTGCCCGCCGTGAGGTTCTGCCGGCAGAAGTCGACCGGCGCCGACGGGCATTTCGACCTGGTAAACACGCCCGCGACGGTGGTTCCGGCGTCGAACACCATGGCCAGCAGGTCGGTGCGGTTCTTGTATTTTATGCCGGCCTCGGCGGTGGCGATGCGCACGCCCTCGATGGCCGGCATCTTGGCATATTTCTTCGGCGCGAGCGGCGAAACCTGTGCGGACATAGAAGACCCCGGGGCGGGAAAATCGCGAAAGGAACGCCGGTTTGCCCGATAGCGCGCGTCGGCGCAAGCCGTTTTCACAGCCGTTACGGGTGCCGGACGCCTGACACTGCCTCATGCCGCAAGCAGGGCTGTTGCAAATTTGTTGGCATCGCTGCGGCCGATAGCGCTATGATCCTGCCCTATGGGCAGGCTTGTGGTCTTGGCACTGGCGTTTCTGGGCTTTCTGCTGCTGCGCGCGGATGCGCAGACGGCGCGGCGCGTGGCGCTTGTGGTCGGCAACGGCAGCTACGCCAAAGCCGGCACGCTGGCCAATCCCGTCAACGATGCGCTCGACATTGCCGACAAGCTGCGCGCCATCGGTTTCGAAGTGATCGAAGGCAACGATCTCGGGAAGCGCGAGCTCGAACGCAAGATCGGCGAATTCTCCGATGCGCTGCAAGGCGCCGGTGCCGGGCTGTTCTACTATGCCGGCCATGGCCTGCAGGTCGACGGGCGCAACTTCATCGTGCCGGTCGACGCCAGGCTGGACATGCCGGTCAAGCTGCAGCTCGAGGCGGTGCCGATCGACGAGGTCCTCGACATCATGGAGCAGCAGACCAAGGTCAGCCTGGTCTTCCTCGATGCCTGCCGCAACAACCCGTTTGCCCGAAGCCTCAGCCGCAGCGCCACGACGCGCTCGGCGACGGCTCTCGCCGGCCTCGCCCAGTTCGAGTCGACACGCGGCTCGTTCATCGCCTTCTCGACGGCGCCCGGCGCCGTCGCAATGGACGGGACGGAGCGCAACTCGCCCTTCGCCGCCGCACTTTTGCGGCATATGGCGGAACCCGGACAAAGCATCAACGACATGATGATCGCGGTGCGCCGCGATGTCGTTTCCGCAACACGCGAGGCGCAGCGTCCCTGGGAGCAGGGATCGCTGCTCGAGCGTTTCGAATTCGTGCCGGGCGGAGACAGTGCCCAGCAACCGAAACCGGCCGTCACCCCGGCGCCCGCGTTTGAGGTCGCAGCGCTCGAACGCTCCGTCGGCGACAAGGGCGCCATCGAGCAGTTTCTGCGCCACGACTATCTGGCGCCTGATGCCAAGGCGATGCGCGAGACCGTCAAGCGGCTTTACGGTGCATCGGCCACCATCTACGGCACGCGCTACGACAGCGAGGCCATCGTCAAGGTCAAGACCGACTGGTTCGCGCAATGGGCATCGTGGTCGTTCGGTCTTGAGCCCGGCAGCCTTGAGGTGACGCCGCACGGCAAGGACCGCGCCGATGCGGTTTTCGCCATGACCTACGATTATGTGCCGAAGGACCACTCGGCGCAGCGGCTGACCGGCAAGGCACGGGTCATGCTGGAACTCGTGCTGGCCGACGGCGAGTGGCGCGTTGCGTCGGAAACGTCGCAGGCGCTGGAATGAACATCACCGGACCGCTGGGTTAATGAACCCGCGAAACGCCCGCTGCACGCCCGGAATCAGTCCCCAGATCATGATCGAGACCATCAGCGGCGCGATGACCAGTGTACGCTGCCAGATTTGCCACTCCTTGGTCAGCGGAAAAACCATGTACAAAATGGCAGTGATCAGCGGGTAGACGCCGAGCAGCACCAGCAGGGCGAAGCGCAAGCGCGAAAAACGCGTGGCGACAGTCGAGGTCATTGCTGTTCTCCTTATCGTTACGGAACGTTCCGTTACATATGAAACGGATCGTTTCGTTTCGTCAAGGGGCTGTGTATGATGGCTGCTGAGATCATCGGCAAGGAAGACGAGATGGGCGAAACCACCGATCCCGGGCGCAAATCAGCCGGCGCACGGCGCAGCCCCGAAAGCGCCGATGCCATTCTCGATGCCGCCGAAGCGGTACTGGTCGAAGCCGGCTATTCCGGCTTCTCCATCGAGGCGGTGGCGCGGCGGGCGCGCGCCGGAAAACCGACGATCTATCGCTGGTGGCCAAGCAAGGCCGCTCTGCTGCTCGACGTCTACCAGCGGCAAAAGCGTGTCGACAATCCCGACACCGGGAACCTTGAGCAGGACCTCGTCGGCTTCCTGAAGAGCTTGTTTGCGCACTGGCGCGACACATCGTCGGGCAGCGTGTTCAGATCGCTGATTGCCGAGGCGCAGTCGGACGAAAAAGCGGCCGCCGCCCTTGCCGAATACGCGAGAGGCCGTCGTGTCCACACCGGCCAGATGGTCGAACGCGCCAAGGCAAGGGGAGAGGTGGCAGCCGATGTCGATGCCACTGTCGTCGCCGACCTGATCGCCTCGTACGCCTGGACGCATCTTCTGACGAACCGCCTCGACGAGGACGAAGCGACGCTGCACAGGGCGGTCGGCTATGTCTTGAAAGGCATCGTCGCTGGCGATGCCGGCGATGCCACGGCGGTCCGGCGGCGGCGTCGACGCATCATCGTTCGCCCTACCAAATAGAAGCGACAGGGCGGCAGCGCGCCCTGTCGTAGCTCAATCTGGCCTATTTCGCGCTTTCCAGTGCGTCGACCGTCTTCTTCAGGTTGGCATCGGGGATGTCGACCTTGGCGTTGGCGCGCAGCGACTTGACCAGCGCGAAATACTTGTCGCGGATGACCGCCTGGCGGGCCTGGTCCTTGACCTCGTCGAAGGCCGGCGGCTGCTTGGTGCGCTTGTCCTCGACCTTGATGACGTGCCAGCCGAACTGCGACTGTACCGGCTGCTCGGTGTATTTGCCGACCGCCAGCGCAAACGCCGCCTTGTCGAATTCCGGCACCATCTGGCCAGGCCCGAACCAGCCGAGATCGCCGCCGCTGGTCTTGCCGCTCGGATCGCTGGTGTGCTCGTTGGCAAGCTTCTGGAAATCGGCACCGCCGTCGAGCTGCTTGATGATGGCGTCCGCCTCTTCCTTCGTCTTCACGAGGATGTGACGGGCGTGCACCTCGTTGGTGGGCGGCGTGTTGGCGATTTCCTGGTCGTAGCGGGCGCGGACCTCGGCATCGGTAACTTTGTTGACGACGCCCTTCTCGACCATTTCGCCATGCAGCGCGCGCTGCTGCAGGAATGCCATGCGGCGCTGGAAGTCGGGATCCTTGTCGAGGCCGGTGGTCACCGCCTGGGCCGCCATCACGCGGATTTCGATCGCCGCCGACAGCGCCGCGGCGCGGCGCTGCTCGGGCGGAAGCTGCGCGAACTGCTGCGACAGCTCGCCCTCGGCAAGCCCAAGGTCTGCCTCGGTCAGCGTCTGGCCGTTGATGGTGGCGACCACGGCGTTCGGATCGACCGGCTTGGCCGCCGGGGCGGGTGCCGCCGGCTGGGCAGGGGCGGCTTCCTGCGCCATCAACGGCGACAGCGAGAGGGCCGACAGCCCGAATGCCAGACCAAGGCTGGCGAGCGACGCGCGGCGGAACAATACAGACATTACGATTATCTCCAAAGCGGGGTAGCTAGAGCGGAATGGCTTCCAGACCAGCAGGATTGTGGCGGAATTTGGCGCGGTCGACAGGGCGAGCGCGGCGTTGACATCGAATGAGCCCCCTCTTATCTGTCCAACGACTTTGCGTCCAGAACCGTTTTCCGGGCGCTTTTTGCGTTTGTCCGCGTTCACGCGGATTTGATGGGGGCCGGCCGGCGCCCGTCGCAATGACTTGGAATGCTATCGAAAGGGCCATTGGATGGTCAGTCTCGGCGGTCTCGCCCGTAAAGTTTTCGGCTCCTCCAACGATCGTCGGGTCAAATCGACCCGGCCGCGCGTCGAGGCGATCAATGCCATGGAAAACGAGATGCGGGCGCTTTCCGACGCCGAGCTTCAGGCCCGCACCGACAAATTCCGCCAGGACATCGCCAACGGCGCCAGCCTCGACGACCTTCTGGTGCCGGCCTTCGCTACCGTGCGCGAGGCCGCCCGCCGCGTGCTCGGCATGCGGCCGTTCGACGTGCAGCTGATCGGCGGCATGGTGCTGCACAATGGCGGCATCGCCGAGATGCGCACCGGCGAAGGCAAGACGCTGGTGGCGACGCTGCCGGTCTACCTTAACGCGCTCGCCGGCAATGGCGTCCATGTCGTCACCGTCAACGATTACCTGGCCACGCGCGACTCCGAATGGATGGGCCGCGTCTACAAATTCCTCGGCCTCAAGGTCGGCGTCATCGTCCACGGCCTGTCCGACGAGGAGCGCCGCGTCGCCTACGCCGCCGACGTCACCTACGCCACAAACAACGAGCTCGGCTTCGACTATCTGCGCGACAACATGAAATACGAGCGCGCCCAGATGGTGCAGCGCGGTCACAGCTACGCCATCGTCGACGAAGTCGATTCCATCCTGGTCGACGAAGCCCGCACGCCGCTGATCATTTCCGGTCCGCTCGAGGACCGTTCGGAAATGTACAACACCATCGACACCTTCATCATCCAGCTGCAGCCGCAGGACTACGAGATCGACGAGAAGCAGAAGACCTCGATCTTCACCGAAGAAGGCACCGAGAAGCTGGAGAACATGCTGCGCGATGCCGGCCTGCTCAAGGGCGAGTCGCTCTACGACGTCGAGAATGTCGCCATCGTCCATCACGTCAACAACGCGCTGAAGGCGCACCGGCTGTTCCAGAGGGACAAGGACTATATTGTCCGCAACGGCGAGATCGTCATCATCGACGAGTTCACCGGCCGCATGATGCCCGGCCGCCGCTATTCGGAAGGCCTGCACCAGGCGCTCGAGGCCAAGGAGCATGTGGCGATCCAGCCGGAGAACCAGACGCTCGCCTCGGTCACCTTTCAGAACTATTTCCGCCTCTACAAGAAGCTGGCCGGCATGACCGGCACGGCGCTGACCGAGGCCGAGGAATTCGCCAACATCTACAATCTCGACGTCACCGAGATCCCGACCAACCTGCCGGTCATCCGCATTGACGAGGACGACGAGGTCTACCGGACGGTAGAGGAGAAATACAAGGCGATCGTCAAGGAGATCAAGGAAGCCCGCGCCAAGGGCCAGCCGACGCTGGTCGGCACGACTTCCATCGAGAAGTCGGAGCAACTGGCTGAACGCCTGCGCAAGGAAGGTTTCAAGGATTTCGAGGTGCTGAACGCCCGCCACCACGAGCGCGAGGCGGCGATCGTCGCCCAGGCGGGCAAACCGGGCGCCATCACCATCGCCACCAACATGGCCGGCCGCGGCACCGACATCCAGCTCGGCGGCAATGCCGACATGCGCATTGCCGAGGAGCTTGGCGACATGCCGGCCGGCCCCGAGCGCGAGGCCAGGGAAAAGGACATCCGCGACGACATCGCCCGGCTGAAGGAAAAGGCACTCGCCGCCGGCGGTCTTTATGTGCTCGCCACCGAACGCCATGAATCGCGCCGCATCGACAACCAGTTGCGCGGCCGCTCGGGCCGCCAAGGCGATCCCGGCCGCTCGAAATTCTTCCTGTCGCTGCAGGACGACCTGATGCGCATCTTCGGCTCCGAGCGCATGGACGGCATGCTGCAGAAACTCGGCCTCAAGGAAGACGAGGCAATCATCCATCCGTGGATCAACAAGGCGCTGGAAAAGGCGCAGAAGAAGGTCGAGGCGCGCAACTTCGACATCCGCAAGAACCTGTTGAAATATGACGACGTCTCGAACGACCAGCGCAAGGTGGTGTTCGAGCAGCGCATCGAGCTGATGGACGGCGAAGGCTTGTCCGAGACCATCACCGAGATGCGCGAAGGCGTCATCGAGGAGATCGTCGCCAAGAACATTCCCGAAAACGCCTATGCCGAGCAGTGGAACGTCGCCGGGCTCAAGGCCGAGATCGCCGAATTCCTCAATCTCGATCTGCCGGTCGAGGACTGGGTCAAAGAAGAAGGCATTGCCGAGGACGACATCCGCGAGCGCGTCAGCCAGGCTGCCGAAGCCGCCGCCAAGGAGCGCGCCGAGCGCTTCGGCCCCGACGTGATGACCTATGTCGAGCGCTCCGTGGTGCTGCAGACGCTCGACCATCTGTGGCGCGAGCACATCGTCAATCTCGACCATCTGCGCTCGGTCGTCGGCTTCCGCGGCTATGCCCAGCGCGATCCGCTGCAGGAGTACAAGGGCGAGGCGTTCGAGCTGTTCCAGGCGATGCTGGGCAATCTGCGCCAGGCCGTCACCGCGCAATTGATGCGCGTCGAGCTGGTCCGCCAGGCGGCGGACGCGCCGCCGCCCGAGGCCCCTGACATGTTCGGCAGCCATATCGACGGCAGCACCGGCGAAGACGATTTCGACGGCGGCGAGACGGCCGTGCTGGTCCGCCAGGAAAGCAACGCCATCGTCGCCCCCGAAGACCGCGACCCGAAGAACCCGGCAACCTGGGGCAAGGTCGGCCGCAACGAGGCCTGCCCGTGCGGGTCGGGCAAGAAGTACAAGCACTGTCATGGGGCGTTTGCGTAAGGCTGCGCTTTCCTTCTCCCCGTGATGGGGAGAAGGTGCCCTAAGGCGGGGCGGCACGGACGTCTGCGACTAGCCAATCTCCCCACCTGAGGGGGAGATGGCCGGCAGGCCAGAGGGGGGCGGTGTCCCGCCGACACCAAAATACGCATTTCGAATTTTCTGTATCTCGACCGGCGGTGGTGTTTGAGTTTGAAATCTAATAGCCGGGTGACGCACGCGCTGATGTCCGCGCTTCATGAAGATCGGAACCTGCTAAAGTGGGTAAAGACACTACTTTGATTCAATAACCCCGTTCGAGGTCGATCTTGTTGGACAGAGGCTCTCCTCTGGCGACTTGACCGCAGAGATCGGCGGCCTGGTCGATTCCAGAATCCACCCAGAAGCTCGCGACATGAGGTGTGACGGTCACCTTGGGATGAGTCCACAACGGCGATGAAGCCTCCAGCGGTTCACGCTCAAACACGTCAAGACAAGCACCAGAAAGCTGACCTTCGTCGAGAGCGCGGATCAGGTCGGCTTCGTTGACATGCGCGCCCCTGCCGACATTCACAAGGTAGGCACCTCGCTTCATTTTTCCAAAGGCACTCAAGTTCAGTATCCCACGAGTCTCACCAGTCAGGGGAAGTGAACAGATAACGTAGTCCCGACTTGTGAGTGCGCCCGCAAGCTGGGCACGGCCAAAGTAACTGTGTATGCCAGGAAGCGTCTTTTGATGACGAGACCAGACTGCTGTGTCGTAGCCAAAGTCCGCAAACAGCTTTGCGGCCCAGCCACCGATCCGGCCCGCACCAAGCACAACTATTCTTGTCTCGGAGATCTTCCGCGGCGCGATCGGATTCCACAACTTGCGGGCTTGTAGACTCATGTAATCCGCAACATGCCGTTGCTGGCAGAGAACGCGAAGGACGATGTACTGCACCACTTCCGAAGCCTGCTCACGCGTTGCGAGCCTGATGAGCGGAACACTCTTGGGAAAGCTCTGAAGATCAATACCCTCGACACCGGCTCCCAAATAGACGACGGCGCTTAGCCCCGTCATGGCATCAAAAAAGCCAGGACTGGCGCCCTTGTCGATCAGCACAATATCTATGTCACTTTTGTTCCCGGCGTCTGGCCAAAGCCTGAACTCCAGCTGCGGCACACGGGTTTTCAGCTCAGCAGCCCACACTTGTGCATCAATGTAGTCAGGATACTCATTGACCATCAGAACGGTAATGGGCTCGCCTAACACTTCGCCCCTCCCAGATTCAGGTAATCAGGCATCCACCGGATTACCGTTCTGTTGAGACTGAGGTTTGCGCAAACTGGCACCAGTTGCAAGATCAGACTCCGGCACAAGGGCGCGTTGGTGATCCGCCAAAGCCGTGATGTCTGCCCGCTGCTGGCCGAGGATGTCGATTTCGCTTTCTTCAAGGCATAGTTCTCCCCTTGTTTTGCTGAAACGCATGACAACCGGGCCGGTCACGCCGGTGATGGATGGGGCGATGGCCGGAGTTCCGCGATCAGCCGCAGGATGTCGGTGAAGAGTTGCCTCGGGATAGCGACCTCCGCATCTGGAAGGCGACATAACGCCCATGGCTGATAACCTCGGCAACGATCTTGATGAGCTTCTTTGTGAGCTGGTAAGTGGTGCCAGAACATCCTTCCTGGCCTTTAGGTCCGGTTGGCATTCTTAGTTCTCCGCATGGCTAAAGACGACAGCGCCGTTGTCCTTACGAACTTCAACGGACACGATTCCATCGTCACCCTTTCGGGTTTGGAACATGGAGGTTGCATGATCTTTCGCGGTCTTCTCGTCGTCGAAGATCACCTTGTCGACGATGCCCTGCCTTCCATACCAAATGACAGTGTAGACCATTGTTGCTGCCATGCGTTCCGCTAAGCATATAGGCGTTTTCGCATATGGGGCAAACGAGATAGGCGTTTCCGCGTATTTCAAACTGAGACACTAAAGAGCAGGGTGAAGGGTTGCGCGAATGATGAATATGAAGCAGCGCGCCGCCCCTCATCCGCCTGCCGGCACCTTCTCCCCGTGAACGGGGCGAAGGAACACCCACCCAACCGTTTCTTAATGTGTTTTCGCTACACGCATAGCCAGAAAAGAAGCGGAAAACGGAGTGTGATCGGGGTGCGCTTTTCCGCGGCGACGACAGCCGGGCGGTTCCTGCCGCAGCGCTTTGCGCTGCGCATAAGGCCGCTGCTTGGCCTGATCGATGCCGTGCTGTTCAGCGCCGGCGAGCGCGGCGAAGCCGGCCGCATGTCGCTGATCGCCTTTTCGGTCCGCATCGTCAGCGCCGTCATCGCCTTCGTCAGCCAGGTCTTGATGGCGCGCTGGATGGGCTCGTTCGAATACGGCATTTTCGTCCTCGTCTGGGTAACGATGGTCATCGTCGGCAACCTCGCCTGCCTTGGCTTCCACACCTCGGTCATCCGCTTCATTCCCGAATATCGCGAGCGCGGCATGCTGGCCGAATTGCGCGGCATCGTGCAGGCCAGCCGGCTGTTCGTGCTGGTTGCCTCCACGGCGATCGCCGGGCTCGGCGCGCTCGGCGTCTGGCTGCTGTCGCCCTTTATCGAAGACTATTATGTCGTGCCGTTCATCCTCGGCATCATCTGCCTGCCGATGATCGCCATGTCCGATCTTCTGCAAGGGCTGGCGCGCGCCAATTCCTGGGCGCTGTTTGCGCTGTCGCCGACCTTTCTGGTGCGGCCGCTGCTGATCCTGGCGTTCATCGCGCTGATGCTGCTGGTCGGCTACGCGCCGGATGCCAAAACGGCGATCTTCGCCGCGATCGCCGCCACCTATGCCACCACGCTCGGTCAGCTCATCGGCGTCACTTCACGCATGGACAGAAGGATCCCGGCCGGGCCGATGAAGCTGCATTTCGGCCAGTGGTTCATCGTCTCGCTGCCGATCTTCCTGGTCGAGAGCTTCTTCTTCCTGCTCACCAATGCCGACGTGCTGATGGTCGGCGCCTATCTCGATCCCAACGACGTCGCCGTCTATTTCGCCACCGTCAAGACGCTGGCGCTGGTGCATTTCGTCTATTTCGCGGTCAAGGCCGGTGTCGCCCAGCGCTATGCGCAGTTCACTCATGGCGAGCCGCAAAAGCTCGCCGCCTTTGCCCGCGAGACGGTGTCGTGGACGTTCTGGCCGTCGCTGGCGATGGCGCTGCTGGTGCTGACGCTGGGCGAGCCGATGCTGACCCTGTTCGGCCCGGAATTTGCCGCCGGCTATCCGCTGCTGTTCCTTTTGGTGTTCGGCGTCGTCGCTCGGGCCGCCGTCGGCCCTTGCGAAAGCCTGCTCACCATGAGCGGCAACCAGAATATCTGCGCCGCCGTCTACGCCATGACCCTGGCCTTCAACATCGCCCTCAACGTCGTGCTGATCCCGCTCTTCGGCCTGTGGGGCGCGGCGATGGCCACCGCCTTCGCCATGATCTTCGAGGCCGGCGCGCTGTCCTTCACGGTCTGGCGCAAGCTCGGCATCGTCATGGTGATTTTCGTGCCCGCCAAAGGAGCCGCCTGATGGCTGCCGTCCCCTTGCTCGAGGAAACCAGCGGCGGCCCGGCCGGTGCCATGGTGTCCGGCCTTGCCGGGCTTGCCCGCGAAGCTGATCCCGCCCATATCGAGATCCTCGCCAACAACCGGCCCGAGCGCAAGCTTGCCATCTATCCGGCCTCCGCCGGCTTCGACCTGGTCGAGGAGCTCGACTATCTCTGCACCCGCACGATCGAGCCGAACGTCTTCTTCAATCCGCGCTTCCTGGCTCCGGCCATGCCCAGGCTCGAGGACCGCGAGGTGCGGCTGGCGGTCATCCGCGACGGCGACCAGTATCGCAACCGGCTGCGCCTGCTGGTGCCGTTTTCGGTCGAGCGGCCGATGGTGCCGCTCGGGGTTCCCGTCATGCGCACCTGGTCGAGCCCGTTCGGCCCGATCGGCACGCCGCTGGTCGACCGCGACGATCCGATCGGCGTCATCGAGGATTTCTTCTCGATGCTGTCCAGGCCGCATCTCAAGCTGCCGAAGGTCTTCGTGCTGCCCGACATAAGGCTGGATGGCCCGGTGGCCAGCCTGCTCGCCAGCGTCGCCGAGACGCGCGGCCTGACGCTGGTCACCACCGGCAAGGCCGACCGCCCGGTGCTCGAAAGCGAGCTCGACGGCGAGGCGTATCTGAAGGCTTCGCTGCGCGCCCACCATTATCGCGAGTTTCGCCGCCTGAAGCGCCGCCTCGCCGACCTCGGCCGGCTGGAGCATGTCGTGGCGCGCGGGCCCGACGAGATCCGCCACGCCATCGAAAATTTCCTGACATTGGAGGCCGCCGGCTGGAAAGGCCGCGAGCGCACCGCCATGGCCATCGACCGCTACCGCGCCGCCTTCGCCCGCGAGGCGGTGCACCGGCTGGCCGAGCAGGATCTTTGCCGCATCCATTCGCTGACGCTCGACGGCCGCACCATCGCCTGCCTGGTCGTCTTCGTCGAGGCCGGCGTCGCCTATACCTGGAAGACCGCCTATGACGAGACGCTCGCCGCCTATTCGCCGGGCACGCTGCTGATGATCGAGGTGACCAGGCAGCATCTCGACGACCCCAACATCATGATGACCGATTCCTGCGCGGTGCCCGACCACCCCGTGATGAGCCGGCTGTGGAGCGAACGCAAGCCGATGGGCACGCTGGTGATCGGGCTGACGCCGGACGCCGACCGCCCCGCCCGCCAGGCGGCCTCGCAGCTTCACCTCTACCGCGAGACCCGCAACATGGCGCGCCTGCTGCGCAACCGGATGAGAAGCCTGCTGCGGCGACGGTAGCGCATCGGGTCCAAAGGGGGACCCGGCCCGGCCGACCGTCTCCGCACCATCGACCTGCTCCGGCCTAGGTCGTCAGGGTTAATTCTCCCGATCAGCGGAAAGGATTAGCATCGACGCAGTCCCAACAGGGATGAGGCGATCAATTACGGCCGCGCGTCCAGCATCACTGCCGCCTCGGTCCTGCACGGCCAGAAGAAAAATCTGGGAGGAATGCATGACGAAAACAACTCACCTCAGGCGTCTCGGTATCCTCACATTGGCAGGTCTCGTCGGCGCGTGTCTGAACGCCGCCGCTCCTCGGGCCGCCGAACCCGACAAGGCCGAGATCGATGCCCTGCGTAAATCGCTGTCCAGGTATGAAGACTACAAGGTTGCCATTCGCGAGCTTTATCTGTCGACGGTTGGATGCGTCTTCTACAGCGGCGAAAAGGTAGAGGGAGCGATGGACTACCCGAAGGGCGCGATGGGCATCCATTTCGTCAACGTCACGACTGTCGGCCCGACCGCGGATCCGACGCGCCCCAATGTGCTGATCTATGAGCCGGTCGGCGGCGAATTGCGCCTGGTCGGTGTGGAATGGCTCGTGCCCTTGACGCCGGACACCAAGGAGCCGCCGAAGCTCTTCGGCCAGACATTCATGGGGCCTATGGAGGGGCATTATCCGCTCATCCCGAAGGAGTTCCACCACTACGACCTTCACGCCTGGCTGTTCAAGGAGAACCCGCTCGGAATGTTCAGCCCGACGAACCCGGACGTGAAATGCGACAATTATGCGTTTCCGATGCCGGAGCAGCCGACCAAGATGGTGCCGGGGCCGATGTGATAGCGGCTCGGGCTGCGATCCGCAGCTTGCCAGGAAGGGCTGCCGGATCTCAGACGTTATCCCAGAGGACGCTCCTGGGATAACGCCCAAGTAACCTCTCGAGGTTTCCCGGAAGAAAATGGTGCCCTCAGCCCGGATCGAACCGGCGACGCATCGGCAGCCTAGGGCAATTTCGCCATAGCGCATTCGCTGCGGGGCCGTTGGGCTCGCAGCGCGGTCGCCTATGACTTGGCGGGCATGGCTTGGACGAAAGCCGCCATCTGGCGTTCGAGCGCCTTGAACGCGCTGCCGCGCCAGCTCTCGGCCATGGACGCCGATTTTGGATCGGGGAAAATTTCCTCCTCCCCTCGCGCCATGCCGTCCAGGATACCTTTCGCGACGCTCTCCGCAGAGCTCTTCGGGATGTCGGCGTCTCTGCTCATGTCGGTGTCTATGGGACCGGACAGGACCGCATGAACGCTCACGCCACGAGCGCCGGCGAGAGCACGGAGCGATTGCGTCATGGAGAACGCGGCGGCCTTCGACAGCGAGTAGGACGGAATAATCGGGAAGGGAACGAGGGCCGCTTCCGACAGGATGTTGACCACGGCGCCGCGCGAACTCGTGAGCAGCGGCAGGAATGCGTCGGTTACGCCGTGCACGCCGAGCAGGTTGACGGCGAGGTGTCGCTCGAGCGCAGCACGATCGCCGAGGTCGTCGTAGAGCCCGATGCCAGCATTGTTGATGAGGATATCGAGAGACCCGACCCTTTCGACAGCCGCCTCAATCTGCGCCGTATCGGTCACGTCCAGGATCAGCGGCGTGACACGCCGATCCGCGTGGGCGAGCGGTTTGCGCGCGCCGGCATAGACGCGCTTGGCACCCCGCCTCAATATTTCCTCGACCAGCGCCTTGCCGAGGCCGCGGTTGGCCCCGGTTACCAGAACGGCCTTGTCTGTGACTTCCATCGATTTTGGCACGGCGATCTCTCCTCCTACTTGCATGAATGCAAGCCATTCGTTCTTGCATCATGCAAGTAGGTTATAATTTTCTGTTCCATGCTTGGATGCCGTCCCCCATTGCATTGCTCCAGGGCAGCCGGCACCGGCACCGTCGCCGGGCGAACCCTTGCAATCAGGACCCGACTTCCAATGTCGTGTAGGAGATCGGCGAAGGCCGCTCCAGGAAGGCGCCGGTTATGGCCGAAACGAAATTCTTCGCGTCCGCCGAGCCCAGAAAAGCGTCGCGCTCCTGCTTCGATGCCCAGCGCTCGACGCAGATGGTAACGTTCGGCTCTGCCTCCGAGCGAAAGACGCTGTAGTCGATGCATCCGCTTTGCTTGCGGGCCGCGCCGGCTACGTCCCGCAGGGCATCCCGCACCTTGCTCTCGATGCCGGGCTTCGCCGCTGCCGTCGTCATGACGATCATCTCGGCGCCATCGCTCGCTGTCTTGCGCTCGAGGCCGATGTTCTCGTTTTGCGGCACGACCGTTGGATTGGCGTTCTCTTCGCCCTTGTTGGGCTGCCCCTTGCCCGTCGAAATCAGGTCGCGAAGACTCGCGACATAGAAGCGCCAGGAGTCATGGCAGACGTCGTAGCATTCTTCACTCGGCTTCAGCCCGACATGGGTGAAGCGCAGCTCGGTACCCTTGTCGGTCGGCGCGATCTCGAAGACCACGTCCGTGCCGGTCCACTCGGTCGCATCCTTGACGAAGTTGAAGTAGTTCTGGACGACGTGCCAGACGACCTTCTTGCCGGGCACAAGCTCCGTAACCTTGAAGGTACCGCGGTGGATATCCTTGAAGTGATAGTAGAATATCGCACCGGGCTTGTTGGTATCGCCGTCGATGTCTTCGGACCACCAGGCGCGCGGATTGACAACCGCCGCAAAAACCTCTTCCGGGCTTTGCTCAACGACAAATAACGTCGTGTAATCTTCATCCTTTTTCATGACATATCTCCTGTCTGGATCCGACGGTTGATGGGCACCCAAGTCTCGGGCGATGAAGTGAGCGACGCTCTCTCGAGCTCCATCGCTTGCACCATGCAAGCACAATGCATACTTGCATGATGCAAGTCAACAGGGTATGTTCACGCCATGCTTGGTCGTCTTTATGAAAAACAGAACTGCTCGGCCTCACGCGCCCTGGAGCTGGTCGGCGAGCGCTGGAGCCTGTTGATCCTGCGCGACGCGATGTTCGGCGGCTACACGCGCTTTTCGCAATTCCAGAAGAGCCTGGGGATTGCCACCAACATCCTGGCCAAGCGCCTCGAGGATTTCGTCGAGGCCGGCCTGATGGACCGTCGTCCGGGTGCCGCCGGCGAGCAGGCCGAATACGTCCTGACCCGAAAGGGGCTGGAATTCAAAACGGTCATCATCGCGCTGACCGAGTGGGGCGACAAATGGGTGCGGCCCGGACCCATCTTCTACTGCGACCAATCCGACGGCAGGCCCGTCGAGGTGCAATTGCGCCGCGCCGACAATGGCAAGCGGGCCGATTTCGCCGACGTCGTGGCGGCCCTCCGCTAGGCACGGCGGCGGGTCCGGCCCGCAGCACGATCCGAGACGAAGCTGTTTCGAATTGTGCCATAAATGTTACCGCATAGCTCACCTCTCCAGGTTGCATCTGTGGCTCGGGTCTGGTGGATAGTCCGCGGGAGGAAACATGTCCGTCGGACAGCGATCGACTTTGCGGCAGCGTCTTTTTGCGTTTCTCGTCGCCGGCCTTGGTGGCCTCGCGGCGGCCGCCGCGTCATTCGCAATGACGGTGTATGAAGCATCCAACTCGCGGCCAACTCCAACGGTCGCAGCCGGCGAGCCCATCGACACCGGGCGCTGGGTTATTACGTTTCGCGGTGCCCGAACCGGCTCGGTTCCGCCGACGGGAACCGAGCCGTCCCAGCCGAAGACCTTTTTGATGGTCGAATTCGACCTCGACAACCGCTCGGCGGCGACCAGCAACGCCTTCGCGTCCATGTTTGACATCGACCCGCCGATCACGGACGTGCAGGCGCCGGCCTTCTATCTTGCACGCGACAAATGGATCGCAAGCGGCGTCCATCCCGGCATACCGGAACACATGATCGCCGCCTGGGAGTGGCCGAAGGCGCAGCCGCTGCCGCAGGATCTGCGTCTCGTGGTGGGCAGCCAGATCTACAAGCGGCGTGACAATCTCTACGGCGGCTCGGGCTGGTTCGATCGCGATCCGGTCGCGATCGTGGCATTGCCGGTAAAGACCGAAATGGTCGTCGGGCCGGGGCAATGAGAACAGGTCTCAAGGAAACCGGCGCAATCATCTTCGCGGCGGCGGCCCTCTACGCAATGCAGCGGACTACCCCGCTCTACAGCAACATCACCTCGCCCGTCTCGATTGCTGGCGAGCAGGGTAAGCGCACCGACGCACGCGCCTTCGCGCTGGCCGTCGGCGACGTGCATCTCGCGCGTACCGTAAGGATCGAGCGCTTTGGCCAGACCCGGACCTACACCACTTCCGGGGTCTGGGTCCTGGTCGAGGCCGCCGCCGAAGCAAAACGCGAGAGCCTGACCCTGACCTCCGCCGAATGGCTCGGCCCGAGCGGGTTGCGCTATTCTCTCAGCCAGCGCATTTCCACCATGCCGGCAATGCTGCCGGCAGAGCGGCTGGAGCCGGGACTGCCAAAGCCCGTGCTCATGGCTTTCGAAGTCCCGGAAAACGAACTTGCGGGCGGAACCGTGCTGGTCGCGCCATCGGCATTCACACCGCTGGGTGAAGAGGTCCGGGTGGCAATCACCGAACTTGCGGTGGGCGACATCCCTGGCGCCGTGACGATCCGCCGGAGCGATGGCCCGATGCCTTGGACGCTGGAGACCGAGTGATGGCGGAGGCCATTTCCCGTGCCGAGAGACGCCGCTACTGGCTGAGCCTTGCTGGGCTGGGCTTCGCTCTGCCGGTTGCAGTGCTGGTGCATTCCTGGGAAAGCCTGGAGGCATGGCGATCCGGTAGCGACCGCGACCCGATCGCGGTCGACAGGGGTGAGTCGCAGCGCTACGCCGGGGCCGAATGGCGGCTGACAACGCTGTCGCGCCTGCCCGGCGGCTCGGCAGATGAAGCCGTCGTGCTGGCCGAATTCGAGGCGAGGATCGAGGATCCTGGTCTCCTTGCAGAAAGCCCCTGCGCCGTTGTGCTCACAGACGCCGAAGGCCGCCGCTGGCTGCCTGCCTTCCTGACCCGGCCCGTCGTGCGCAAGATGCAGCCCGAGGCAGCCGACAAGCCCCGCTGCGGCGGGCTGGCCTTCCAGGGCGCCGGCACGCACGGCACGGCGCGCATGGCCGAGACTTTCGTCATTCCGGCGACGGCAAGCGGCCTTGCGCTGTCGGTCACGCTGGCGAACGCCAGGCCGCGCCATCTGCTCTTCAGGTAGCGACCCTCAGCGGCTGCCGTTGCGCCGCCACCGCAAATTCAAGCACCGCCGCCAGCAGCGCGATCCTCAAGGCGTCGAGCACTATGCCGCCGTCAAGATCGCTCGGACTGCCGATGAACACGCTGGCGAAGCTGAAGACGACCTGCCATGTATCGAGGTCTGGCGCGCCGAGCGTCCGCGTCGCGCCAAACCACAGCCAGGCGCAAAGCCAGCCGATCAGCCGGTAGGCGACGACGAAGGTGAGCAGCGTCGCGAGTCCTGCGCCGAGCGTGAGCTTGAGACAGGCCCAAATCGGCGCATAGCGCGAGCGGTAGCCGCCGAGGAAATGCGTGATGAAGTCGCTCAACCATTTGCGCCAGGTGGACCCGCGCGACGGCGGCGGCGCGGCCGCTGCCGAAGCGGCCGTCAGCTCGTAGCCGTTGATGATCGCCGCCATGACCAGCCAGACCATTGGCAGAAGCGCATAGAAGAACAGGCTTTGCGCCTGTTCCAGGATGCCGGGCTGCCTGAACTCGACCGGCGTGAAGCCTTCGGCAGCGTGAGCGGCGATCGACAGGACAAGCGATCCTGCGCCCATGCTGAGTTCGCTGCGCAACGCACTAGCCCCGATCCAGGTGATGAACTCGTCCTTCCAGATATCGAGCGCATAGAGCCCGATAAAAATCCAGCTTGCATCCGCCGCCACGACGAGCAGCCGCCAGTAAGGCCTGCGCGCGCCTTTGTTCATGCGCTTCGCGAACCAGCGGACCAACCAGCAGCCGACAATCGACGCAATGAGGCCGCTGGAGCGCAGCAGGCCGAATATGTCGGCGCTTTCTCCCAGCGGAATGCGTTCGAGCGCCAGCCGCGAATATTCTCGCACACTGTCGCCGAGGAATCCCCATGCGGCGTAATAGGCGAAGAAGGGCAAGATGGCGGCCGCGGTCACCGCCAGCAAGTGGTCGGCGGGCTGGGACGTTTTCTCCTGTTTCGCACCGCTTGCCGACATTTGGCGAAGCGAGGCGAGTGCCGGCAGTCCCGGACGCAGGGCGACGAACATCGCCACGATGACCAGAAGCTTCGTCAGCACCACCAGCGAAAGCACAACCATCCCGCCGAGGGGATTGACGAGGCCCACCGTGACTGCCGCGTTGAGCAGGAGGTCGCGCGCTACATAGCCGATGGCGCCGAGAAGCAGCAGTTGCGGCCAGAAGCGGGCAATAAGACCCACGGTAAGGGAAAGAGGCCTGACAATATCGTCGGTCGTTGTCATGCCATGTGCATAGCCGAGCAAGACCGGCGCCTCAATCCACGGAATGTCCGGTTCGGCTATACCAGCTGACCGCGGAGTTGGCGGCGCATCCCTCGTGATGGCGGGGACCGCAGCACGCCCGATTGCGGTGGTGAGGAACGCCCAATTGCGCTTGGGTCTAGTCCGCGCACCGTTCAGCGGAAGCTTGGGCAGCTTGCGGCAACAGGCAAGACGCAACCATTCGATGCCGTCGAGGGCGTCGTGGACGATCCCACCGACGCCCTTGGGTTTAATAAGAAGTGGCGTGGGAATTTAAGAAATGGTGCCCCTAGCCGGGATCGAACCAGCACTCCTTGCGGAACTCGATTTTGAGTCGAGCGCGTCTACCAATTCCGCCATAGGGGCTCAGGCCGGGCGGCCTGGATGGGCGCGGACTATACGGTTGGAGGCCTGTTCGTCAACTGGCCAATTCCCGAGACCCTATCTAGCCCAAGCCCAGGCTTTCGATTTCGTCGATCGGAGGCTTCGGTCCATAGTGGGCATCTCAGCCCGTTTGAACCCTTCTACCTCAACAGCGGCCACAGAATGCCGATGAATGCTGACACCCCATCCATGAGCCAATGCGCCGTCGCCAGCGGCAGGATGCGGCGCACGCGCAGGTACACGAGGGTGATGAATGTCGAATGGGCGATAGGCGCCAAGAGCCGGTAGAGCATGAAGTGTGGGTCGAACGTCAGCGGCATCACGGCGTGCTGAAACGACCAGGAAAACGCTACGACGGCAACGGCAAATCCCGTGCTTCCCGACAAGACTTGGAAACGCGGCAGAAGATAGCCGTTATAGGTGGTCTGCTCCGTAATGCCCCAGACCAACGGAAAGATCAGCACCCCGTAAAGCGCAGGCAAGAGCGGCAAAGGTCCGTATATTTGCAGTGCATCAGGGTTGCCGTAGACCAACAGGCTGCTGGCGATGATCCCACCGTAGATGAAAACGAGGCTCGGGAGGATGAGCGCGACGCCCAACAACAGATCGCGCCCCAAGCGTTTGCGATCGAAGCTGATAAAATCGAGCAGCGTGATGCCCTCGCGCCCGTGCAAGCCACCACAGGAGACCAAGGCAGCCCGCGTCGATCAAACTGCCGTATGCCGGCAGCCAAGCCCCTGCGTCGCGCCAGGGCGTTGCCGAACCGTGCGCTGCATAAATGGCCGCAACCAGGCCCTGCGCGGCAACAGCGAACGCCGAGCGCGCGAACAACATCAAGGCGGGGCCGGACCATGTCAGCACGCCGGCAGATCGCCGCTCGAGAATGGCGGCACGGGAGTTCGGGACTGTGGCTTCGCTCATGATCGGCTTCCGAACGCTACGGTGGAAACGAGTTCAGCCAATTCCGGTTTCTGGAGTGAAAGCAGAATGTGTCGAGCCGGCCATGAGCAAAACATCATCACCGAGGGCGGCTCACATCTCCTCGATGGCGTCGGCAATGTAGCCGCCGGTCTGACGCTTCCACAGTCGGGCATAGAGCCCGTCGCGTTCCAACAGCGCCGATGGTTTTCCCTCCTCGACGATGCGGCCTTTGTCGAGGACGACGATCCGGTCCATCCTGGCAATGGTCGACAGGCGATGGGCGATGGCGATCACGGTCTTGCCCTCCATCAGAACCGCGAGCTTGGACTGGACCGCCGCCTCGGCTTCGCTGTCCAGTGCGGACGTCGCCTCATCGAGAACCAGGATTGGCGCATCCTTGAGCAACACCCGGGCGATCGCGACGCGTTGGCGCTGGCCGCCGGAAAGCTTCACGCCGCGATCGCCGACGAAAGCGTCGTAGCCGGTGCGGCCTTCAGCATCTCTGAGATCGGCGATGAAGCCGTCGGCCTCGGCCAGCAGCGCGGCGTGCTCCAACGCCTCCGGCGGGGCATCGGGCCGGCCGTAGCGGATGTTGTCGCCGACGGAGCGATGCAGCAGCGAGACGTCCTGGGTGACGACGCCGATGCTCTCCCGAAGGCTGGCCTGGGTCACGCTGCGGAGATCCTGTCCATCGATCAGGATCGCGCCGCCCTTCAGCTCGAAGAACCTTAGGAGCAGGCTGACAAGGGTCGACTTGCCGGCCCCGGAGAGGCCGACGAGCCCGACCTTCTCGCCTGCGCGCACGGTGAGCGACAGGTCTTCGATCACCCTTTGGCCCTCGCGGTATTCGAACTGGATGTTCTTGAACTCGACTTCGCCGGCCGTGACGTCGAGCGGGTTGGCGTTCGGCGCGTCTTTTATAGTCGGCGGCGTCGTCACGACCGGCATTGCGTCGCGGATCGTGCCCACCGCCTGGAAAATCTGCTGGCCCATCTGCAGGAAGGCACGGGAGTTGGCATTGAGCCGCTGAACGATGGCGATCGATGCGGCGAACTGGCCAATCGTGACAAAGCCGGCGACAAATCCCCAGAGCCCTATGGCAACGTTGGTGAGAAAGAGCGCAACATTGAGCAGGACGACGCCCATGTCGGTCGTCAGATAGATGCGCCTTTCGCGCTGCTGGGTCTCGATGGCGTTTTCCATGACGGTGCGCATTGCGCCCGCCTCGCTGTCTTCCGCCGCAAACAGCTTGACCATCTGGATGTTGCTGTAGAGGTCGGTCATGGCGCCGACAACAAGGCTGCGCCCCCGCGCCGAGCGGCGCGAGCGTTCGGAATATTGGGGCACCGCCACCACCGCAATGCCGATGTTGGCGGCGATCCAGACGAACACCGGAAGCGCCAGCGGCCAGGATAACGCGCCAAGCAGAACGAGCGAACCGACGAGCTGCACCAGAAACAGCGGTATTCTGTAAAAGGCCACGACGATCTGCTGCTGCACGGCGGATGCGACTTGCGAAATGCGCGACGCAACCTGACCTGCGAAGAGATCGTGGAAGAAGGCAAGGTCCTGGCGTTCCACCGCCTTGTGGCCCTGCCATTGCATCGCCGCCGGCATGCATACGGCCACCGTCTGCGAGTTCAGCGCATTGCCCAGGAAGATGAGCAACGGCAGCACGGGGAAAACCAGCACGCCGAGCACGACCAGCGTCGGCCAGTCCTCGTGCAGGAAAACCGCCGCGCCCTTCGCGCTCACCCCGTCGACGACGAACGAGGCCCCCAGATCGTCGCAAGGTTGATCCCCTCGATCGCCATCATCAAGACGGTAATGGCCGCAAGAGTGCCGCGGAACATCCTCGCGAAATGCAGGAGCAGCGCAAACGGCCCGCTCGCTGGCAGCGGCCCGGGTGGAATATCCAGCGGACGGATGAGCGTCTCAAAGGGGCGGTAAATGAAATCGGAGAACGTCATGGCGGCGCAAAGGGCGGATGGAAAGACAGGATGTGACAAAAATCGCCGTATTTAAACACGGATCGTGTTCGACGGGAAAACCCACGATTTATTAGATATTGCCTTGACGCACTTCAGGCGGGCAGGTGCTCGATGCCATGGCCTGGTCGTCAACTGGCCAAATCCCGACATCTGGGCTCGCTCAAGCCTCAGCCTTTCGATTTCGTGAAGCAGCTGCCATTGTGCAGCGCGGAAAATCTTTCTAGACAGGCGGCGCATGTCATTGAAGCGCACCTTGTCCGACGAGATTGATACGGCGCGCTTCCAAGTCTTGTTTGTACATGTCGTGACCCAAGACCACTACCGGTTTGGGCGTGCATTAGGAGTGCCGATGCTTCGCGGACTTTACGACTGGACCTTGTCGCTGGCGGCCAGCAAATCGGCCGAATGGTGGCTGGCCTTCATCGCCTTCGTCGAGAGCTCGGTGTTCCTGGTGCCGGCCGACGTGCTCTATCTGCCGATGGCGCTTTCGCGGCCGGATCGCGCCTATCGTTACGCGCTGGTCGCCACCGTCGCCTCGGTGCTGGGCGGCATCGCCGGCTGGTTCATCGGGCACTACGCCTATGACGCGGTGGCGCGGCCGATCCTCGAATTTTACGGCAAATATGACGAGTTCGAGGCGATGCGCGTCTCGTCGGGTGTTGGCTTCATCATCCTGATGCTGGTCACCTCCGGCCTCGCCCATTTGCCGCCGATCAAGGTGGTGACAATCCTGTCCGGCGTCATCGGCGTTCCTTTGCTGCTGTTCATCGTGCTGGCAATCGTTGCGCGCGGAGCTCGCTTCCTGTTTCTCGCCTGGCTCTTGCGCCGCTATGGCGAGCCGATCCGCCACTTCATCGAAAAGCGCCTTGGCCACATTGCGGGCGCCGGCGCCGCTGCCCTGATTTTGCTCTATATCGTCGTCAAATACGCCGTCTGAACGGCATCGAACCGAATGGACTGATTCCGATGACAGCGACCGTGAATGCCGATACCGGACGCCAGCGGCTGCGCACCGCCCTGTTCCTCGCCGTCGCCATGGCCGCCACAGTCGGCTCGGCGCTGGCCTTCCAGTATGTTGGCGGCTACATCCCTTGCAAGCTCTGCCTCGAGCAGCGCACCCCTTACTATGTCGGCGTGCCCTTGATGCTGCTGGCGGTGCTTGCGTCGGCCCTTAAGGCGCCCGCCTGGATAAGTCGTGGCCTGCTGGCCATTGGCGGCCTGCTGATGCTCTACGGCCTCTATCTCAGCGTTTATCACTCCGGCGTCGAATGGGCGTGGTGGCCGGGCCCGACCGATTGCACCGCAGCCGCCGGACCGGTGGACACCGGCGGCAAGGGCGTGCTCGACGCGCTCGACAAATTCGTCCCGCCCTTCTGCGACAAGGCGGCGCTCCGCATCCTCGGCCTGTCCTTGGCCGGCTGGAACGCCATCGCCAGCTTTGTCCTGGCAGTCGTCGCCTTCCGCAGCGCCTTTGCCCGCGATTGAGCGGTTCACCCTTGCGCCGACGCGAGATTATTCAAGAATTCGGCAGGCTGAGTCGTATCAAGTGATTATCGAGAACCGGAGCGGAGCGTACTAAAGTACGTGAGCACCAGCCTACGCCAGCCGTAGCCTTAACTACCACACCACGACCGCTCATGAATGCTTCGGCCGGCGAAGGCCGGAAGCGCAGAAAATCGCTTCAGACGGCCAGCCTCCCGAATTATCGGATGATCTCAAGGCTCCAGTTCGACATCCCAGTACAGATAATCCATCCAGCTTTCGTGCAGATGGTTGGGCGGGAACAGCCGGCCGTTATTATGCAAATCATGCACCGTCGGCTGGTAGGGCTTCTGCAGCGGCCACATCTTGGCGTGGGCCGGCATCATGCCGCCCTTCCTCAGATTGCAGGGCGAGCAGGCAGCGACGACATTCTCCCAGGTCGTGGCGCCGCCGCGATGGCGCGGAATGACATGGTCGAACGTCAGATCGTCCGGCGTGCCGCAATATTGGCACTGGAAACGGTCGCGCAGGAAGACGTTGAACCGGGTAAACGCCGGATGCCTCGACGGCTTCACGTAGGCCTTCAGGCTGACGACACTCGGCAGCTTCATCGAAAAGGTCGGCGAAGACACGGCGTGTTCGTATTCGGCGACGATGTTCACCCTCTCGAGGAACACCGCCTTGATGGCATCCTGCCAGGACCAGAGCGACAGGGGGTAATAGCTGAGCGGACGGTAATCCGCATTCAGCACCAGCGCTGGAAGCCCATCCGGAGATACGGCAACCGTCACGTCGTTGACCTCCTTCACCCTAGAACCGGTCGACGCGGATACTGTAAGCCCGACATGACAGGGATGTGAAGCGGATTGTCGATCATGCCGGGTCTCAAAAACGCATGATTTCAATGCTTTTTTGCGGATTCAGGCCGGAGGCGCGGCATCCCTGCCCTTCAATTCGCGATAATAAGCCCAGAAAAGCCGCGATGCGACACCGCGCCACGGGCTCCATGATTCGGCAAGCCGGATCAGCATTTTCTCCGGCGGACGCGGCTCGATGCCGAGTGCATGGCCGACCGCGCTCTGCAACGCAACATCGCGCGCCGGAAAGATATCTGGGTGTCCGGCGGCAAACAAAAGGTAGACTTCAGCCGTCCACGGGCCGATGCCCGGCACCTTGGTCATGGCAGCGATCGCTACCGTCGCATCGAGTTGGCAGAGGTGATCGAGGTCGAGCCCGTCGGCCACCGCCTGGGCGACGGCAATCAGGCCGCGCTGCTTGGGCCGCGACAGCCCGACCTCGCGGAAGACCGCCTCATCGGCGGCTAGTATCGCCTGCGGCGTCAGCGGATCGAGCAGTTTCGTCAGCCGGCCGAAGATGGCATCGGCGCTCGCGCGGGACACTTGTTGCGAAACGACGATCGAGGCAAGGCTCCTGAAGCCCGGCTCCGACAGCCTGAGCGGCACCTCGCCGGCCATGCCGCGCACCTTGTCCAGGCGCGGATCTAGCAGGCACAGCGCGTCCAGGCCTTCTACAATGTCGTCAAGGTTGGCGATGCGTTGCATGTCTGCTTGTTCCAAAATCAAAAGTGCCGCACACGCTTCGTCACGCGTCCCTCTGGACGCGCGACGCTGCCGGCGCAAAGTAGCAATTGGCGAAAGCGCCGCACAACCCGATTGCCGCCGGACAATGACACTGCTGACATTCCGCTTCGCGCCGAGCCCGAATGGCGAATTGCATCTCGGCCACGCCTATTCGGCACTGCTCAACCAGAAAATGGCCAAGGCGGCGGGCGGACGCCTGCTGCTGCGCATCGAGGACATCGACACGACACGCTGCACGCCGGAATTCGAGGCGGGCATTTTTCGCGACCTGAAATGGCTGGGGCTTGGCTGGGAGGAACCGGTGCGCCGCCAGTCCGAGCATTTTGCCGAATATCAGGCTATGCTCGAGCGTCTGATCGAAGAGGAGCTTGTCTATCCAGCCTTCATGAGCAGAAGTGAGATCCGCGCCTTCATCGCCGACAGCGAAAAGCGCGGTCGCGACTGGCCGCGCGACCCGGACGGCGTGCCCCTCTATCCCGCCGCCGACAAGGCGCTGCCGGCCAGCGAGCGTAAGCGGCGCATCGTCGAAGGTGCACCATTTGCCTGGCGGCTAGACGTCGATGCGGCAATGGCGCGGGTCGGCAGGGACCTGACATGGGCCGAATACACGGACGAGACGCTCTCTGGGACGCGTCATGTCGAGGCCCGACCGCAGGATTGGGGCGACGTGATCGTGGCGCGCCGCGAAATCCCGACCAGCTATCATCTCGCCGTCACCTTGGACGACGCGCTGCAGGGCGTCAGCCATGTCGTGCGCGGCCAGGACCTTTATTCCGCGACCAGCGTGCAGCGGCTGCTTCAGCAACTGCTTGGCCTGCCGCAGCCGGCCTATTTCCACCATCGCCTGATCCTCGGCCCGGATGGACGAAAACTGTCGAAGAGTCTTGGCGATACCGGCCTTGCCGCCCAGTGTAAGGCGGGCGCCTCGCCCGACGATGTCAGGCGGCTGGTCGGTCTTTAGACCGGTGAGCCGACGGCCATCAACGGCGCTCCTTCAATTCAAATGACTCTATGGATCAACCGTTTGGTTTTGCTTGCCGGCCCGAACGGCATTAAGCAATCGCCGCAGTCGATCCCTCACCCGAATTCACCGCGGCCTCCGGAAAATGCACAGCCTCAAGCGGTTCATCCCCGCCTCTTTCGTCGTCCTGTGGGCGACCGGCTTCATCGGCGCGCGCTATGCCATGCCGTGGGCCGAGCCTTTTACTTTCCTGGCTGCGCGCTTTGTCCTGGCCGCAATCCTGCTTGTCGCGTTGATGGCCGCGCTTGGTTCGAGCCGCGCCACCCGCGACGAGGCGCTGCACGCAGCCGGCGCCGGCATCCTGATGCATGGGGTCTATCTCGGCGGCGTGTTCTGGGCCATCCACCGGGGCATGCCCGCAGGGCTTTCAGCCCTGATCGTCGGCCTGCAGCCGCTGATCACGGCAGTGCTCGCCGGCCGGCTTCTGGGCGAGGCCATCCTGCCGCGCCACTGGGCCGGTCTCGGCCTCGGGTTGATCGGCGTGGTAATCGTGCTCTGGCCGAAGCTCGGCGCGCTCGGCGGCGGCGTGACCGCCGAAACATTGGGCGCCTCGCTGGTCTCCGTACTCGGCATGAGCGCCGGCACGATCTGGCAGAAGCGTTTCGCCTCCGGCGGCGATCTGGTGGCTGCCACGTTCTGGCAATATGTCGGCGGCGCATCGGTGATGGCTCTGGCCTCGCTCGCCTTCGAGACCCGAACGGTGATCGTCAACGGCGAACTGATCTTCGCCACGGCCTGGCTCGTGCTGGTGCTGTCGATCGGTGCCATCTTCCTGTTGATGGTAATGATCCGCGACGGCGAGATGTCGAAGGTCGCCTCGCTGTTTTACCTCGTGCCGGCCGTCACCGCGGTCATCGCCTGGACATTGTTCGGCGAGCAGCTGAGCCCACTCCAGATCGCCGGCATGGCCATCGCGACGCTCGGCGTCGGGCTGGCGACGGCTCAGCCACCGACGCGGGCGCGCGCCTCCAAATAGCGGCTGATCGCGGCGTTGAGCTCGCCGCCGAGGATGAAGATCGCCGAGACGATGTAGAGGAAGACAACGGCGATCATGATCGAGGCGAGGCCGGCATAGGTCGTCACATAGGACGAGAAATGGTCGAGATAGGCGGCGAAGATGGTCGACCCGATGAGCCAGCCGACCAGCGTGAAGATAATGCCAGGCACGATCGAAACGAACCGGCGCTTGCCGGCCGGCAACCAGAAATGCACGGCGAACAGGCCGCCGATGATGACGACCGAGGCGATGACGTAACGCCAGAGGGTGATCGTGCCCATATAGGGTTTTATCCATTCAAGATGAGATTCGGCCAGCCGCGCCAGCAATGGCGCAAAGACCAGCAGCACGCTGATCGCCAAAAACCCGGCCGTCGCGATCAGCACGAAGATGATGCTCTGCACCCGCCGGTAGATGATGCCGCGCGTTTCTGAGACACGATAGGCGCGGTTGAGCGAGGTGCGCAGCGCCTCGATGCCGTTCGAGGCGAAGTATCCGGCAAGCACGATACCGTAGGTCAACAGGTCGCTGCGCCTGACGGTAAGCACGTTGAGCACTTCGCGCGCGATCGGTTTGGCGATCTGCTCGGGCCATGTGTCGAACACAAGGTGCACGGCGGTGTCGGCGAAAGCCTGCGCGCCGAAAAAACTCGCCAGCGTCGTGGCGAAGATCAGGAAAGGAAAAAGCGCCATCAGCGCGGTGATCGCCAGATGGCTGGCCATTGCCCAGCCGTCGTCGGTGTTGAAATGGCCGAGCGCGTCGTAGAGCACGCGTTTGAGGGCTACGATCTTCCGCAACAAGAACCGCGTTCCCTTCGATTGTCCCGACGCCGCGAATATGGGAAGGGTTTGCGGCAAATGACAACCCTCGGTCAAACCACCATTCCTCCCGAAGAAGAGTTGCGCACCATCATTGTCACCGGTGCGTCTTCCGGAATAGGCGCCTATTGCGCCCATGCTCTTAAGAAGGAAGGCTGGCGGGTGTTCGCAACGGCCCGAAAGCCGGAAGATATCGCTACGCTCGAGGCCGACGGCATCGAGGCCTTTTATCTGGACTACACCGAGCCCGGATCGATCGAGGCGCTGGTGGCGTCGGTGCTGGAGCGGACCGGCGGCCGGCTCGATGCCCTTTTCAACAACGGCGCCTACGGGCAGCCCGGTGCCGTCGAGGACCTGCCGATCGAAGCTTTGCGGCAGCAGTTCGAGGCCAATGTCTTTGGCTGGCACGATCTCACTCGCCGTGTCGTACCGGTGATGCGCCGCCAGGGCCATGGTCGTCTCGTTCATTGCTCATCGATCCTCGGCCTCGCGCCGCTGCCTTTCCGTGGCGCTTACTCGGCATCGAAGCACGCCGTCGAGGGGCTGATGCTGTCCCTCTATCAAGAACTGCTCGGCAGCGGCATCCATGTTTCGCTGATCGAGCCGGGGGCGGTGAAATCGAAGATCGCCAGCAACAGCCTCCCCTGGTTCCTTGCGAACATCGATCACGAGAACTCAGTCCATCGCCTCGCCTATGCTGTGCAACTCAAACGGCTGCGGGCCGGCGGCAGCACATCGCGGCTGAAGCCCGGGCCGGAGGTGGTTTATGCCGCCTTGCGCCATGCGCTTCTGTCGCGGCGCCCGCGCCCGCATTATGTGGTAACTGTGCCGGCCAGGATCGGCGCGATCCTTAAACGCATCCTGCCGTCTTCGGTACTCTATCGTCTGCTCGCCAAACGCGCCTGAACGCAATCCAACCTGGAACACACCATGGCAACCGTCTTCAACATCCTCGCCGTTCTCGTTATGGTCGCCGTGGTGATCGTGCTGATCCGCGGCCTCATCAACATGATGCGCGGCGGCTCCAGCATGACCTCCAACAAGCTGATGCAGACGCGCGTGCTGTTGCAGTTCGTGGCCTTGGTGCTGATCATGCTGGCGGTGTATTTCACCCGTAAGTGACGCACCGGCCAGCAGCCGGGAGGTAACCCGTGGTCAAGCTCAACAAGATCTACACGCGCACCGGCGACGATGGCACCACCGGCCTCGGCTCTGGTGAGCGGCGGCTGAAATCCGACCTTCGCATTGACGCCTGCGGCACGGTTGACGAGGCAAATGCCTGCATCGGCATGGCTCGCATCCATACAGCGGCGGTAAATCCGGCGATCGATGCGATGCTCGGCCGCATCCAGAACGATCTTTTCGATCTCGGCGCCGATCTGGCAGTCCCCGATAATGGCAAGCCGCTCGACTACGAGCCGCTGCGCATCATCGCCTCGCAGACCGAGCGCATCGAACAGGACATCGACCTCCTCAACAAGGACCTTGAGCCGCTAAAATCCTTCGTACTCAACGGCGGTACGCCGGCCGCCGCCGCCCTTCACCTCGCCCGCACGGTGGCCCGCCGCGCCGAGCGCATCATGGTGGCGCTGTCGCAAGATCCAGACGAGCACGTCAATCGCGAGGCGATAAGATACATCAACCGGGTCTCGGACTTTCTGTTCGTCGCCGCACGCGCGGTCAATGACAATGGAAATGCCGACGTGCTATGGATTCCCGGCAAGAACCGCTGAATCCGCCGGAAGCGGGAGAGGCCCGATGTTCATTCCGCTCTACGACACCAACCGGCTGCGGCACATCAAGCTGCAATATGTGACGATCAGCCTGATCGCGCTCAATGTGTTGATCTATTTTGTAACAACACTTGGCGGCGAGGACTTCGCCAACGCCGCGGTATTGGGCCTCGGCTTCATCCCGTCGGTTGTGCATGACAGCGTCGAGCTCGCTCCGCAATTTGTCGTCATTCCGGAGAGCCTGAGCTATCTGACCTATTCCTTCCTGCACGCGGATATCTTCCACCTCGGCGGCAACATGCTGTTCCTGTGGGTGTTCGGCGACAATGTCGAGGATGCGCTCGGCCATGTCCGCTATCTCGTCTTCTACCTGCTTTGCGCCATTGCCGGCGCTTTCTTCCAGGGCTTGGTGGCCTGGGATTCGGAAGTGCCGCTGATCGGCGCGTCGGGCGCCATCGCCGGCGTCGTCGCCGCCTATCTGATCCTTTATCCGCGTGTGAAGGTATGGGTGCTGGTCTTCGCCCGCATCCCGTTGCGCATCCCGGCCTTCATCCCGCTCATCCTGTGGATCCTGTTCCAGATCTTCATGTTTGCCCAGGGTGGCGAGGACCAGGTCTCCTGGGCCTGCCACATCGGCGGCATCATCGCCGGAGCCGTGCTGGTGCTTGTCTTGCGCAGCCGCGGCGTGCCGCTACTCGCCGGCGCAGACGAGGAGCCGGCCGTGGTCGCCGGTCCGGTGCCCGTAGCCGTGGAGCCGGCGCCAAGCGACCCACAACCTGCGCAGCCGGCGCCGCGCTGGGGCCGGGGAAGCGTTTCCGGTCCGGACTGAACCGATTTGAGTGCTTTCGCCGAGGATCCGAGTGCACCCGGGATATTGACGGGCGGGGTCGCCGCAACTACGGAAGCGCCACCCTACTGGCGTGGCGAAGACCAGATTTCCGTCCGGAATGTCGGCTTTCGACAACTCTGAAGAGGTGCACGCTGCTATAGCGCGCCCGACGAGCGTGAAGAGACTATCGTGAAAGAGGTGACAGGCAAATGAAGATCCTTGTGCCCGTGAAGCGGGTTGTGGATGCAAACGTCAAGGTCCGGGTGAAGGCGGACGGTTCGGCGGTGGAACTCGCCAACGTCAAGATGGCGATGAACCCGTTCGACGAGATCGCGGTGGAAGAGGCGATCCGGCTGAAGGAAGCGGGCAAGGCCGAAGAGATCATCGTCGTGTCGATCGGGCCGCAACAGGCACAGGAGACCTTGCGCACGGCGCTCGCCATGGGCGCCGACCGCGCCATCCTGGTCAAGACCGACGAGCTGACTGAGCCGCTGGGCGTCGCCAAGGTGCTGAAGGGGGTCGTAGAGGCAGAACAGCCCGGCCTGGTCATTCTCGGCAAGCAGGCGATCGACGATGATTCCAACCAGACCGGCCAGATGCTGGCTGCACTTCTCGGCTGGGCGCAGGGCACCTTCGCCTCCAAGATCGTGCTCGACGGTGACAAGGCCACGGTGACGCGCGAGGTCGATGGCGGCCTGCAGACGCTGGAACTGAAGATGCCGGCAATCGTCACGGCCGATTTGCGGCTGAACCAGCCACGCTACGCGTCGCTGCCCAACATCATGAAGGCCAAGAAGAAGCCGCTCGACGAGAAGAGCCCTGCCGACTACGGCGCCGACGTCAAGCCGCGGCTGAAAGTGATCAAGACCGAGGAGCCGGGCGGCCGCAAGGCGGGCGTCAAGGTCAAGAGCGTCGCCGAACTGGTGGACAAGCTGAAAAACGAAGCCGGCGTGCTGTAAGGCCAGGAAGGGACAACAAAAATGACAATTCTTCTGATTGCCGAACACGACAACGCGGCGCTTTCCGACCAGACTGCCAAGGCGCTTTCGGCGGCGCTGCAGATCGGTTCGGACGTGCATGTGCTGGTTGCCGGCAAGGGCGCCAAGCCGGCAGCGGACGCCGCCGCCAAGCTCAAGGGCGTCACCAAGGTGCTGCTCGCCGACGCCGACGAACTGACCGAGCGTCTCGCCGAACCGCTGGCGGCGCTCGTCATTTCGCTTGCTGAGCCATACGACACGATCATTGCGCCGGCGACCTCGTCGGGCAAGAACGTCTCGCCGCGCGTCGCGGCCCTGCTCGATGTCGCCCAGATATCGGAAATCATCGAAGTCGTGTCGCCCGACATCTTCAAGCGGCCGATCTATGCCGGCAACGCCATCCAGACCGTGCAGTCGAGCGACGCCAAGAAGGTCATCACCGTGCGCACTGCTTCCTTTCAGGCAGCACCCGAGGGCGGTTCCGCGCCGGTCGAGACGGTTCAGGCGGCAGCCAATCCCGGCCTGTCGAGCTTTGTCGAGAACAAGCTGTCCGAGACCGACCGCCCGGAGCTGACCTCGGCCAGGATCATCATTTCGGGCGGCCGTGCGCTGGGCTCCTCCGAGAAGTTCCAGGAGGTCATCCTGCCGGTCGCAGACAAGCTCGGTGCGGCTGTCGGCGCATCTCGCGCCGCGGTCGATGCCGGCTATGCGCCGAACGACTGGCAGGTCGGCCAGACAGGCAAGGTGGTGGCGCCCGATCTCTATATTGCCGTCGGCATCTCCGGCGCCATCCAGCACCTTGCCGGCATGAAGGATTCAAAGGTCATCGTCGCCATCAACAAGGACGAGGAAGCGCCGATCTTCCAGGTCGCCGACTACGGCCTCGTCGGCGACCTCTTCGTCATTCTGCCGGAACTGCAAAAGGCGCTTTGACGCCGTCTGCCAAAGCGTATTAAATTCTGCGGGGTGGGGTAGACGAAGTCGCCCCGCCCTTTTAGTTTGCACTGCACAAAAAGCAGGCCGCAAAGGCCTTGACGGGATCGGGTAATGAGCAAGATCGAGACGATCGGCATCATCGGCGCGGGCCAGATGGGTGGCGGCATCGCCCATGTATCGGCGCTGGCGGGCTACAAGGTGCTGGTTTACGACATTTCGCCCGACCGCATCGAAAAGGGCATTGCTACGGTCAGCGGCAACATGGCCCGTCAGGTCGGCTCCGGCAAACTTGAGGAAAAGCTGCGCAACGAGGCGATGGCGCGCATTTCCGCGGCGCCGGCCATGGCCGACCTTGCGGGCGCCGATCTGGTGATCGAAGCGGCGACCGAAGACGAGACAGTCAAACGCAAGATCTATGCTCAGCTCTGCCCGCAGCTCAACCCCGAGGCCATCCTGGCGACGAACACCTCGTCGATCTCGATCACCCGGCTGGCTTCGCAGACCGACCGCCCGGAACGCTTCATCGGCATACATTTCATGAACCCGGTTCCGGTGATGAAGCTGGTCGAGCTGGTGCGCGGCATCGCCACCGAGGACCAGACCTTCGAGGCAGCAAAAACCTATGTGAAGCAGCTCGACAAGACGATCACCGTCTCGGAGGATTTCCCGGCCTTCATCGTCAACCGCATCCTGCTGCCGATGATCAACGAGGCGATCTACACGCTCTATGAAGGTGTCGGCTCGGTCGACGCCATCGATACCGCCATGAAGCTCGGCGCCAACCATCCGATGGGGCCGCTGCAGCTTGCCGACTTCATCGGGCTGGATACCTGCTTGTCGATCATGCAGGTGCTGCATGACGGCCTGTCGGATTCGAAATACCGCCCCTGCCCGCTGCTGGTCAAATATGTCGAGGCCGGTTGGCTCGGCCGCAAGACCGGGCGCGGCTTCTACGACTATCGCGGCGAGCATCCCGTTCCGACGCGCTGATCGCCACCGCTACCAGCGCACGAAAAGCCGTCCGCCGACCGCCCCGAGCGCGGCAAGGCCGGCGATCGCGATCGTATACCAGGTGCCGACGAAAAGCGGCGAATCGTCGAAGCAATGCGCTGCATAGAAGGTCGCCGCCAGCCCGCCGGCAAGCAGGCCCGCGGTCGCACCGGCAAGCACCGGCCTTGTTGGCGCGCCATGGCGCAGCACCGCGAGAAAGACGGCAAGCGGGCCGATGCCGATCAACGGAATGAAGGTCAGGCAGATGACCATGTTCGTGCCGACCAGGCGCGTGCCCCAGTCGGACGCAGGCACGACGAGGAGTTCGAGAATCACGGCCATAATCACCAGCAGCGGCGCGGCGATCATCCAGCTCGCCGCCCGCCCTGTCGATGCACCGGGCGTCGACAGCGCGCGGACGAGGGCAAAGGCGCTGGCGGCTAGAGCAATCGTGAAGACGAATTTGGACAGGAACCGCATCGTGTGCATGGCAAATGCGATGTCGGGACGTGGGCCGATCGTCAGCCAGAAAACCGCGGCCGCGATCACGATGGCCGCGCCGGTTGCAAGCAACCAGGCGGCGCCCAGCGGCAGCGCCTTGCTGCGGACATCGGCATCGAGCGCCTTGATAAGATCTTCGGTCCTCATGCTATTCCCGCCCCGCCCCGAACCGTTTGGCAATGGCGGCAAGCCCGCGGTGTAGTGACACCCGCACAGCCGTCTCGCTGATGCCGAATTTCGCCGCCGTCTCGCCGATCGAACGGCCTTCGACCGACACGGCCGAGACGACCGAACGCTGCGCCGGCGGCAGGCAGTCGAGTGCCCGGTTGACGTCACGCTCGCTGACCGTCTCCGATTCCGGCTCGGCAAAGGTCTCGGCGATTTCGTCGATCTCGATCTCGATCCGCCGGCCGCGCCGCCGGAACGCATCGATCAGCTTGAAGCGGGCTATTGCATAAACCCAAGGCAGCACCGGCGCATCATGGCGCCAGGTATGTCGTTTCACATGAATGGCCAGCAAGGTTTCCTGCACGACATCCTCGGGATCGACCCCGCCTTGCACGATCTTGCGCCGGGCAAAGCCACGAACGAGGGCGGCGATCCGGTGCAGAAAGTCGGCATAGGCCCTTTCGTCTCCGGCGATTGCGGCCCGCAGCAGCCGGGAAAGCTCGGCTTCGTCCTTGCCGCTCACAAGAGTTCACTCCCCGATATTCGCGTCTCGGCGCTGATTTGTTACGTGGCCGGCGAAATAATGTCCAAGGCAAATTAGCTGAGCATCACGAAAGTTTGCTCCTTTTGAGCGATTGAGCAGGCCAGCAATGTTGACTGCGCTAGTCATGTATTGATAGGTGCAGCATACCAAGCCAAAGACCATCGAAATCGAGGACGATGCCATGAAATATGCTCTTTCCGCCCTTGCCGGTGCGACAGCACTTGCAATCAGCCTGATCGCCGGCCCGGCGTTAGCCGAGGACGAGGGCATCGTCGTCTACAACGCCCAGCACGAAAACCTGACCAAGGCCTGGGCGGAAGGATTCACCAAGGAAACCGGCATCAAGGTCACCGTCCGGAACGGCGGCGACAGCGATTTCTCCAATCAGATCGTTGCTGAGGGGTCCTCTTCGCCAGCTGATGTGTTCCTGACGGAAAACTCACCGGCCATGGTGCTGGTCGAGACAGCCGGCCTGTTCGCGCCGGTCAACGCCGAGACGCTGGCCCAGGTTCCGCAGGAGTACCAGCCGGCGAGCGGCAAATGGGTCGGCGTTGCCGCGCGCAGCACCGTCTTTGCCTACAACAAGACCAAGCTGACCGCCGACCAGCTGCCCAAATCGCTGCTCGATCTCGCCGATCCGAGCTGGAAGGGCCGTTGGGCCGCTTCGCCCTCCGGCGCGGATTTCCAGGCGATCGTCAGCGCCTTGCTGCAGCTCAAGGGTGAGACTGCCACGGCCGACTGGCTGAAGGCGATGAAAGAGAATTTTACCGCCTACAAGGGCAACAGCACGGTGATGAAGGCGGTCAATGCCGGCGAGGTCGAAGGCGGCGTGATCTATCACTACTACTACTACGGCGATCAGGCCAAGACCGGCGAGAACAGCAAGAATGTCGAGTTGCACTATTTCAAGCACGAGGACCCCGGCGCTTTCGTCTCGGTTTCCGGCGGCGGTGTGCTGGCCACGAGCAAGCACCCGAAGGAAGCCCAGGCTTTCCTGAAATGGGTCACCGGCAAGGGCGGCCAGGACGTGCTGAAAACCGGCGATTCGTTCGAATACGCAGTCGGCAAGGGCGCCGAGTCCAATCCGAAGCTGGTGCCGCTGGCCGATCTGCAGGCGCCGAAAGTCGACCCGACGGCGCTGAACTCGAAAAAGGTGACCGACCTGATGACGGCGGCCGGCTTGCTTTAGCCGGCGTTCGTCCTAAAAGGGCAACCGACTGCGCTCCTGTGGGAATTCGCTTTCCGCGGGAGCGCTCTGTTTTCAAAATGGCATTTGCCCATGACCACAAGCTGCTCGCCACATTGTCGGCCGCCGATCGTTTCCGCCTCCGGGCGGACCCGGCGCAACGTCTGATCTGATGCAGTCTGCGATCGATCTCGCACCTTCAGGCTTGCCGGCCGACACCACGGCCGTGCGGGCACGTCGTTGGTCGGTCTCATGGATTGCGTTGGCTGCCGTCTTTGTCTCGCTTTTCGCGCTGCTGCCGCTTGCCTTCATCGTCTGGGTGGCGGTGCAGACCGGCTGGGAAACGGTGGCGGCGCTGGTGTTCAGGCCGCGCGTCGGCGAGCTTCTGGTCAACACCAGCCTGCTGGTGGTGCTGGCGGTGCCGATCTCGATCGTGCTGTCGGTGGCGCTGGCTTGGCTGACGGAGCGCAGCGATCTGCCGGGTGCCCGCTTATGGGCCTGGCTGTCGGTGGCGCCGCTCGCCATTCCCGCCTTCGTCCACAGTTACGCCTGGATCACCATGGTGCCCAGACTGCACGGCCTGTGGGCCGGCGTGCTTGTGTCCGTCATCGCCTATTTCCCCTTCCTTTATCTGCCGGTGGCGGCGGCATTGCGCCGGCTCGATCCCGCTCTCGAAGATGCAGCGGCAGCCCTCGGGCTCGGCCCGTGGCGGGTGTTTCGGCGTGTCGTACTGCCGCAGCTCAGGCTCGCCATCTGCGGCGGCTCCCTGCTGGTCGGCCTGCACCTCCTGGCCGAATACGGGCTCTACGTGTTCATCCGCTTTGACACCTTCACCACGGCGATCGTCGATCAGTTCCAGTCGACCTTCAACGGCCCGGCCGCCAACATGCTGGCCGGCGTCCTGGTGACCTGCTGTTTCGTGCTGCTCGGGCTGGAGGTGCTGGTGCGCGGCGAGGAACGCTATGCCCGCGTCGGCTCGGGCGCTGCGCGCCACCAGCAGCGCACGAGCCTGGGGCGCGCCACCATCCCTTGCCTGCTGCTGCCCGCTGTCACCACGCTGCTGGCGCTGGGCGTGCCGTTCGTCACCATCGGCCGCTGGCTACTGGCTGGCGGCGCCGATGTCTGGCGGCTCGACGAGATCGGCCTGGCGCTCAGCCAGACACTGTTCCTGGCGATAGCCGGCGCGCTGCTCGCTACCGTCGCGGCAATGCCGATGGCGTGGATTTCGATCCGCGCGCCGGGGCGGCTGCAACGCGTCCTGGAAGGCTGCAACTATATCGTCGGCGCGTTGCCCGGCGTCGTCATCGCGCTGGCGCTGGTCACCATCACCGTGCGTATCGCCATGCCGCTCTACCAGACCTTGTTCACCATCCTGGTCGCCTATGCGCTGATGTTCCTGCCGCGCGCCCTGATAAGCCTCAGGGCGTCAATCGCACAGGCGCCGGTCGAGCTCGAACGCGCCGCCTCCAACCTCGGCCGGTCGCCCCTCAAGGCACTGTGGTCGACGACGATCCGCCTGTCGGCGCCGGGCGCCGCGGCCGGCATGGCATTGGTCGCGCTCGGCATCATGAACGAATTGACCGCAACCCAGATGCTGGCGCCCAACGGCACCCGCACGCTGGCGATGGCGTTCTGGTCCTATAGCGGCGAGATCGACTATGCGTCGGCGGCGCCTTATGCCCTGATCATGGTGGCGATGTCGCTGCCTTTGACCTGGCTGCTCTACGTCCAGTCGAAGCGGATGGCCGGGCGATGAGCTTTCTCGAGCTGAGCGGCATCCACAAGCACTACGGCCCGGTGGCAGCACTTGCCGGCGTCGACCTCAGCGTGGCCAGCGGCAGCCGAACGGCGATCGTCGGGCCATCCGGTTGTGGCAAGACCACCTTGCTGCGGCTGATCGCCGGCTTCGAGGCGCCGGACCAGGGCCGCATCGTGCTCGATGGCGAGGTGCTGGCCGATGGCGACACGGCCGTGCCGGCGCATCGCCGCGGCATCGGGCTGGTGGCGCAGGACGGCGCTCTGTTCCCGCATCTGAGCATCGCCGCCAATATCGGGTTCGGCATGGGCCGTCACGAGGAAAAGCGGAGCGAGCGCATCGCCGAGCTCGCCTATGTCGTCGGGCTGGACAAAGGGATCCTGAAGCGCCGCCCGCACGAACTCTCCGGCGGCCAGCAGCAGCGCGTCGCGCTCGCCCGCGCCATGGCCATGAAGCCGCGGCTGATGCTGCTCGACGAGCCGTTCTCGGCGCTCGACACCGGCCTGCGCGCCTCAATGCGCAAGGCCGTGGCCGAGCTCCTCGAAACGGCCGGCATCACCACCATCCTGGTCACCCATGATCAGGCCGAGGCGCTGTCATTCGCCAGCCAGGTCGCGGTGATGCGCGACGGCAAATTCTCGCAGGTCGGCACGCCGCGCGAGCTCTATTTCAAGCCGAAGGACCGGATGATCGCCGAGTTCCTCGGTGACGCCATCGTCCTGCCGGCCAGGATCGCCGATGGCGTTGCCACCTCGCCGCTCGGCCGCATCGCCGTCGACAGCACGGAGCGGCGCGACGTCGCCCGCATCATGCTACGGCCGGAGCAGGTGCTGCTGAAACGGACATCGCGTGAAGGCATGTCCGGCACGCCGGACATGCTGTTCGGCGAGGTGACGGAATCCGAATTCGCCGGCTCGATGTGCACGATCGCGGTGCGTCTCTTGAACAGCCCCGATCCGCCCGATGCTGCCGCCATCGGCAACACGCCGTTGATCCTGCGCAAGCCGGGCATGGACGCGCCGGCGATCGGCGAGATCGTCCGGCTGACCGTGTCGGGCAAGGCGCATGTGTTTGCCTGAACGGTTTTGCGCAAGGCCGACCTCAATCGACCCGTTTACCGGCCTGATCGAACCAGTGCAGCTTTTCAGACCTGGCCACGACGCGCAATTGGTCGCCTGGCTTGGCGCTGGCGCGGCCTGAGACGCGCACGACGATACGGCTGCCGGCTGCCGCGCAGTGGAGAAAGCTTTCGGCACCGACCGGCTCGACTGCTTCCACTGTCGCCGGCAACGCGAGCGCGCCGGCCGGCGCCTCTGCCGCGAAGGTGATATCGGCATCCTCCGGACGAAAGCCGAGTGTCACCGCCTTGCTTTGTCCAGGCGCCGAGCCAATCACCATCCCGTCCGCCAATACCGAGCCTGGAGAGGCCCCCGTGAGGGCCAGCAGATTCATCGGCGGCGCGCCGATGAAGGAAGCAACGAAGGTCGAGGCCGGCTTCTCGTACACGTCGAGCGGCGCGCCGATCTGCTCGACCAGGCCGGCGTTCATGACGACAAGGATGTCGGCCAGCGTCATCGCCTCAAGTTGGTCGTGGGTGACATAAACCGAGGTGACGCCAAGCGAGCGCTGCAAATTCTTGATCTCGACGCGCATCTGCCCGCGCAATTTCGCATCGAGGTTGGACAGCGGTTCGTCGAACAGGAAGACTTTCGGGTTGCGCACGATGGCACGGCCCATGGCGACACGCTGGCGCTGACCGCCGGAAAGCTCGCGCGGGCGCCGGTCGAGCAGCCCCGAAAGCTCCAGCACCTTGGCAGTCGAGCGTACCCTGCTGTCTATCTCGTCCTTCGGCGTGCCGCGGTTGCGCAGGCCATAGGCCATGTTGTCGTAGACCTTCATATGCGGGTAGAGCGCATAGTTCTGGAACACCATGGCGATGTCGCGCTCGGTCGGGCCAATGGCGTTGACCACCTTGCCGTCGATGGCGACTGTACCGGCCGAAATCGTCTCGAGCCCGGCGATCATCCTCAGCAGCGTGGACTTGCCGCACCCGGAGGGGCCGACCAGCACGCAAAGCTCCTTGTCGGGAATGGCGATGGAAACGCCCTTCACGGCCTCGACGCCGCCGGGATAGATCTTCTTGACATCCTTCAGATCGACGGTCGCCATCGGCTTCTCACTTTTCGGATTCGACCAGGCCGCGCACGAACCAGCGTTGCATCAGCACCACGACCAGGATCGGCGGTACGATGGCCAGCATCGCCGTGACCATGACCAGGTGCCATTGGGTGTCGGCATCGGCGAAGGAAACCATCTTTCGCAGCGCGATGACGATGGTGTTCATGTCGTTGCTGTTGGTGACGAGCAGCGGCCAAAGATACTGCGTCCAGCCGTAGATGAAGAGGATCACGAACAGCGCGGCGATGTTTGTCCGCGACAGCGGTACCAGAATATCGAAAAAGAAGCGCCATGGACCGGCACCGTCGACACGCGCCGCCTCGACCAGTTCGCCCGGGATGGTCATGAAGAACTGGCGAAACAGCAGCGTTGCGGTGGCCGAGGCGATCAGCGGGATGATCAGGCCGGCATAGGTGTCGATCATGCCGAGATCGACCATCACCTTGTAGGTCGGCAGAATGCGCACCTCGACCGGAAGCATCAAGGTGATGAAGATCAGCCAGAAGAAGGTCATGCGCAGCGGAAAGCGGAAGAACACGATCGCGTAGGCCGACAGGATCGAGATGAAGATCTTTCCCACCGCGACGCCGAGCGCCATGATCGTGGTGTTGAGGAGCAGTCTGCCGACGCTGACACCGCCGATACGACCAATGCCGCCGAACAGCGCCTCGCTGTAATTGTTCCATAGCTGGACGCCGGGCAACAGCGGCAGCGGCGGCCTGAGGATCGTTTGCAGCGTGTGCGTCGAGGCAACGAAGGTGTAGTAGATCGGAAAAGCCACGATCAATATGCCAAGGATAAGCACGGCATGGGCGATGACGGTGCGGAGCGGAGATTGGCCGATCATCGCTGCCCTCAGCCGTAATGGACTTTGCGTTCCACATAGCGGAACTGGATGGCTGTGAGCGCGATGACGATGGCCATCAGGATGACCGACTGCGCCGCCGAGTCACCCAGGATCAGATTGACGAAGCCGTCATTGTAGACCTTGTAGACCAGCGTCTCGGTCGTCTTGCCCGGGCCGCCGCCGGTGACGGCATGAACGATGCCGAACGTGTCGAACAGGGCATAGACGGTGTTGACGACCAGCAGGAAAAAGGTTGTCGGCGCAAGCAGCGGGAAGACGATGGTCCAGAAGCGCTTGGTCTCGCCGGCGCCATCCATGGCCGCCGCCTCGATCAGCGTTTTCGGCACCGCCTGCAGGCCGGCGACGAAGAACAGGAAATTGTAGCTGATCTGCTTCCAGGCAGCCGCCGACACCAGCAGGATCATGGCGTGGGTGCCGTTGAGCAGCGGGTCCCATGCGATGCCGAGGCTTCTCAGCAAATAGGCCAACGAGCCGATCGAAGGATTGAACAAGAAAAGCCACAGCATGCCGGCAATCGCCGGCGCGACGGCATAAGGCCATATCAACAGTGTGCGGTAGAGGCCTTTGCCGCGCACGGCCTTCTCGGCCATGACCGCGAGCAGCAGGGCCACAACCATGGCAACGATCGCGGTCGCAAGCGAGAACACCACCGTGACCTTGATCGAGTTGAGGTAGGCCGGATCGGCCAGCACCTTCCGGAAATTGGCAAACCAGACGAACCTGCTCTTCAGCCCGAACGGGTCTTGCCTGAGCATCGACTGGTAAAGCGCCTGACCGGCCGGCCAGTAGAAGAAAACCAGGGTGATGGCGAGTTGTGGCGCCACCAGCAGGTACGGCAGGATCTTGTTGGGAAATACGACGCGTGGAGACAGGCTGATTTCCCTCACTATCCAGGTGTCGCCAACGCGAGCTCGCGTGGGCGATATTTCAACCGACTAACGCATGTCGCCCAAAAGTGCGCAGCGGTTTTGGGATAACGACATGCATAAGAACAAGAGCTTAAAGCGCGTCGCATGTGGCCATTCAAACGCGACGCGCTTTAACCGAGATAATCTCGTCAGTTCTCCAGCGCTTCCTTGATCGCGGCGTTGCCGCGTGTGACCGCATTGTCGAGCGCCTGCTGAGCGGTTTGCTGGCCGGCCAGCATCTTCTCCAACTCCTCATTCTGGATATCACGCACCTGCGGCAGATTCGGCAGGCGCACGCCCTTCGAGTTGTCGGTCGGCGCCTTGCCCGTCATCTGCAGGATGGGTGTCTCGCGGCCGGGGTTTTTGTCATAGAAGCCTGATTTCTTGGTCGCCTCATACGCGGCGAGCGTCACAGGCAGATATCCCGACTTCTGGTGCAGATATTTCTGCACATCGGTCTTGGACAGATAGGCAAAGAAGGCGGCAACACCCTTATATTCCTCGTCCGACTTGTTGCCGAACACCCACAGGCTGGCACCGCCCGGCGTGGTGTTCTGTGGTGCGCCCTTGGCGTCGCTATCGTAAGGAAGCTGGCCGATGCCATAGTTCATGCCGGACTTGACGATATCGCCGAGGCCGCCCGACGATTCGGTGAAGATGCCGCATTCGCCAGCGAGGAATATCTGCTTGGCTTCGGAGGTGCGACCGCCATACTTGAACGTGCCGTCCTTGGCCAGGTCCGCGAGCGCCTGGAAGTGGTTGACGAAAATTGGCGCATTGATCTTGAGTTCGACATCGCCGCCGGCCAGGCCGTTCTGCTGAGTGGCCCAAGGCACGTCATTCCACGCCGCGAAATTCTCCAGATGGATCCAGGTCAGCCAGGTCGAGGTATAGCCGCAAGGGGCGGCGCCGCTCGTCTTGATCTTCCTGGCAGCTTCCCACACCTCGTTCCAGGTCTTGGGCGGGCTGTTCACGTCGAGGCCTGCCTTCTGGAAAATGTCCTTGTTGTAGTAGAGGATCGGCGACGAGGAGTTGTAAGGGAACGACAGCATGGTGCCGTCCGGCTTCGAATAATAGCCGACGATGCCGGGCAGATACTGGCTCTTGTCAAAGGTCATCCCGGCACTGGTCAGCACATCGGCCGCCGGCTTGATCGCACCCTCGGCCGCCATCATCACGCCGGTGCCGACGTCGAACACCTGGAGGATATCGGGCGCCTGGCCGGCGCGGAAAGCGGCGATGCCGGCATTCAGCGTCTCCGGATAGGTGCCCTTGAACACCGGAACGAGCTCATAGTCGCTCTGGCTGGCGTTGAAATCCTTGGAGATCTTGGCTACGACCTCGGCGTTGGCGCCGGTCATGGCGTGCCACCAGCTGATCTGCGTGACGGCGAAGGCGGAGGTGGTGGAAAGCAGGGTCAAGGTGGCGGCGACACCGGCCGCGAAGCCGAAGAACTTCATGTTTCATCTCCCGTTTGTCATTGGCGAAAGGGGCACTCTCGCAAAGCCAATATGTGGCGCTGATGACAATCGGACAACGGTTTTGTTGCGGGTCAATGAACATCGCTTCCGGCTAAAGTGCGCTCGCTACCGAAAGCGTCGCCAGGAACTACATCACCGCCTTCTCGGCGGAGCGCATCGGTTTTCCCCCGAAAAGGCCCGCCTCATGGCCCGCGGGTTAACCATTCGTTAAAATCTCCAAGAGCTAATCAGTCACACCTCCCCTGTTATTTGGCAGACCGAGTGAACCCAGGATGCTGACGGTCTATAATTGTATTGTAAGTCAGCACGACCTGAGACTGGTCGCACTTGCCGCCCTCGTCTGCGGCATTTCTTGCTTCTCTGCAGTAAATCTCCTTAAGCACGTCGGCCGATCGACCAACCGAAACCGGCTTGTCTGGCTAATGATCGCCGCAACTTCGACCGGGTTCGGCATATGGGCGACGCATTTCATCGCCATGACTGCGTTTACGCCGGGAATACCAAACGCATATAATCCGGGATTATCCGCCTTTTCGCTTGCCGCCGCCGTCATCCTGACCGCGCTTGGGATGTGGGTTGCCACCTTGCGCCGCGGCATCGACCATTTCCTCGTCGGCGGTGCCATTCTCGGTGGCGCCATCGCGACGATGCACTATATCGGCATGGCGGCGTTCGAGGTCGAGGGCCGGATCGTATGGAACCTGCTCCTTGTCGCGATATCGCTTCTGGCCGGCGGGACGCTCGCGGCAATGGCGCTCCTTGTCGTCTTGCGCCGCCCGTCCGCGCTCGCAACACTTGGTGGCGCCGCGCTTTTGACGCTGGCGATTTGCAGCTTGCATTTCATCGCGATGGGCGCGGTGTCGATCATTCCGGATTCCTCGATTGAAATATCCGAACATTCCATCGAGCCCATTTCCCAGGCCTTTGCCGCAGCGGTCGCCAGCCTGGTAATCCTTGTGCTGTCAGGCGCCGCGCTGTGGATCGACCTGCGCTTTCGCCGGCAGAGGCTCGAGGCCGATCGCATGCACGATCTCGCCAATGCCGCGGTCGAAGGGCTGATCGTTTGCGATGGCACACGCATAGTCAGCGCCAATGACAGCATGGCGAAACTGACGGGCACGGCGACAGCCACCCTGAACACGATGCAACTCGGCGAGCTGTTCGATGGACAGAGCGCAGCCGATGTATCCAGCTTCGGCGAACAGGCACAAGAAACGAAATTGAGGGGCAGCGACGGCACGAGAATTCCTGTCGAGCTGATCGCCAGGAAGATCGCCTACTGCGGCAGGCCTCATACGGTGCTTGCCGTTCGCGACATCCGTGAGCGCAAGAAGGCGGAAGAAGAGATCCTCCGTCTCGCGCATTTCGATCCACTTACCGGACTTGCCAATCGGCGGAGCTTTTCTTCCCGGCTCGAAGCAGAAATCGCTTCGATGGGGCGTGGCAGCAAGGATGGATATCTGGCGCTCCTGCTGCTTGACCTCGACCGGTTCAAGCAAGTCAACGACCTCTACGGCCACAGCGCCGGTGACGCCATGCTGCAGAAGCTGGCGCACTGCATTTCCGGCATTCCGCGCCACGGACAGATGCTCGCGCGTCTCGGCGGCGACGAGTTTGCCGTCTTAGCTCCGAACCTCCCCGACCCCCTGGCCGCAGGCCGCATAGCCGAGGACTTGCTGGCGGCGATCCGGGAGGAAAACAGGGTTTCAGTCGGCTCCGGCCTTGTTTCGGCCAGCATCGGCATCGCCTTCTTTCCGCTGGATGCCGAAGATCAGGCCGGCCTGATCGGCCATGCCGACACGGCACTCCATCGCGCCAAGACCGAGGGCAGGGACACGTATCGTTTTTTCGAGATAGCCATGGGCACCGCGGCCCGCGACAAGCGCGTGATGGAGCATGAACTGCGCCAGGCGATCGCCCGCAAGGAGTTCCACCTCGTCTACCAGCCGCAGAAGGAAATCCGCAGCGGCAAGATGATCGGCTTCGAAGCCCTGGTCCGTTGGCAGCATCCGGAGCGGGGCGACATTTCCCCGGCCGTTTTCATCCCCGTGGCCGAGGACAGCGGCGCCATCGCGCAGATCGGCGACTGGGTGCTGACGACGGCTTGTAACGATGCAGTTCGCTGGACAAATCCGCTGATGGTCGCCGTCAACGTCTCCGCCGTGCAGCTTCACAATCCGAACTTCAGCCGCAAGGTGCACGACGCACTGGCGAGATCCGGCCTCGCACCCGGCAGGCTCGAACTGGAGATCACCGAAACGGCCCTAGTGAAGGACATGCCCCGCGCATTGGCAACCTTGAGGCAGGTCAAGGCGCTTGGCGTGCATGTGGCGATGGACGATTTTGGCACCGGATATTCTTCGCTGTCCAACCTTAGCGCCTTTCCCTTCGACAAGATCAAGATCGACGGGTCGTTCATCAAATCGGTCGATAAGAACGGCCAGTTCGCGGCGATCGTCCGCGCCGTGCTGGGGCTTGGACGCGGTCTCGGGCTGCCGGTCCTGGCGGAGGGCATCGAGACGCCGGGCGAATTGCAGTTCCTTGACGCCGAGGCTTGCGAGATCGGGCAAGGCTATTACCTCGGCAAACCGGCTCCGATCGAGACATTCGGCGAGTTGACGGGCGTCACGGCTCCGGCAGTCCGCGCCGCCAGCCGGCGCGGCGCAAGCATCGCCGTGCTCAAGCCGCGCCTGCGCACGGTCTGAGCCTATCCCGGCTGAAGCGCTGCCTCGACCAGACGCTTGGCATCCGGCCCTGACCATTCGGCCGGGCCGTTCATATGGGCGATCAGGCAGCCTTGCCCATCGATCAGCATGGTGACCGGCAGACCGAGCGCCAGGCCGCGCGTCTTGACGTCGTTGAACAGTGCCATGGTGGCATCGCGATAATAGCCGAGCGCCTTGACGCCGGTGTCCTCGAGGAACTTCTTCGGCTTGGTATCGTCGCCGGCATCGACGTTGACTGCAACAACCTGAAACGCGTCGCTGCCCATCTCCTTCTGCAGTGCATCGAGCGCCGGCATTTCGGCGCGGCAAGGTGCGCACCATGTTGCCCACAGATTGAGCAGCACCGTCTTGCCGGCATGATCGGCGATCGTCGTCGGCTTGCCGTCGGGGCCGTTGAAGGCGAGGCTTTTCAGCGATTGCGGCGGATCCGCCGGCAAAAGCGCGGCGACTTGACCGGTAGCGGCCGCGGCGATCTTCTTGGCATGGTCGGTCTTGGCGGCGCAGGCGACGTCGTCCTTGCCGCCGCCGGCGGCCACTTGCGCGGGCGCGTTGTTGCCAGAACCGCTTTCCCTGACATATACCGCGACCGCGCCGGCCAGCACGCCCGCAACCAAAGCGGCGAGGATGAGACGCAAAGCCGGGAAAAATCTATTGCCGTCTGCCATTTTTCAAAAACTGCTCCGGAGCACGGGTTATAGCGATGAGCGACAAGAAGGCCAGCAACCAGATGTGGGGCGGACGTTTTGCCTCGGGTCCGGCCGCAATCATGGAAGCGATCAACGCGTCGATCTCGTTCGACCGCAAACTCTATGCCCAGGACATTCGCGGCTCGATCGCCCATAGCGAGATGCTGGCGCAAACGGGCATTATTTCGGCGGCCGATCAAGAAAAAATCAGTCACGGGCTGAACACGATCCTGGCAGAGATCGGGGCCGGCACATTCGAGTTCTCGACCAGGCTGGAAGACATCCACATGAATGTCGAGGCCCGCCTCGCCGATTTGATCGGCCCTGCCGCCGGCCGCCTGCACACTGCCCGCTCGCGCAACGACCAGGTGGCGGTCGACCTCAGGCTCTGGGTCAAAGACGAGTGCTTTCGTGTCGCCGAGGCGCTGAAAGGCCTGATCACAGCGTTCCTCGCCCGGGCCGAGGAGCATGCGGCAACGGTGATGCCGGGCTTCACCCACATGCAAGCGGCGCAGCCGGTGACCTTCGGCCACCACTGCATGGCCTATGTCGAGATGTTTGCGCGCGACCTGTCGCGCGTCCGCGATGCGATCGAACGGATGGACGAAAGCCCGCTCGGTGCGGCCGCCCTTGCCGGCACCAGCTTTCCGATCGACCGGCACCAGACGGCAACGGCGCTTGGTTTTCGCGAACCGATGCGCAATTCGCTCGACAGCGTTTCGGACCGCGATTTCGCGCTGGAATTCTTGGGGCTGGCGGCGATCTGCGCGACACATCTGTCGCGGCTGGCCGAAGAGATCATCATCTGGTCGACGCCGCAATTCGGTTTCGTCAGGCTGTCGGATAGCTTCTCGACGGGTTCGTCGATCATGCCGCAGAAGAAGAACCCCGACGCCGCCGAACTGGTGCGCGGCAAGACCGGCCGTGTCACCGGCCATCTGGTCGGCCTGCTGACGGTAATGAAGGGCATGCCGCTGACCTATGGCAAGGACATGCAGGAAGACAAGGAATCCGTCTTCGACGCGGCAGAGACGCTCGACCTGATGCTGGCGGCGATGACCGGCATGGTGCGCGACATGACGGTGAACACTGCCGCGATGAAAAAGGCGGCCGGCGCCGGCTATTCGACTGCGACCGACCTCGCCGACTGGCTGGTACGCACGCTCGGCCTGCCGTTCCGCGAGGCGCACCATATCACTGGCCGGGCGGTGGCGCTGGCCGAGGACAAGAAGGTCGGGCTCGACAGGCTTTCGCTGCAGGATTTGCAGTCCATTCACCTCGGTATCAGCGCCGACGTGTTTTCGGTTCTGGCCGTGCAGAATTCTGTAAAGAGCCGCACAAGCTTCGGCGGCACCGCGCCGTCCGAGGTGCGCAAGCAGATCCGCTACTGGAAAAAGCGGCTAGCCAAGGCGTAAGACGCGGGGTGCAATGGCCGCAAAACTCGGCTAGAAGCGCTGCGGGCAACAGTTTCGGACGGATGACGCGATGACCGGAAGCAGGATTTTGGTGACGCTGACGCTGCTAGCGGCGATGGCGACCGTTGCGGCCTGCGGCAGGAAGGCTGCGCTCGATACGCCCTACGCGGCAGCCGTGCAGGCGCGCAAGGACGCCGAGAAGGCCAAGCAATCTTTGCCGCCGGAGCCGGAAAAACCTGTCGAGGACAAGAAATTCATCCTCGACCCGCTGCTCTGATTTTCGGACCGATCTCGTGAACCATTTCGACTACCGCGACGGCGCACTGCATGCCGAGGACGTGGCAATATCAGATATCGCCGCCAGTGTTGGCACGCCGTTTTATTGCTATTCGACGGCGACGCTGACCAGGCATTTTCGCGTCTTTGCCGAAGCTTTTGCCGGGCTCGACGCCCTCGTCTGCTATGCCATGAAGGCGAATTCCAACCAGGCTGTGTTGAAGGTGCTGACAAGGCTCGGCGCCGGCGCCGACGTTGTCTCGGAAGGCGAACTGCGCCGCGCTTTGGCCGCCGGCATTCCGGCAAGCAAGATCCTGTTTTCAGGCGTCGGCAAGACCGCGCGCGAAATGGATTTTGCGCTCTCGGCCGGCATTCTCTGTTTCAACGTCGAATCCGAACCGGAGCTGGAGCTGCTGTCGGCCCGCGCCACCGCGCTGGGCAAGATCGCGCCGATCTCGCTGCGCATCAACCCGGATGTCGACGCCAGGACGCACAAGAAGATTTCGACTGGGAAGGCCGAGAACAAGTTCGGCATTCCCTGGCAGCAGGCGCGGAAGGTTTATGCCCGCGCGGCTGAGTTGCCGGGCATCAAGATCACCGGCATAGATACCCATATCGGCAGCCAGATCACCGAATTGCAGCCCTTCGACGACGCCTTCGCGCTGCTGGTGGAACTGGTCGGCGCGTTGCGTGCCGACGGGCATGCCATTGAGCATATCGATGTCGGTGGTGGCCTCGGCATTCCCTACCGCGTCGACAACAACCCGCCGCCTTTGCCCGAAGCCTATGCCCAGATCGTCAGGAAGCATGTCGCCAAGCTCGGGCTGAAAGTGATGTTCGAGCCGGGCCGGCTGATCGTCGGCAATGCCGGTATCCTGGTCTCGGAGGTCATCTTCGTGAAAGAGGGCGACGCCAAGAACTTCCTCGTCGTCGACGCCGCGATGAACGATCTGATCCGGCCGACCCTTTACGACGCCTTCCACGACATCAGGCCGGTGGTGCAGCAGCCGGTCGCAGCACCGCGCATGAGGGTCGACGTCGTCGGCCCGGTCTGCGAGACCGGCGACTATCTCGGGCTCGACCGTGACCTGCCCAGGCTGAAAGCCGGCGACCTGATCGCTGTCGCCACCGCCGGCGCCTATGGCGCCGTCCAGGCCGGCACCTACAACACCAGGCCGCTGGTGCCGGAAGTGCTGGTCGACGGCGACCGCTTCCACATCGTGCGCCCGCGCCAGACCTATGACGAATTGATCGGGCTGGATTCGGTGCCTGATTGGTTGACCTGAGAGATACCTTGCAGCGCTACAGCCGGTGCTGGATGAGCGCCCTGGCCTCGGCGATCCTGTCCTCGTTCCGGCGATAGAATATCCACTGCTTGATACGCTTGCTGCGCAAAAGCCCTGCCTGGGTGAGCACGCGCATATGCTCGCTGAGCGTCGCCTGCGTGATCCCCAGCTTTTCCGCGATCAGCAGCGCGCAGACCCCGTCCTCGACCAGATCACCGTCCGCCTGCGGCGGAAAATGCGCGCGCGGGTCCTTGAGCCAATCGAGGATCTGCAGTCTGCGCTCGCTGGCAATCGCTTTGAAGACGTCGACCTCTTGCATTTAGGCACTTTGCCAAGTTACTAAGTAATGTCAACTCTGAATGTCAACTCTGGGAGTGAAGCATGCTGCATGGCCACACGATCACCCGCGAGCGCATTGCGGCGATGGAACCCCGCATCCGGCCCTTCGTGCGCCACACGCCGGTGCTGCGCGTCGACATGGCCGATTTCGGCCGCCCGCCTCTGCCTGTCGACCTGAAGCTCGAATGCCTGCAGCATTCCGGCTCGTTCAAGGCGCGTGGCGCGTTCACCAATCTCCTCGAACGGCCGGTTCCCGCAGTTGGCGTCGTCGCCGCATCGGGCGGCAACCACGGCGCCGCGGTCGCCTATGCCGCCATGCGGCTCGGCCATAAGGCGACCATCTTTGTTCCCGAAGTGAGCCCGCCGGCCAAGCTGGACCGCATCCGCGGCTACGGCGCCGAGCTGATCGTCGGCGGCGCCCGTTATGCCGAGGCGCTGGCCGCCAGCGAGAGCTTCGCCGAAAAATCCGGCGCGCTGCAGATCCACGCCTTCAACCAGGAGGAGACGCTGGTCGGGCAAGGCACGCTGGGCCTCGAGATCGAGGCCGACCTGCCGAAGCTCGACACGCTGCTGGTCGCTGTCGGCGGCGGCGGCTTGATCGGCGGCATCGCCGCCTGGTTTTCCGGCCGCATCAGGATCATTGCCGTTGAGCCGGAGGGTGCGCCGACGCTACACCGCGCTTTCGAGGCTGGCCGGCCTGTCGATGCCCCGACCGAGGGCATCGCCGCCGATTCGCTCGCGCCGAAGCGTGTCGGCGAAATGATGTTTCCTATCGCCGAGGCGTTCGTCGAGCGCTCGATCCTCGTCGGCGACGACGACATTATCGCCGCCCAGGCGGCGCTGTGGGACCGGGTGCGAATCATCTCCGAGCCGGGCGGTGCGGCGGCCTTCGCGGCGCTCCTGTCCGGCCGCTACAGGCCGGCTGTGGGCGAGCGCGTTGCCGTTCTGGTCTGCGGCGCAAACGCCAATCCAGCGAAATTTTGACAATATCCGGGGCATTATTGTTCACGTTTTGGGGAACCGCCTCGCCTTCGCCGTGTTTGTTGGTATCCTTAGGGCGACGTGCAGCCGCCTGAATGCACGACGTATGCGCTAAGATTTTGGGTCTTCGCATCGTGCTTCCCGAAAATCGACTTTTCGGGCCCATGCGATAGACTCGTGAGGTCCGGGCTATCCCGCCCGGCCAGGAAGGGCCGATGACGCAACGACCCGTCTTTACCAGCGATCGCAGCCTGGCCGGGCGCCTTGCCTTGAGCCGGCTGGCGACGCAGGTCTCGATAATCGTCGAGCGCGGCTGGCCGTTGCTGCTGCCGCTGATCATCGTCGCCAGCCTGTTTCTCAGTATCTCATGGCTCGGTCTGTTCCCGCTTTTGCCCGATTTAGCGCGATTCGGTCTCATCACGGCATTCGGCGTCGCAGCGCTTGCCGCACTCTATCCATTGCGTTTCTTCCGCACGCCATCCAGTGCCGAGGTCGACCGCCGCATCGAGGCGGCCAACCGGTTGCTGCACAGCCCGGTGCAGGTCCAGACCGATCGCCCGAGCGGCAAGGAAAGCATTTTTTCGCGAGCCCTGTGGCGCGAGCATCAGCGGCGCATGGCGGACCGGCTGGGCGAGCTTGGCGGCGACGTGCCGCGCACGCGCGTCCCCGAGCATGACCCGTGGGCGTTGCGCGCCGTTGCGGCGCTTTTGTTGGTCACCGCCTTTGCCTTCTCCTTCGGGCCGTCGGGCGGCAAGCTGAGTGACGGGTTTGTTGCCCGTGCCGCGCGCGACGTCGTGCCGCCGCGCATTGATGCCTGGGTGACGCCACCGGCCTATACCGGCAGGCCACCAGTATTCCTCAACGCCCCTGTCCTTGCCAACAATGCCAATCAAGCGGCGCCGACCTTCACCGTTCCGGAGGGCAGCGACGTGTCGCTGCGCGTCACGGGCGGTTCGGGCGAGGAAACGCTGAGCTACGCCGACGCCGGCGGCAACACCCGCGCCATCGATCCGACCGGGCCGCAAGCCAAGCCAGAGGCAAATACTGCAACGCCTTCCACCGTGCGCCAGTTCAGCGGCAAGTTGACGGCCGACGGCATGCTGACGCTGCAATCCGGCGACGGCGAGCTCGGCCGCTGGGCCTTCGCCATAATCCCCGACAAGCCGCCGCAGATCCGCTTTGTCGGTGAGCCGAAACGCGCCGTCAACGGCGCCTTCGAGCTCAACTACCAGATCGACGACGACTATGGCGCGGCCTCCGCCAAGGCGGTTTTCGCATTGGCCGATCCGCAGGTGCCCAACGCGCATCCGCTCTATGGCCCGCCGGATATGCCGCTGACGTTGCCGCGCCGCGGCGGCAAGGCCAATGCCGCCAAAACGACGAAGGATCTGACCGACCATGTCTGGGCCGGTGGCAACGTCAAGCTGTCGCTTGTCGCCACCGACGGCGCCGGACACACGGCGACCAGCGAAACCAAGACGCTGGTGATGCCGGAGCGGCCATTCTCCAACCCCTTGGCGCGGGCCGTGGTCGAGCAGCGCCGCATGCTGGCGCTCGACGCCTATGCCAAGGACCGCGTCCTCGACCTGATGGATGCGATCACGCTCAGGCCCGAAGACACCTTCGACAATATGGCGCACTACCTCGCCATCATGAGCGCCCGCACCCGGCTGAAGATGGCCGACAGCGACGACCAGTTGCGCGACGAGGTCGCTTACCTCTGGGAGATCGCGCTCGGCATCGAGGAAGGCAATCTGTCGGCGGCGGAGAAGCGGCTGCGCCAGGCGCAGCAGGCGCTGCAGGATGCGATCAAGAACGGCGCTAGCGACCAAGAGATCGAGAAGGCGATGAAGGAACTGCGCGAGGCGATGAACCAGTTCCTGCAGGAATTCGCGGCGCGGGCGCAGCAGAATCCGAATGCGCCACAGATGCAGCAAAACGGCCAGGAACTGCGCCAGAGCGACATCGACCGCATGATGGACCAAATCGAGAACCTGGCGAAATCCGGCAATCGCGACCAGGCGCAGCAATTGCTGTCGGAGCTGCAGGACATGATGAACAATCTGCAGGCAGGCCGCCAGCAGCAAGGCGGCCAGCAGGACAGCGAGATGCGCCAGCAGATGGACAAGCTGGGCGAGATCATGCGGCGCCAGCAGGAGATGATGAACGACACCTTCCGTATGGACCAGATGCAGCGCGGCCAGCAACAGCGCGGGCAGAACCGCGACGAGCAACTCGGCGAGAACGGTGAGCAAGGCCCGATGGGCGAACAGGGCAAGCCCAGCCCGGGCGACGACCGCGATCCGCTCGGCCGGCCGAAGCCGATGACGCCGCAGGAATTTGCCGATGCGCTGAAGCAATTGCAGGAAGGCCAGGGCAAGCTGCAGAGCGAGCTCGATCAATTGAGGAAGGGCCTCGAAGGCATGGGCCTCGACCCCAATGAGGGGTTTGGCGAAGCCGGCAAATCCATGGGCAATGCCGAACAGGCGCTCGGCGAGGGCGAGGGCGACCAAGCCGTCGGCCACCAGGGCCGCGCATTGGAAGCCTTGCGCAGGGGCGCCAAGGATATGATGAAGCAATTGCAAGCGATGCAAGGCGACCAGGGCGGCAACGGGCAGGGCGGACGCCAGCAGAATGCCGACCGTGACCCGCTCGGGCGGCCCCGCACCAGCGAGGGTCCCGATGACGGAAGTTCGGTGAGAGTGCCTGACGAGATCGACGTGCAGCGCGCGCGCCAGATCCTCGAGGCAATCCGCAAGCGGCTCGGCAACGCGCTCAGCCCCGATATCGAGCGCAGCTATCTGGAGCGGTTGCTGGAGCTGAAGTAAGGCTGCACTCTACATTTTTGGAAGATCGCCGTGCGCGGTCCTCCGTGGTGGCAGCTGTCGCCGGACCGAGCGACATGCTCTAACGGTTGGTGAACGCCTCGCGGATCGCCTCTTCCATGCCGTCGATCGCCTCGCCGGAAGCGTTCGGATTGCGCCGCAGCACTACGTTCGAGGAATCGATGTCGCCGAAGCCGTCGGCGGCCGTAAGTTCGCGGCAGCCGGCCGGAATGTTGCTGCGCGAGATCGGGGCAATCGCCAGCCCGGAGGTGACGGCGAGCCGCAGGCCGCCATTGGTATCGCTGGTGTAGGCGACACGATAGGCGAGACCGCGCTGTTCCAGCGACTTTATCGCGAAATCCTTGCACCAGCCGGCGCGGTTGTAGAGCGCGATCGGCACCGGCCGGTCCTCATGCATGTGATGCAGCTCCGACGTCACCCATACGGTCGGATCATGCATCAGCACCTCACCGCCCGAGAGATCCTGCCATTCGAACACCACCGCCAGATCGAGCTCGCCGGCGGCGAGCGCCGCGATCTGCGCACCGGAATGCGCGTAGCGGACGGTGATGTCGACCTGAGGATGGCGCTTGGCAAAGGCACCGAGCGCGCGCGACAGGATCGCGTGGCCATATTCCTCCGGGATGCCGATGCGCACCGGCCCGCCAAGCGGCGCCGCGACCATCGATGCCGCCGTCTCGTCGAGCAGCGAAACGATGCGCCTGGCGTTGGCGATGAGCTCGCCGCCGCGCCGCGTCAGCGCCACACCACGCGAGCCGCGCTCGAACAGGCTGTCGCCGACCATGCTTTCGAGCTTCTTCATCTGCATCGAGACCGCCGACTGGGTGCGGCCGGCCCGCTCCGCCGCCTTGGTGAAATTGCCGGTGTCGGCGACCGCGACGAAGGTGCGCAAGAGGTCGCTGTCGAGATTGGGTCGCATGTGCCCGCCATAAGAAAATCTGATTGCTGGCATCATTCCAATTCGTTTGCAACATGTCAAACGGCGGACGATAGTCGCCTCACCCATTGGATATGCGGCCGCGAAATCGGCCGCGGACCAATCAAAAGTCCTCACTCGTACCCGCTGCCCGAAACGGTGGCGGGTTCTTTTTACCCGGATGCAGGCCTGCTTCCGGCCGGCGCGCAGGAGACCGGAGCGCCCATGCAGAATCGGCTTGTGCTCGGCATCCTCAGCCTCTGTCTCGGCGTGTTGGTCTTTTCACTGCAGGACCCGCTGGTCAAGGCGGTGTCGAGCCGCTATCCCGTCACCGAGGTGATGGCGATCCGCTCGATCGTCGCCCTGCCGATCCTGGTTTTCCTCGTCCACGCCGACGTCGGATTGCAGGCGATCCAGTCGAAGCGGTTCGGCATGTTGACGATGCGCGCCTTCATCCAGTTCACCTCCTACACGGCCTACTATCTGGCAATCGCCGCCCTGCCGCTGGCCGACGCGGTGGCGCTCTATTTCATGGCGCCACTGTTCATCATGGCGCTGGCCGGCCCGTATCTCGGCGAACGCGTGTCCTGGCAGGCGCTCGCCACCGTCCTGGTCGGCATGCTCGGCGTGCTGGTGATGGCGCGCCCGGGTGCCGGCGTGTTCGACTGGGCGGCGCTGCTGTCGCTAGGCTCGGCTCTGCTCTACGGTTTTTCGCAACTGATGGCACGCAAGATCGGCGACACCGAATCCTCGACCGTTATGGCGTTTTACCAGAACGGCGCCTATCTGGCCGGTGCTGCCCTGGTGGCGGGGCTGTTTTGGCTGGCAGACATCGACCATGCCGTGCATCCGAGCCTCGAATTCCTAGTCCGGCCATGGGTCTGGCCGACGACGTCGGATCTGCTGAAGATGGGGGCATGCGGCTTCGTTGCCTCGGCCGGCATGATCCTGTTGTCGCAGGCCTACCGGTTGGCGCCCGCCAACAGTGTCGCCACCTTCGAATACACCGGTATCATCTGGTCGCCGCTATGGGGTTTTCTGTTCTTTGCCGAAGTGCCGCGACCGGCGACGGCGGCCGGCGCAGCCCTCATCATCGGCGCCGGCCTGTTTGCGCTCAATGCCAGCCGGCGCCGGAGCGGCGCGCCAGCCATCGCTGCGACCTGCGACCCTGCGTGAAGGGGTCGGCCTTGGGCTTTAGGCGAAACAGGCGAGCGCCTGTTCGACGCGGGCGCGAATTTCAGCCAGCGTGAACGGCTTTTGCACGACATCGAGAATAACGCCGTCCAATTCCTCGGCGCGCTCGCGCTGATCGGCAAAGCCGGTCATCAGCATGATCTTCATCGCCGGGAACAGCGCCGCTGCCGCCTTGGCCATCTCGATGCCGTCCATCTCCGGCATGCGGATGTCGGACAGCACAAGGTCGTAGCCCCCTTGCGCCGCCCGGATCAGAGAAAGACCGTGCGCGCCGTCGGCGGCAATAGTGACATTATGCCCGGCGCGTTCGAGCGCACGGGCGGCGAGGGTGCGGACGGATTCATCGTCCTCAACGATCAAGAGCTTTGCCATGGGCAGGATATTTGGCGAGGAAAAGTTGATGTTTCCTGAAGGCGCTGAGTGTCGATGAGGCCTTTTCAGAATTCGCTCCGGCGAGTCAGATGGCGTGGTTTTCGAGAACCGGAGGGGAGCGGACGTTCGAGTCCGGGAGCTTCGCGCTTGATCCCGAACTCGGTTTCGATTTCGGAAAGCATCATGCGCAAAATCAAAAGTGCTACAGCGTCCTTTGCGCGTCCAAAGGACGCGCTGCGCTGCAGGAAGCGCAGAACACTGCGTCAGGTGTCCGCCGGAGTAGAATTATCAAAAAGGCCTCAAGCGTCGCCCTTGACCATGCCGACGAACGGCAATTCGCGAAACGCGTGGGCGACGTCCATGCCATAACCGACGACGAAATAATCGGGGCAGTCGAAGCCGACATAGTCGGCGTTGAGCGTGGTCTGGCGGCGCATGCGCTTGTCGAGCAGCACGGCGATGGCACAGCTCCTCGCGCCGCGCGACAGCATGAGGTCGCGGGTGAAGCTCAGCGTCTTGCCGGATTCGAGAATGTCGTCGATGAGAAGCACATCGCGGCCGGCGACCTCGTTGTCGATGTCGCGCAGCACCCTCACCTCACCGCTGGTTGTCCCGGCGCCATAGCTCGAGATGAAGATGAACTCGACCTCCGGCGACAGGCCGACATCGTGCATGGCACGGATAAGATCGGCGGCGAAGATGAATGATCCCTTCAGCACCGAGATTACCAGAAGGTCGTGGTAGTCGTGCCCGGCGATCTCCTTGGCAAGTTCCAGATTCCGCCGCGCGATGGCGGACGCCGAAAACAGGACTTCGATGTCCTTGCCGCGCACAACTGGCATTGGCCGCCTTTCCAGAAATGATCGCCTTGTAGGCGAAGCTGACCGAAAACGGTCTTCAACCCGTTTCTAGGCATGTCGAGCCGTCTGGCAAGGCCAAATCTTTGGCAGGGCGCCCGCGAACCGTCCCCTGCGCGTCGCAAATCGTTTATCTGGTGACCTGTTGATTTTCTGGCGCCGTTCTAACGAACCAGCGCATGGCCGCCCGAAATCCAGAAGGCGGCCAAGGCGGCACCGACGCCGGCAATCCAGAAGATCGGCCCACCGTGCACCCATAACGGCCGTTCGACGGCGGTTTCCGGCTTGCGCAACATGTCCATGCCTTCGATCGAAGGGGCGGAAATCGTGCGCGCAGGCGGCGGCGCAAAGTCTGGACGCGTAAAATGGCGGGGCAGCACCTCATAATCGGCATCGATGACGTCGGCGGTCACGTCGCGCATGATGCGTTCCGGCTCGGCGGCCGCATCGGTCATGATTTCGCCGGAAACCGGGCGCGCGGTTCGATCCTCAGCCATCGTGGCCCAACACTACGGCACCTGTTCGCTGTTCGTTTCTTTGGGTAAACGGAAATGGTTAACGCTTCCCCACCGGAACCCCTGTGACTCGTTTGAAAAGCCCCCAAATTAACCGTCGGTTAACCATGCCGGCCGATGGTCTTTCCACAGAAAGGGCTGGCATCTTGCCGCCGAGAATTTCAGGTCGTCGAAAGTGATCCGCTTCGAAAATGTCGGCCTCCGCTATGGCATGGGTCCGGAGATCCTCCGCGACATCTCCTTGCACATTCCGGAGCGCTCCTTTCAGTTCCTGAGCGGACCTTCAGGCGCCGGCAAGACGACGTTGCTGCGGCTTTTGTTCATGTCGCTGAAGCCGACGCGCGGCCTGATCACCATCTTCGGCAAGGACCGATCGCGCATCTCGCGCACCGAATTGCCGCATCTGAGGCGCCGCATCGGGGTGGTGTTCCAGGATTTTCGCCTGCTCGACCATATGACCACCTACGAGAACGTGGCCTTGCCGCTGCGCGTGCGCGGCCGCGAGGAGGCGACCTACCGCACCGACGTCACCGAGCTGCTGAAATGGGTCGGCCTCGGCGAACGCATGCATGTGCTGCCGCCGGTGCTGTCTGGCGGCGAGAAGCAGCGCGCCGCGATCGCCCGTGCGTTGATCGAGCAGCCCGAGATCCTGCTCGCCGATGAGCCGACCGGCAATGTCGATCCACCGCTGGCACGACGCTTGCTGCGGCTGTTCATCGAGCTCAACCGGCTGGGCACTGCCGTGGTGATCGCCACGCACGACCTCGGCCTGATGGAACAGGTCGACGCACGGCGCATGATCCTGGCCGGCGGAAGGCTGGACATCTATGACTGAGCTCTCCGTCGAACACTTCGAGGGTCACGACGCCGCGGCGGCCAAGCCCCGCGTCCAGCGCAAGATGGCGCCGATCGTGCCGGCGCAGAACATCGCCGGCCGGGCGCTGGTGCTGGTCATCGCCATCATGACCTTTCTGTCCTGCCTGACGTTTGGCGCAGTCACGCTGGTGCGTGACACCGCCTCGGTCTGGGAGAACCAGATCTCGCGCGAGGCGACCATCCAGATCAAGCCGGTCGACGGCCTCGACATGGAGGCCGCACTTGCGCTGGCCTCGCAGATCGCCTGCGAATTCCCCGGCGTGAAAAGCGCCAGGATCGTCGACCGCGAAGCGACGGCCCGGCTGCTCGAGCCTTGGTTGGGCTCGGGCCTGAACATCGATGAGCTGCCGGTGCCGCGTCTGATCATCATCACCATCGACGAGAACAGTCCGCCCGATTTCGCCGCACTGCGCGCGGCGATCACGCCGAAGCTGCCGAGCGCCTCGCTCGACGATCATCGCACCTGGGTCGACCGGCTGGTTGCCATGGCCCGCACCACGGTAACGATCGGTATCGCAGTGCTGGCGCTGATGCTGTCGGCGACGGTGCTGACCGTGGTGTTCGCGACACGCGGCGCCATGGCCGGCAACGGCCACATCATCGAGGTGCTGCATTTCGTCGGCGCCGAGGCGCGCTTCATCGCGCGCGAATTCCGCCGGCATTTTCTGGTCACCGGCATGAAGGGCGCCGCGGCAGGCGGCGCCGCGGCAATACTCGTCTTCATCGTCTTCTCCTGGTGGTCGTCACGCAATATGGCGACGCCGCAGGCCGACCAGGCGACCGCCCTGTTCGGCAATTTCGCCATCGGCTCCGCAGGCTATCTCGGGGTCGCTGTCATGGTGCTGGTGATCGGCGCGCTGACCGCGGCAACCTCCCATTTCACCGTGGTTACCTATCTCAGCGACATCGACATTCGCCAGCCGGACGCCGGCTAAAGGAAAGATCGATCACGGATGAAAACGCATCGTCACGAAAATTGCATTTTTTTCCTACCAAAGGCCGTATTTCGGGATTAACCATTTCATGATGGACGTTCGGGACTCGACCGATACCGCTGGGTGCATGCCAGTGCTGGTTGCGCGTCCGCATGAATTCGCCGGGCCTGATGAATTTGCCAAGCCGGATCAATTCGCCACACACGGGCGGCTGCTGGCAGCCCGCTCCTTGCGACTTTCGGCCCTCGTTCTGCTCGCCCTTGTGGCGCTGTTTGTCGCCGGCTTCGGCTGGTTCGCCAACACCGTCAGCCGTCTGACGACGCCCGCCAATCCGGCAAGGGCCGACGCTATCATCGTGCTGACCGGCGGTCAGTCGCGCCTCGACGCCGCAATGGGGCTGCTTGCGTCAGGCAAGGGCGAGCGGCTGCTGATCAGCGGCGTCCATCCCTCCGCCAGCCGCCGCCAGCTTCAGGCCGCGACCGGCGGCGACAAGAGGCTGTTTTCCTGCTGCGTCGACATCGACCGCGCCGCGCTCGACACGATCGGCAATGCCGAGGAAAGCGCCAAATGGGTCGAGGACCACGCCTACGGCACCGTCATCCTCGTCACCAACAATTATCACATGCCGCGCAGCCTGCTGGAAATGGGACGGCTGCTGCACGGCGCCAGGCTTGAACCCTATCCGGTGGTCAACACCAACCTTGGGAATGGCGGCTGGCTGACCAAGCCGGAAGCGCTGCGCGTGCTGTTCACCGAATACAGCAAATACCTGCTGGCGCTGGCGCGTGGCATCATGCCGGTGAAGCAACCGCCCAACAGCGTCACGCTGGCCGACGCCGCGGGCGGAAACTGAACGGCACCGGCAGTTTTTATTCCCTGGCTGTTGCACCCGAGCGCAAGCGCGCGATCTCCTGCTCGAGCCGTTCTATACGCCTGTCGCGTTCGGCCAGAGCCGCCGCCACATCGGCCGCTTCGAAACGCTGCGGGATGTGCTGTGAGCAATTGGAATCCCAGGCAGAAACGGTAAACAGGATGACCTGTTCGGGTCGCGCTTTGTAGTCTTGCGGCACCAGCTTTGCCATCAGTTCGGCATCGCCCTCGACGACCTGCGCTGTGCCCCAGATCTTGATGCGCTGCCGGTGGGCATAATCGATGAGGAACAGGAAAGCCTGTGGGTTGTCGCTGAGATTGCCTTGGGTGATGAACTGCCTGTTGCCGGAAAAATCGGCAAAGCCGATCGTCCGTTCGTCGAGCACCTTGAGGAAACCGGCAGGCCCGCCGCGATGCTGGATGTAAGGCTGCCCGTCAGCATTGGCGGTCGACAGGAAGACGCTGGTCTGCGCCTCGATGAAGGCGGCGAGATCGGGCGTGATTGCCGCCTGCCAGCCACCACGCTCCTCAACACGGGCATAGGCCTGGCGCGAGCCCTTGCGGGCTTGGATCGCCTTCACCGTCGGTGTGAAGGCAACATCGCTGGTGTGAGCGTTCATGAAGACCCTCCTCAACTGCCGAGCTACGCTGCATTACTCACCGAAAAGTAGATACTTCCATCTTCGAGAAGCAGATGCCATATCTGCGATGCGTCCTTCCATTCTTCGGAAGGGCCAATTTTTTCGGGAAAGTTATGGATCGCCTCCACTCCATGTCGCTTTTCGTTGCCGCGGCGGAGACAGGCAGCCTTTCGGCTGCCGGGCGTCGCTTCGGCATTCCGCTGACGACGGTCAGCCGCAAGGTTTCGGACCTGGAAAGGCACCTGAAGACACGGCTGTTGAACCGCTCGGCGCGGCAGCTGTCGCTGACCGATGCCGGCCACGCCTATCTCGCCGCCTGTCGTCGCATTCTCGACGAGGTCGGCGAGGCCGAGCGAATAGCCGCCGGCGAGTACAGCGCCCCGACCGGCGAACTGATCGTCACCGCGCCGATCGTCTTCGGCCGCCTGCATGTGCTGCCGGTCGTCACCGCCTTTCTCGCCGCCTACCCCGACGTAAGTGTGCGGCTGACACTCGCCGACCGGATAACCCAGTTGGTCGAAGAGCACATCGATCTCGCCATCCGCATCGGCGCCCTTGCCGATTCGAGCCTGGTCGCCATCCGCCTCGGTTCGATCCGCCGCGTCGTTTGCGCGAGCCCGGCCTATCTCGCCGAGCACGGCACGCCGAAAAAGCCGCAGGAGCTTGCGGCACACAGTGCGATCACCTTCGAAGGGCTCAACGCCTCCGCCTGGAGTTTCGCCACCGGCAAGGCCGAATTCACCGTACCGGTCCGCTCCAGGTTACGGGTCAACACCGCTGAGGCGGCAATCGATGCGGCGATTGCTGGCGTCGGCGTGACGAGGCTGCTTTCCTACCAGATCGCCGCCGCGGTTCGGTCGGGTACGCTGCGCCCCGTGCTGCAGGAGTTCGAGCCCGAACCATGGCCGGTGAGCCTCGTCCATGCCGGCCAGGGCCTGCTGCCGGTGAAGCTGCGCGCGTTCCTCGACTTCGCCGCCCCACGCCTGAAGCAGCGCCTGCTGCAGGCGGCGTGGCAGGCGTGACGAAAGACGGCCTACCGCAAAACCGGGCCGATCGCCGGCCTCGCACCGTTTCCTTTTTGCCGGCGCTTGGTGTAACCAACGCACACCTCCTCACCGGGCACTTGCTGTATGCTCTATTTCCGCTCGCTGGCGTTCAATCTCGCCTTTTACCTCAATCTGATCGTCCAGATGATCCTCTGGACCCCGTATTATTTCCTGTCGCCGCGCCACCGCGCCTGGTTCGTGCCGAAATTCTGGTCGCGCACCAGCATGTGGCTCTACGACAAGATCGCCGGCACCAGAAGCGAGATCACCGGCCAGGAGAACCTGCCTGAAGGCTCCTTCATCCTGGCGCCGAAGCACCAGTCCTTCTGGGACACGATCGCTTTCCTGCCGTTCCTCGACGATCCCGTTTACATATTGAAGCGGGAGCTGACCTGGATCCCGTTCTTCGGCTGGTACATCTTGAAGATGCGGATGATTCCGGTCGACCGCGGCAGCCGCTCGAAGGCATTGAAGATGGTGATCGCCGCGACCAAACAGGAATTGGCGCGCAATCCCCGCCAGCTCATCATCTATCCCGAGGGCACGCGCCGGGCGCCGGGCGACGAGCCGGTCTACAAATACGGCATCGTCGAACTCTATGCGCAACTTGGCATTCCGGTGGTGCCGGTCGCTCACGTCGCCGGCCTCTATTGGCCGCGCCGCAAATTCCTGCGCTATCCCGGCACGATCAAGGCGCGCTTCCTGTCGCCGATCCCGCCCGGCCTCGGCAAGGACGAATTCATGCAACGGCTGATCGGCGAGACGGAGGCCGCCTGCGACCAGCTCCTCGTCGAGGCGTCGCAAACGCCGAACCCGCCGCCGATGCCGCCGACTGCGGTGAAAAGGCTTGGTGAGCTGGACGCGAAACCTGAATTGAAAGGCTGAGGCAACGGCCTCAGATGCCACAAGGGCTCACGGCAGGGCAGCCAGGGCGGCTGTTGCAACCAGCGTCACGGCAAACACCAGATTGATGATCCGCGACGCCAGCGGTTTGCGCAGCAAACGTGCAAAGGCTGCGCCGGCGAGAAGCCACAAGAGATGAATGGCAACGATCATCAAGGTGAGAACCCCCAGCTTGGCTGAAATACCGAGACCGCCGGCGCCGGAAGACGCGCCGGCGAACACGGCGGCAATCGCCACATAGGCTTTCGGGTTGGCAACAGCCAGAAGAAACCCGCCAAGGAAAGTGGGAAGCGCCGCTCCACGGACGCGTGCCGTCAGTGGCGGCGCCGTCGCTATCTTGAACGCCAGGTAAAGGATGTAGGCTGCCGAGGCGACCGCCAGCAGCGCCGCGAGCTTCGGCAACGCGGCGAGAACGGCCATGATGCCCGTCGCCACCACCACGAGCACGAGGATCGTGCCAACAACGATCCCCGAGGCATAGCGGAGCGAATCCCGCAGGCCGAACGCGGCGCCGATCGCGGTGACGCTTATCGTCGCCGGCCCCGGGCTGCCCATGACGATGGCCGATGCCAGCACAAGCGCCAGCAATTGCTGCCATAGCTGCTGATCGAGAAGAACCTGTCCGGCCATGCGGCGTCCCTGCATTCCTGTGACGATGTAGGACGGTAGGCAAGGCAGCGGTGCGGGTCTTGAACGATCGTGCGCGGCTATGCGCTGGCCTTGTCGAGCTCGGCGATATCGTCCGGACTGAGCTGCAACGACGCCGCACGCACCAGGCTGTCGAGCTGGCCGAGCGTCGTCGCGCTGGCGATCGGAGCGGTGACGCCGGCGCGCGCCATGATCCAGGCCAGCGCCGCTTCCGCCGGCTTGGCCGAATGTCTGGCCGACACGGCGTCGAGCGCTGAGAGAATGCGCATGCCACGCGCGTTGAGATACCCTTTCACACCGCCGCCGCGCGGGCTTTTGCCGAGATCGGCTTCGCTGCGGTACTTGCCGCTCAAAAACCCTTTGGCGAGGCTGAAATAGGTGATGACGCCGATGTCCTCGGCCACGCACAGATCACGCAGCGGACCATCGAAGAACGAGCGGTCGTAGAGGTTGTATTCCGGCTGCAGCACCTCGTAGCGCGGCAGGCCGCGCAGGCTTGCTACGTCGAGTGCGGCGCGCAATTGGGCGGCGTCGAGGTTGGAAGCGCCGGCATAGCGGATTTTGCCCTTGTCGAGCAGTTTCTGGTAAGCACCGAGCGTTTCCTCATACGGGGTCGCAGGGTCGGGCCAGTGCGACAGATAGAGATCGACGGTATCGACCTGCAGCCGCTTCAGCGAGGCATCAATGGCCTTTTCGATATAGGCGGCGGACAGATCCCTTTTGCCCTGCCCCATGTCCGAACCGACCTTGGTGATGACGACAACCCTGTCGCGGTTGCCGCGGCTCTTCATCCATTTGCCGATGATGGTTTCGGATTCGCCGCCCTGGTGGCCGGCAATCCAGCGCGAATAGGAATCGGCCGTGTCGATGGCGTTGAGACCGGCGTCGACAAAGCGGTCGAGCAAGTCGAACGAGGTTTTCTCATCGGCGGTCCAGCCGAACACATTGCCGCCCAGAACCAATGGCGCGATGGATAGGTCGGTGCGACCGAGACGACGTTTCTGCAAGGCTGATCTCCATGGTGATTCATGCTGAGGCGGGTGGGAGCCGCCGACCGGGCTAACCTATGTCGCGCCATGGCAACGTCAAACGCATAGCCTCTTTTCCAACCCGCTGGCGCTTCACAAAACCGCGACCCGCCGCGCCGTGTCCGGCTTCCAAACCAGCCCCTCTGAGGAAATTGGCAAGTTTAGCACATAGATTGTCAAATCTGCCAATTCTGGCCTTTGCCGGCTGGCCATAAGTTCCGCGGCGCCGACGCAAATTTCGGCACGGTCTGGCCAAGCCCAGACTGTTTGCCCCGGATCGTTTGTTATGGAGACCGGCATGAAAGCAATTGTATTTGACGCCATCGGCTCGCCGCGCGACGTGCTCTACGTTGACGACCTGCCGATGCCGCGGATCGGCGATGGCGAGGTGCTGGTCAGGATGGTCTCGGCCTCGATCAATCCGGGCGACTTCCTGTTTGTCCAGAACCTCTATCCCGAACCGAAGAAGCCGCATTTTCCCCAGCAGATCGCGGGAAACCATGGCGCCGGCATCGTCGAAGCCGTTGGCGCGAACGTTTTGCTGGAACCGGGCACGCTCGTCGCGTTCAGCTATTATGGCAGTTGGGCCGAGTACGCGGCCATTCCCGCCGAATGGCTGATCCCGTTGCCTGCCGGCTATCCGGTCGAACGCGCCGGGCAGATGGTGAACCCCATTACCGCGTGGGATCTGATGGTGGATTCCCGTGTGCGGCCTGGCCAGTGGCTGGCTGTCACGGCCGGCTATTCGTCGATTTCGACAATGGTGATGCAGTTCGCCCAACGACGCGGCATCAACGTCATCGCGCTGGTGCGGCGCTCGCACCAAAGCTTCGATCTGAAGACGCTTGGCGTCGCCGCCATTCTTGACCTTTCGGACTTGAAGGCAAGTATCCGGGAAGCCGTGATGGATATCACCGGTGGCGCCGGATTGAACGGGATTATCGACAATGTCGGCGGACCTGTCAGCGGCGAATTGATCCGCACCCTGGCGCTCGGCGGGCAGATGGTGATCAATGGCGGCATGAGTGCCGAGCGCTTCGAACTTCACAATTTCGATGTGTTGCTGAGCGGCGTGGAGATCAGGGCGAATATTTATCGCTACTTCTTTTCGCCGCCGGTCGAAGCCGACCGACCTGTGCTACGCGAGATCATCGACATCTTCGGCCAGCCCGGCTTCCACGTTCCTGTCGGCGGTCTCCGCCCGTTGACCGAGTTCAAGCTCGCCGTGGCAAACAGCCTGGATCGCGCCGATCTTGGCAAACAGATTTTCAGGATGTAGCCCGGACCACGACGCCGAAAGCATCATGGTCAACGACCAAAGAAGCTACGTCGCGACCCGTCTTGTCACCTCTTCCAGCCAGCGATCGCTTATACCCAGTGCTTCGAGGTGCTCCAGCGTGCTGAGCACGTAATCCTCATTCCTCCCCGACTGGCCGACGGCGCCGCGAACGACGGCTGCTGCCTCGGCGGCGTCGAGCGCACCGGCGTATTGCTCATGGCTGCGGTCCACGACATAGGCGATGGCTTCGACCGTCTCGCCCCCATCCGTTTCACGCTTGTCGAGGCGGACGCTGAGCACACGCTCGAGATAGACGTTGGTGACCAGCTCGCGTTCGCGCAGATAGGTGACGACCTCGTTGCGCAGCTCGCCTGGAACCCGGAACGCCAGCCCGACGCAGGAGCCGCCGCGGTCGAGGCCGAGCACCAGGCCCGGCCGTTCGCGCGAGCCGCGATGCACGAAAGAATAGACGCAGAGCGAACGGCGATAGCCATGCAGGCGGGCACGCCGCGTCTCGACATGCGCGAATCCCGGCCGCCAGATCAGTGAGCCGTAGCCAAAAACCCAAAAATCGCCCATATCGCCAAGCCTGATTGTGACGAACCACCTCACCGGTGGTGTTTCAGTCCGTCTACCTGTTGTTGCCGAAAGCGACAGCCCGCCCGTGCCACCCGCGTTAACGAAAGCCGCAGCATGACGTCAAGTGACGAGCGCCCGCCGCCCAGCCAACGTCGCCGCCTGTTGTGGCTTGCCGCTTTCATCCTCGTGCTGTTCGGCATCTACAGCGCCGGCTGGTTCTACCTGGCGGACCTGGTCGAGAGTGCAACCGACAAGGCGGTCGCCGATCTCGACGACAAAGGCATCAAGGCCGACTGCGCCAATCTCGCGGTCAGCGGCTATCCCTTCACCTTCACGCTTTCTTGCGAAAGTCTGGCTTACGAGGACGACAGCCGCAACGTCGCTGCATCGACAGGCAAAATCAACGCCGCCACGCAGATCACGCGGCTTCTGTCGCCTGCCGCCGAGTTCAGGGGGCCGCTCAGGACCTCTGTTCCCGGCATGACGCCGCTGTGGATCGACTGGGATGATCTGCGGGCCGACATGAAGCTGTCCTGGCCGCTGCCGGGGCGCCTCTCGCTGCAGGCAGAAGGGCTGTCCGGCCAGACCGATCCGGCGGACGACACCGATCCCGTCTCGCTGTTCAGCGCCGGAACCGCCACCGGGCAATTGCGCCCAAACGGCCAGGACATCGACTATGCCGGCAATTTCACCGATCTCGAAATCGACGCGGAGGCCATCGGCGGGCGCGTCTTGCCGCCACTCGACGGCAGCGGCGACGTGACGCTTAAGAACGGCGTGACGCTGATCAAGGAAAATCCGAAGAGCCTGCGCGGCCAGGCGGCCGAAATCCACGAGCTCGATCTGTCTTCAGGAACCGCGCGCATCACCGTTTCCGGACCGCTGTCGGTCGATGACGACGGTCTCATAAATGCCGACCTGATGATCAAGGTCACTGACCCGAAGGCCGTGGCGGCAATCCTCGCCACCGCCATCCCCGAGCAGAAGAAAGAAATCCAGACCGGCTTCGCCGGACTGGCGCTGCTCGGCAACGCACCGTCGATGCCGCTGAAGATCGTCAAGGGCAAGGCCTCGCTCGGCTTCATCCCGCTCGGCAAGATCAAGCCGCTCGACTAGAGCAATTCCAGGAAAATTGTGAACGGTTTTCCGTCCGGATTGCGTCAAACAAAAAGATAGACCGGTTCGGCGTTTCCGTGAAACGATGAACCGTTCTGGGGCGGTACGGCCTGCGATCGGCTTGCCGCGGCTTATCCCTTCGGCGGGTGTTCGACTGCCTGGCGGCCGAAATCCGGTACGTCGATGTCCTGGCCGGCCTCGATAATCGAGCGGCGGACAGCGCGGGTGCGGGTGAACAGGTCGAACAGCTTTTCGCCGTCGCCCCAGCGGATCGCCCGCTGCAGCGAGGACAGATCTTCCGAGAACCGCGCCAGCATTTCGAGGATGGCGTCCTTGTTGTGCAGGCAGACGTCGCGCCACATGGTCGGGTCGGACGCCGCGAGACGGGTGAAGTCGCGAAAGCCGGAAGCCGAGTATTTGATGACCTCGGACTTGGTCACCGACTCCAGATCGTCGGCGGTACCGACGATGTTATAGGCGATGATGTGCGGCAGGTGCGAAACGATGGCCAGCGTCATGTCGTGATGCTGGGGGTCCATCGTGTCGATGTTGGAGCCGCAGCGGCGCCAGAATTCCGAGAGCTTTTCCAGCGCCACGGGATCGGTGCCGGCCAGCGGCGTGAAAATGCACCAGCGGTTCTCGAACAGTTCGGCAAAACCGGCATCCGGTCCCGATTTTTCGGTGCCGGCCAAAGGATGGCCGGGGATGAAGTGCACGCCATCAGGCACATGCGGCTGCATCTGCGCGATCACCGATGCCTTGGTCGAGCCGACATCGGTGAGGATGGCGCCCTTCTTCAGCGCCGGTGCGATCTCCTGGGCGACCGTGCCTGAAGAGCCGACCGGCACCGAAACGATGACCAGATCGGCATCGCGAACCGCTTCTTTCGCATCTGTCGTGTAGGTGTCGCCAAGGCCGAGTTGGCTCGCCCGCTCCAGCGTCGCTTCGCTGCGCGTCGAAATGGCGACTTGGCCGGCAAGTCCCTCGCGGCGGATGACGCGGGCCAGCGACGAACCGATCAGGCCGATGCCGACCAGCGCGATCTTTTCGAACATCGGTGAGGTCATGGTGCCCTAGCTTTTCAGGAATGTCGCGAGTGCTGCGACAACGCCGCGATTAGCCTCTTCGGTGCCGATGCTCATGCGCAGCGCGTTGGGAAAACCGTAGCCGGAAACGCGCCGCAATATGTAGCCGCGCGCACTGAGGTAGTCGTCGGCGGCCGCCGCCGAATGCTTTTTGTCCTCGGGAAAGTGGATCAGGATGAAATTGCCGACGCTCGGGGTCACCCGCAGCCCGAGCCCGGTCAATTGCTCGCTCAGCCAGGCCAGCCAGGTCTCGTTATGCGCGACGCTGCGCTCGATATGAGCCCGGTCGCGGATCGCCGCGATGCCTGCCTCGATCGCCGTCGCATTGACGTTGAAGGGCCCGCGCACGCGGTTGATCGCGTCGATGACGTGCATTGGCGCATAGATCCAGCCGATCCGCGCGCCACCGAGGCCCAATTTCGAGAAAGTGCGGGTCATGACCACGTTTTCCGCGCTGCCCACCAACTCGACGCCAGCTTCATAGTCGTTGCGCCGGACATATTCGGCGTAGGCGGCATCCAGCACCAGAAGCACGTTTCGCGGCAGGCCCGCATGCAGGCGGCGCACCTCCTGGAACGGCACGTAAGTGCCGGTCGGGTTGTTCGGATTGGCAAGGAAGATGATCCTGGTACGCGGCGTCACCGCGGCGAGGATCGCATCGATGTCGGCGCGTTCATCAGTCTCCTTGACCGTTACCGGGACGGCACCGGCCGACTGGATGTAGATCTTGTAGACCATGAAGCCGTGTTCGGTGATGATGGCTTCATCGCCGGCCGCGAGGTAGGTCTGCGCAAGCAGGCCCAGGATCTCGTCGGAACCGTTGGAGCAGACGATGTTCGCCGGATTGAGCCCGTGCACGTCGGCGATCGCCTCCCGCAGGCGCCTGGCGCTGCCGTCGGGATAGACCGCGAGCTTGTCGGCGACCGCGCGCGCGGCCTCTATCGCCTTTGGCGAAGGACCGAGCGGGTTCTCGTTCGCCGACAGTTTGTGGACTTTGACGACACCTTCAGGCGCCGCGCTCTTGCCGGGCACATAGGCTTCGATGTCCATGATGCCGGCGCGGGGCGTTGGACGTGTCTGATCCGGTGTCTGGCTCATTCCATGAAATCCGTCGAGGAAGCCTCCATCCGGAAGCCGCAGCGGAAATACAAGCCGTGGCCCGGAATGTCGAGGGGCGGCAATTCGGGATCAATAACTTGCCGTTGACGAAGCCATGCGTCAGTCCTAGAAGAGCAGCGACAGTTCCGTGGTGATTTGGCCGGTCGGCTTGCAGCCACGTTAAACAACTTGCTAAAGGGCCGTTTGCATCTTGTAACCGGCTTTGCGAAGGCATGGCCGGTTTTTTGTTGCCCTGACTGGTTGTTGCCCGGACCGGCGGACAACTGAAGGCCGGGCAAGGAGATGTGATGGTCGCTTTGCGCGCGCGAAAAACCAACAACGAGGCCGACCAGCCGTCGAGCCCGGTGTTGCGTTTCGGCGCCGACAAGCCGCTCAAGCTCGACGCCGGCACGCTGCTGTCGCCGTTCCAGATCGCCTACCAGACCTATGGCACGCTCAACGACGCGCGCTCCAACGCCATCCTCGTCTGCCATGCGCTGACCGGTGACCAGCATGTCGCCAACACCAATCCGGTGACCGGCAAGCCGGGCTGGTGGGAAGTGCTGATCGGCCCCGGCAAGATCATCGATACCGACCGTTTCTTCGTCATCTCGTCCAACGTCATCGGCGGCTGCCTCGGTTCCACCGGCCCCGCCTCGACAAATCCCGCAACCGCCAAGCCTTACGGGCTCGACCTGCCGATCATCACCATCCGCGACATGGTGCGGGCGCAGCTGATGCTGGTCGAGCATTTCGGCATCGAACAGCTGTTCAGCGTGCTGGGCGGCTCGATGGGCGGCATGCAGGTGCTGCAATGGGCCTCCAGCTATCCCGAGCGCGTCTTCTCGGCCCTGCCGATCGCCACCGGCGCCCGCCATTCCTCGCAGAACATCGCTTTCCACGAGGTCGGCAGGCAAGCGGTGATGGCCGACCCCGACTGGCATGGCGGCAAATATTTCGAGCACGGCAAGCGACCGGAAAAGGGGCTGGCGGTGGCGCGCATGGCCGCCCACATCACTTATCTGTCGGAAGCAGCGCTGCACCGCAAGTTCGGCCGCAACCTGCAGGACCGCGAAGCGTTGACCTTCGGCTTCGATGCCGACTTCCAGATCGAGAGCTATCTGCGCCATCAGGGCATGACCTTCGTCGATCGCTTCGATGCCAACTCCTATCTCTACATGACCCGGGCGATGGACTATTTCGATCTCGCCGCCGACCATGGCGGCCGGCTGGCCGATGCCTTCGCCGGCACCAAGACCCGTTTTTGCCTGGTCTCCTTCACCAGCGACTGGCTGTTCCCGACCGAGGAGAGCCGCTCGGTCGTTCACGCGCTGAACGCGGCCGGCGCCTCGGTATCGTTCGTCGAAATCGAGACCGACCGCGGCCACGACGCCTTCCTGCTCGACGAGCCGGAACTGTTCGCCGCCATCAAAGGCTTCATCGCCTCGGCGGCCCGGGCTAGAGGGCTCGGCGCATGACCTCGAAAAGTTGCACGCTTTTCGGATCAGGACCATGTGCCAGGCATCAGCGCATGACCCTGAAAAGTTGCAGACTTTTCGGATCAGGATCATGCGCCAGGCATCAGCGCATGGCCCCGAAAAGTTGCAGACTTTTCGGATCAGGACCATGCGCCAGGCAGGAGCCGAGCCAATGAGCGTCAACCGCGCCCAGCGCGTCGACCTCGAAGTCGTCGCCGATCTCATCCCGCCGCAGTCGCGGGTGCTGGACGTCGGTTCCGGCGACGGCCTGCTGCTCGAATTGCTGCAGGCGACCAAGAAGGTCGACGGCCGCGGGCTGGAACTGTCGCAGCGCGGCGTCAACGAATGCGTGGCGCGCGGCCTGTCGGTCATTCAAGGCGATGCCGACAAGGACCTCCAATTCTATCCCGACAAGGGCTTCGACTTTGTCGTCTTGTCGCAGACCTTGCAGGCGACCCGCAATCCGAAGCTGGTGCTCGACGAACTGCTCCGGATCGGCAACCGCGCCATCGTCTCATTTCCCAATTTCGGCCACTGGCGGGTGCGCTTTTCGCTGCTCTTCAACGGCCGAATGCCGGTGACCAAGGACCTGCCCTATTACTGGTACGACACCCCCAACATCCATTTCTGCACCATTCGCGATTTCGTCAATCTCTGCGACGAGCTGGGCGCGACGGTGGAAAAGGCAACCGCGCTCGACGCCAACGGCCAGCGGATCGGCTTCTCCATGCCGTGGTGGTTCTGGAACTTTTTCGGCCAGCAGGCGGTATTTCTGCTGAAACGATAGGTTAACAGGCAGAAGCAACGAACCTCCGACCTCCGCAAAAAACCATATTTTCAGTTTTCCATTCAATGAAGTTGCCCAGCATTCTTTGTTGCTTTAACAGGTCTCAAATGGGTTGGTTTGGGGGAAGCAATGAAGACGCTAGTATTAGCAACAGCTTTGATATCGGCCACTTTGATTTCTGGGTGTACGACATCGAAGACCGATTTCCAGAATGGACAAGTCGCGTTGAGCGGCAGCCCGGCGCTGAAGCGGCAGGCGATCCAGCGGTGCATGACCAAGTTCAAGATGCGGTTCGGCAAGGTTGAAAGGGCAAACCTCGCCGCGCTCATGAACGTCCCGGACGCCGGATTGGAACACACGTTCTGCACGCGATTGATGAACGGCTTCGCGAACGGGAGGATCAACTACTCGGATTATCTGGCTGCATTGTCGCACGGCGACATGTCCAACGCGATCAAGGTGCTGCAGGGGCGGTGAAGCTGCCGATGCAGACGCGATCCAAATTCAGTGTCGCCGGACAGATGGCGGCGCCATAGAAGCCGATCGTAGCCGATCATTGCCCTATTCAAGTACGTCGGTGGCCTTGTGCGGATGCGCAACGCCGTCGACAAGGACCACATCGGACTGAGAATTCTCGGTGCGCAGCGGCAAGATCTCCTGATAGGCGGCCGAGCGGTACCATCCGCGCGCCTGCTGCATGTCTGGAAATTCGATCATGACGAGGTGCCCCGGCCAGGTGTTTTCAACCACGTCCACCTCGCTGCCATGCACAATGAAGCGCCCGCCGAACGGCTCAAGCGTGGCATCGATCTTCTGCAGGTACTCGACGATCGGCGGCCCCGGCGTGACCTGGCGCATATGGGCGACGGCGTAGGCGGTCATGGTGTAACTCCTTGTGGTCGAAAGCCGGACAACCGGCTTGATGGGAGCAGTTTGCCGGGACGTTGCGCGCTGGTCGATTACCCCCGAGGTAATGACACCGAATACAAAACTGGCGCGCCGCTGCCGTCACCTGAAAGATATTTCTGCCTGGCACCGATGATTTCCGCCCACCTGCGCTGTCCTTATCGATGAGCGCGCCTGGATGGTCCGGCGGCCGGGAACAGAGAGGTGATCCATGGGATCGTTGCAAAATCAGAATGTCGTCGTCGTCGGAGGCAGCCGGGGTGTCGGCCGCTCCATTGCGGAGGTCGCCCTCAAGGAGAAAGCGACGGTGCTGGCGGTCGCCCGCGGAAAACAGGCCCTGGCGCAATTTGCCTGGGAGGTCTCCGGCGTGAAGACGCTCGCGATCGATGCGACGGTGGACTCCGCCCCCGCTAAGGTCTTCGCCGCGCTTGAGCCGGACGTGCTGGTGATCTGCGCAGGTGCGCTGGCCCCTTCCGCGCCGGTGCATGAACAGAACTGGAAGGCCTTCTCGGCAAATTGGGACACCGACGTCAAGGCGTCGTTCCTGTTTTGCCGGGCCGCTCTGCGCCGTCCGCTCAAGCCGGGAACCCGGATCGTTCTGATCTCCAGCGGCGCGGCCTTGACCGGCGGACCACCCAATGCCGGCGGCTATGCCGGCGCAAAACGCATGCAGATGTTCCTGGCCGGTCATAGCCAGAAGGAGTCGGACCGGCTTGGCCTCGGCCTGCGCTTCATGGCGCTCGCGCCGATGCGGATCATGCCGGAGACCGGCGTGGGCAAGGCCGGCGTCGACAGCATCGCGGCCTATATGGGCATCCAGCCGGCGGACTTCATCGCCGCCATGACCGACATGCAGACGCCGGCCGATGTCGGACGGGCGGTGGTCGCACTCGCCACCGGCCAGCCGCAAGGCAGTTCCTTCATGGTGAGCGGGAGCGGGCTTGCCCCGGCCGCCTGAGGCGCGCGTAATGCAAACCTGACCCGGAACCCGAAAGTAGCATGACAGACGCTCAACCACCTCTGGAACCGGCACGCCAGCCGATCCTCGATCGGCTGGCCTTCGAGAAGGTCACGGCCGCGCATCGCCGCGAGCTCAAGCTGCATTGCTATCGCATGATGGGTTCGCTGCACGAGGCCGACGACCTCGTCCAGGACACGTTGCTTCGCGCCTGGCGCGCAAGGTCGGAGTTCGACGGGCGGGGTTCGGTTCGCGGTTGGCTCTATATGATCGCGACCAATGCTTGCCTTAACGCCATCAAGGCGAGGTCGAGGGCGCGTCGCATTCTCCGGGAACCCGGACGGCCGCCGTCGCACGGGGCGGCCATAGGCGGGCCCGTAGCTGACGTCGCGTGGCTGGAGCCCTACCCCGACGCCGAGCTTCCAGACATTGCCGGCAGCGAGCCAGGTCCGGAAGCCCGTTACGAGAGCCGCGAGGCCGTCCAGCTCGCCTTCGTCGCCGCTATCCAGGATCTGCCGCCCAGGCAGCGCGCCGCGCTGCTGCTTGCCGACGTCCTGGGATGGTCGGCCGTCGAGACGGCGCGTTTGCTGGGCGGATCGACGGCTTCGATCAACAGCGCGTTGCAGCGCGCCCGCGCAACGCTGACGGCGCGCTATCCTGGCGGACGGCCGGCCAGCCGATCACGGCCCAACCCCGAAGAAGGCCTGCTGCTCGAACGTTACATGCAGGCCTGGCAGGCCGCCAATCTCGAAGGTTTGATCGAGCTCCTGCGTGAGGACGCCATCTATACCATGCCGCCTTGGCGCGAATGGTATCAAGGCCGCGAAGCGATCCGCGGTTTCTTCGAGACCGTCTGGCCGAGGTTCGGCGGCTTCCGCACGCTGGCCACCGCGGCCAATGGCCAGCCGGCGGTCGGGGTCTATTCCCGCAGCCACGATGACCCGGCGTGGCGGGCCCATTCCCTGCATGTGTTCGAGCCAGCCGAGGGCGGGTTCGCTTCCTTGACGATCTTCATAGGGCCGCTCGGGCCATCTCTGTTCCCGGCCTTCGGCCTGCCACCGGCCTAGCTTACCCGTGGGCAAGCCTTACCGGTCGAGTTCCGGGAAATACGGGTCGGAGAAAAACCGCCGGTCGCGCTCGCCTTGCAGGCAGTCGATCGGTGCGTCGATGCGGATCGTCCTCGGATCCTCCTTGGGATACTCGACGCCGCTGACCTCGAGGATCAGTTTGCGGCGAGTGGCGGTGGCGAATTCGGAAACCGCATAGATTGGCAGGACGAACGAGCCCGGTCCGCCGGTGACGCATTCGGCATAATACCGGTCGAGATGGCTGAAGGTCGGTGACGGGCTGATCAGGATCGGCAACCCGTTGATGACGATGCCCTTCGCCAGCGCCGCATCGCGTGCCGTTGTGACCGGCAAGCCGGTGTTGTTTGGGCCATCGCCAGAGACGTCGATGACGCGGCGTTTGGCCACGAAGGCCGTGCCATCGAAAAGCTCGGCGCCGAAGGCCACGGCACCGGAAATCGAGGTGCCGCGGAAGCTCCTGAACGGGCGGGCCGCGATCTTGTCGGCGAAAGCGTTGGCGCTCTCCTTGCTGTCGATGACGTGCCAGGCAATGACCGCATCGTCCCGGATGGTGCCGGCCCATTCGAAATAGGCGATGGCGATGCGGCCGGAAGGGCCGGCACGCACGGCATTGATGAAGTCGGGATGGCGCAGCGCCGCGACATAGCCGGCGCGCTGCAGGGCAAACTCCCTTTCATCCATCGACTGCGAGATGTCGACGGCCAGCACCAGCTCGACGTCGACGGCAATGGCATTGGCGGGCGCGGCCACAGGTGCTGCCGGGGCGCAGGCAAGGCAGGCGAGCAGGGCGAGAGCGTCAAGCATGGCCGATCGGAACGTTCCCATCTGAAACGATCGCGATAGTTTTTCGCCGCGATCGCGGCGAAATAAAGCTTGGCTTCTATTTCTTTCGGCGGGCCGAGGCGATAATCGGGGGCGGTTCGATGGCGCCTGCCCTGACACGGGCCGGCTTGAGGGGCGGTTGGCCGGCATCCTTGACGATGGTCAACGCTCGCGGGAAGAAGCGGGTATTGTGCTGGCCGCGGCCGATATTGAGGATCGCGGCGTCGGGAAGGCGCTTGTCCAGCATCGACAGCACTTGCCTCAGCGTCGCGCCGTCGAACGCGTCCAGCGCCTCGTCGATGATCACCCATTTCGGCCGTCGCAAGGCGAGCCTGGCAAAGGCCAGCAGACGCTGCTCGTCGTCGCTGAGCTCACGCTCCCAGCGCGCCGAGTGATCGAGCGAGGACGACAGGCGTTGCAGCCCGACATCGGCCAGCACCTCCGAAATCTCGGCATCGCTCGCCTCCGCCGCGCCGTCTGAATGGTTGAGCACCTCGCGCAGCCTGCCGAGCGGGAAATAGGGAGTACGCGGAACGAAGATCGGCGCTTCTCCGGCCGGCATGCCGATCCGGCCGCTGCCCCATGGCCACAGACCGGCAATGGCGCGGAAGAAAAGCGTCTTGCCGGCGCCCGGATCTCCGGTGATCATGACGCGGTCGCCGGCTCGGATTTCGACATGCGGCTCGGCAAGCTTGGTGCATCCGTCCGGCGAGGCAATCTCGAGCTTCTCGAAGGTCAGGCTGCCGTCGGGATTTTCGCCGAACGAAATGCGCCTTTCCGTATCGTGCAGCGCGTCGGTGTCGCCAAGCGCGATGCGGAAGTCGGCGACCCGCATCAGCGTGGCGCGCCAATCGGCGATGCCGCCGATATTGTTGATGAACCAGCGCAGCGAGGAATGGACCTGATTGAAGGCGCCGACCGCCATCATCAAGCCGCCAAAGCTGATATCGCCGGCAAAATAGACCGGGGAAGCGACGAGGATCGGCGCGACGACAGTGATCCAGCCATAGGTGTCGGTTACCCAGGAAAGATTGATCTGGGCGCTGTAGATGCGCCGCATGGCGCCCAGCACCATGCCAAGGTCGAATTCGAGCCGGCGCCTGGCATCGGCCTCGCCATGCGCAAGCGCGATGGCATCGACATTCTCGTTGACGCGAACCACCGAGGAGCGCAGTTCCGCCTCACGCGTATAGCGATCGTTGTTGAAGCGGATCAGCGGCCGCCCGACCAGCCAGCTCAACCACGAAGCTGTGCCCGCATAGAGGATCGCCGCCCAGACCATGTAACCGGGTATGGCCAGCGAATGGCCGCCTATGTGGAAGACGAAGCCGGAAGACAGCGACCACAAGACGCCAACGAACGAGGCAAGCAGGATGCAGGACTGCAGCAGGCCGATGCCGAGACCGGTCGAAAGGTCGGAGAGATGCCCGGCATCCTGCTGCAGGCGCTGGTCGGGATTGACGCCGATGGCGCCGGCATGGGTCAGCCGGAAGGCACGCGCCGGCCGCATCCATTCGCCGATCAGGTCGAGCGTCAGCGCCTCGCGCAGCTTCAGGCGAAGCATCTGGTCGAGCCAGGTCTGGCTGACATTGAGCACCACAAGCCCGCCGGCGATGCCGGCGAAGACCAGAAGCTGATGCAGGAAAGCCGGCATGTCGCGCCGCGCCAGCGCGTCGTAGAAAGGCTGGTTCCAGCGATTGAGCAGAACCTGCCCGATCGAGCTCGCCACGATGACGGCGACGATGCCGATCGCTGCCCAAAGCAATTGTTTTCGCACTGGCGAGGTGGTCAGCGCCAATTTGATTGTTGCCAGCTGCTCACGCAGGCTGCTGGCTTCGATCGACGTGGCAAGCTTCTGGGCGCTGGGCTCGACATCCGGATGATCAGCCATGAGTGGATCCTTGCATTCGGAAGCGGTGCTAAACCCCGGTCATAGGATCGACCGCGTATGCCTTCAATCGGGCAGCGAACCCGTCCGCGACAGATAGGTGAGAAAAAGCCTGCGTCGGATCACGAACGCGTCATCCTGGCGACGCCGGACGTTCGGCCGGCGACAGCCGGCCAAGCGTCGGCGCACCATGCGGCGAGAGAACCGGCACGAAGACGCGGCGGGAGGCGCGCTGCGCCACCGGGACGCCCTGATAGAGCCGCTTCTGCGCCTCGACAACGATGACGCCCGAAAAGATCGGCCAGAAGCGCCGGCCGGCACGTTCCAGCACATTGTGGAACTGCATCATGAAACGTCGCGGCGACGGCGGAAAGAATAGCGCATCGGACCATGCCGCCGGCGTGAAATTCGCTTCGCGCAGCAATTCGGTCAACTGGCCGCGCGAGAACGGCCGGCCATTGCCGAAAGGCGTATGCTCGAAGCGCGCCCAGACGCCGCGCCGGTTGGGCACGACGATGACGACACGGCCGGCCGGCGACAGCACCCGCCAGATCTCGTTCAGCGTCTCGCGCGGGTTCTCGACATGTTCGAGCGAATGGACGAGCAGCATGCGGTCGATACAGGAATCGACCAGCGGCAGCTCCTCGTCGAAGACCAGCGCGGTCGCCGTCGGCCCCGTCGCCGGCCAGACCACCGCGCCCTGCGTCGCCGGCATGAAGGCAAAGACACGCTCGGCATCGCTGCCGAAGCGCTCCAGCCACGGCAAGGTGTAGCCGAGGCCGACCAGCCGCTCGTTGGGCACGACAGCCCATATCGAGGACAGGGCCATGGTGATCGAGCGTTCGGCCAGGCGCCCGAGCGTGGTCGAATAGAAGGAACGGAGGTCGACAATATCTGAATGCATGGGCGGAACGGTAGCTTCGAAGCAGTCCAAGTTCAACAAAGGCAGATGACATCGGCTGGCAGGCGCCCTATGTCTGCGCCTGTAAACGGAGAGATATGATGCCGGTCGAGATCGAACAATTCATGTGCCGCAGCGACAATTTCGGCGTGCTGGTGCATGACCCCAAAAGCGGCCAGACGGCGCTCATCGACGCACCAGAAGAGGCGCCGATCCTGGCCGCCATCAAGCGCACCGGCTGGGCGCCGACGATGATCCTGACCACCCACCACCATCTCGACCACGTCGAGGCCAATCTGGCGCTGAAGGAGCGTTTCAAGCTGCGCATCGTCGGGCCGGAAGCCGAAAAGGCAAAGATTCCCGGCATCGACGAAACCGTCGAGCAAGGCTCGGTCGTCCACCTCGGCGATGAGCGGATCGAGGTCATCGCCACACCCGGCCACACCGCAGGCCATGTCACCTATCACCTGCCGGCGTCAAAAGTGGCATTCGCCGCCGATACGCTGTTTGCGCTCGGCTGTGGGCGGCTGCTCGAATGCAAGCCGCCGGTGATGTACGAATCCCTGAAAAAGCTCGCAGCGCTGCCGGCCGAGACGGTCGTCTATTGCGGACATGAGTATACGCTGGCCAACGCCCGTTTCGCGCTGACCGTCGACCCGACCAATTCGGCGCTGAAAGAGCGTGCCGCCAAGATCGAGGCGCTGCGCGCCGACGGCAAGCCGACGCTGCCGACGACGATCGGCGAGGAACTGTCGACCAATCCGTTCCTGCGCTGGCACGATCCGGCGATCCGCAGGCATCTCGGCCTGGAAAAGGCCTCCGACGCCGAAGTGTTCGCCGAGATCCGCAAGCGCAAGGACAATTTCTGAGCGGCACCAGGAGCTAGGGCATGACCAGTTCCGCCGAAATCATCGCCCTGCTCGGCCTGAAGCCGCATCCGGAAGGCGGCTGGTATGCCGAAACCTTTCGCGACGGCGCGGCAGGCACGCGCGGCCATTCGACGGCGATCTATTTCCTTCTGGAGAAGGACCAATTGTCGGCCTGGCACCGGGTCAAGGACGCGGCCGAGGTTTGGCACTTCTATGACGGTGCGCCGCTGGCGCTGTCGATACATCGAGAAGGCGGTCCCGTCATCGAGGAGATCCTTGGCACGGCGCTTGCCGCAGGCGAGCGGCCGCAGATCGTCGTGCCGGCAGGCTGGTGGCAGTCAGCACGCAGCCTCGGCGAATGGACCCTGGTCGGCTGCACCGTGGCGCCGGGTTTCGATTTCTCCGCCTTCGAACTGGCCGAACCAGGCTGGCTGCCGGGCACGCCGTAGTGGTGAAGACCTGACGCTTGGTACCCAACGACAACAGCCGCTCAGGATGGAAAGCCGTCGTTCAGGTTGTCGCAAGAGTCACTCTCGAACCTCCGAAATTTTGCAACGGAAACTACCCTTGATATTCAGGGGGCGACCAATATGTCCCAACACTTAGGATTTCTGCGAAACTACCCGACGATGATCACTTGGCCGGTGATGGCCCCTTCCACGCTCTTCGCATAGGCGAGCCCCACCCGTTTCGACGAAACGGGCTCGTGACCGGGGAACCACTCGCCATATCTCGGCACGACACGTCCAGAAGTCCGGGACTCACAACATTGATGCGAAGACCGCGCGGCATCTCGATCGCCGCACCAAGGACAAAACCGCCGAGCGCGCCGTTCGCTGTTGCCGCCCCTGTTCCCATCCGAATGGGATCGCGGTCGAGCACTCCGCTAGTCAGTGTGAACGAGCCGCCATCGCTGACAGTGGCCAACCCTGCCAACACCAGATTGACCTGGCCCATGACCTTATGGCGCAGGCCAAGCATGAACGTCTCTTCGGTGTACTTGCCAAGCGGCCCGAAATGGACATTGCCTGCGGTAGAGATGACGGCATCCACTTTGCCACATTTGGCGTACATGGCATCGAGCGATGCGCGGTCAGCCATATCAACCTGAAAGTCGCCACTAGAGCGGCTGGCCTTGATGATCGCGTGGCGGGAACCCAACTCGTCGCAAACCGCTTTGCCGATGTCACCTTCCGCGCCGACGACAATAATTCTCATGATATTTCTTCTGCCATCTCGTCATATCGTTTGAGCTTGTAGGCAAGGAGTTCGGCGCAGCCATCCAACGCAGCTCGCCGCTTGTCCAGATGCGCTGCGTGATCAAGAAGAACCGCTTTCCGTTCGGGCAGAGTCTCGCTGCCCCGCTGATAAAGCCGCGCAAAGTATCGCATCTGCTCCATGGGCATACCTGTCTCGCGCAGCGAGGACAGGAGTATTAGCCATTCGACGTTCTCTGCCGAGAAGTCCCGCCTCCCGTCACGTCCTCGCCTGACCTTCGGAAGCAAACCCAATTTTTCATAATAGCGGATAGTGTCGATACCCAGTCCGCTTGTAGCTGCCGCCTCCGAAATGCGCATGTGTCGCCTACCCTGCCGATTGTGCGCTAGGCTACCAAGCTGGAGCAGCTCTAGGTCAAGCGAGAATTTTTACCCTCTGATCTGACGACCTCGAGGATTGCGTCACAAAGGCTTGCCCATGGGCACCAGGCGTCGGATCTTTCGCCGTTTGCAGGCCGGCATCATCTGAATATCGACATGCCTAGCCTAAAACGAAACCCAGGGTGATCGCCAGCTGGCCGGCGTAATACAGCGCCCAGACCGCATGGCGCATCCAGGCACGGTGCGGCGAGATGGCGGGCAGCAGGAACTTTTCCGCGGCAAGCAGCCCGTCGGACAATATGAGCAGGGCGACGCCACCGATGACCCAGGCACTACTCAGGGTAAGCGCGCCAATGCCCATGGCGAGAATTGCCGCCACACGAAGGCCTATCGGCAGGCGCAGTGCCGGGCCGACGCGGCGCCGGAGCGCGAAAACCATCGCCAGCACCAACACGACCATCGCCAGCACGATCGCTGCCCGCCACGGCTCGGCCAGAAGCAGCCCGAGGCCGCCGCCGGCACGCAGGAACAGCACGAAGTAAAGCACATGAGCGGCAAGAAAACTGGCCGCGCCGCCAAGAAATGCCTTCTCGCCGTCGCGCGACAGGAAGGCGTCGCCGACGGCGCTGACGCCCAGTGCGGCGACGAGCAGCCATGGGCCGCTCTGCTGCACGACCAGCACCGCCAGCATCGCCGCCGCCAATGTCCTTGCCGCCGACCGCGAAAGACGCGGCGGCATGCCGAGGCTGACCGCATAGATCACCGCCGCCGCCAATGAAAACAGCAGCGTCGCATTGGCATTGGCATCGATGCCGCCGGGAAACGGCATCAAGCGTTTGCCTCGCTCGTGGCCCTCTTGCGCAGCAACAGCGATTTCGCCGCCAGTGCCGCGCCGCCGGTGATCAGCACGCAGGCGGCGAGGATGCGCCATGACGGCTCGGCGAAGCCGGCGGCGATCAGCACCAGTGTCGACAGCAGCGGCGCGGCGTAGCTTGCCGCCCCCAGCACCTGGATGTTGCCGCGCTTGACACCGATGTCCCAGGCATAGAACGCCGCCCCTACCGGCATCAGACCGAGGCCGAGCACGGCCAGCCACTGGCCGGCGCCGTTGGGCAGCACCGTTTCTTCCAGCAATAGATGGCAGACGAGCGAAAGTGCCGCCGTGGCGGCGCAGAACCAGGTGACGATGCTGGTCGGCACCGACGGGAAGCGCCGCGATAACAGCGAATAGGACGACCACACCACGGCACAGACGGCGGCCATCGCATAGCCGAAGGCATAACGTGCATCGAAGGCAAGTCCGCCGCCCTTGGTGACGATCAGGACCGTGCCGGCAAGGCCGAGCAGCGCGCCGACGATATGGTTCCAGGCCAGCCGCTCGCCAGGCATCAGCGCCGATCCCAGCACGATCAGCAGCGGCCACAGATAGGCGATAAGGCTGGCCTCGACGGCCGGCGCATTGCGCAGCGCGGTGAAGTAGAAGAAGTGGTAGCCGAACAGGCCGGCAATGCCGATCACCCAGACTTTGCGTGGTATTTTGACTTGGCGCGGTATCTTCGCGGCGCCATCGGCTGCCGGCATGAACAGCCGGGCAACCAGGCCGACGCAGGTGCCGATCGTAAAGGTGATTGCCGAAAGCAGGAACGGCGGCACCGAACCCGAAGCATCCGTAAACAGCGCCAGCAGCGCCCACATGGCGACCGCGGAGAAGCCGATCAGTGTTGCGCGCGCCATACCCGTCGCCCCGTGGCCCATTGGCGGCGCACCATCACGCCTATTCGTCTGCTTCGAACCGCTCCGCGCTGACCGTCAACGGGCCGATTTGCGTGCTGACCGTGGCGCGGATCGGCGCATATACGCCGCTTTGGCCGACCGGTGCAAACGTCACCATGATGCGGCTGCGTTTCTTCAGGTAGTTCAGCGCCTTGCGGTTCTTGCGGTAGCCGGCCACCGGCTCGAAACCCAGCCTGCAGGTGACCGTATCGCCCTCGTAGCCGGCCACCGAGATCGACCCTTTCGACTCGTAGGTCAGTTTCAGATCGGCACGCATTTCGCCGTCATAGAGCTTCACCGTGCGCCCGCAGACCTGGTCGAGGCTGTCGGCATGGATGACGGTCGCGGCCATCGGATCGAGGACGGATACGAGATCGCTGCCGACCAGCGGTATCCAATTCTCGGGATTGCGCTTCTTTGGCTCAGGCACGACCTTGGTCGAGGTGACCACGCCGTTGGCAAACTGGATGTCGATCATCGACGCCTTCTTGCCGGACGTGTAGTCGGCGCGAAACGCCTGCGGCTGCAACTGCTTGCCCGAAATCTTGCCCTTCGATGAGATCGTGCCTCGCGTATCGTCGAACAATGTGGCGAGCCCGGCGCTGGAGACGCTGCCCTCGATCGAATAGGTGTCGCCCTCGTAATGGCTGGAGAATTTCGCCTTGGCCACGGAAAGGCCGAGGAACGACACCGAATACTCGCCCGTGAAGGATTGCGGCTCGGCGGCCGAAACCGTCGTCGACAGCGCGACGGCGAACAGCACGACCAGGGCATGGAGGAAAGAACGAGGCATGGCGGGTCCTTGATTGTCGACCGGAGACGGGCGATCTGGCATGTCCCTGTGTGACCGCTTATAGGCTGAATTCCGGCCTTTATGTGAAGGCGGCGTCGGCAGGGAACGCTGGGGCTGGTCGGTGGGAGGTGACGGAAGCCAGAAATGAAAAACCCGCCTCGGCGGGCGGGTCGTCGGCGCGAATCAGCACCATACCCAAATTAGTAGCATAGCTGCCGGCACAAAGCAAGAACAAAATGTGGCGCTCGATGAATTTGTCGATCTCCCCCTTGCGGAGGAGATGCCCGGCAGGGCAGAGGGGGTGGGAAGGATCGCCAAGATCCAGCTTATCCTCCCAGTGCCGAGAGTTTTGGCTGCAACGGAGCTAAGTCGGAGGGACAGCACCCCCTCTGGCCTGCCGGCCATCTCCCCCGCAAGCGGGGAGATCGGCAGCTTCGCCACTGGTGCTCATCTCTTGAAGGTGCAATTCCCTCTCCCGAACCAACCCCAAGCTTGACGCATCGGCGAAATGCAACTATGGAACGCCAACTTTTTCCATAAGGCCGCCTGACCGAAACCGCGCGCCACCCGGCGCGGGTCGAATGTTTGGCCAGGACCGAGAACCGAAGGTTAGTATCATGTCCCGCACCTGCGAACTCACTGCCAAGGCAGTCATGTCCGGCAACAATGTGAGCCACGCCAACAACAAGACCAAGCGTCGCTTCCTGCCCAATCTCGTCAATGTGACGCTGATCTCTGAAGCGCTGAACCAGAATGTGCGCCTGCGCATTTCGGCCAACGCGCTGCGTTCGGTCGAGCATCGCGGCGGCCTCGATGCCTTCCTGGCCAAGGCCGATGCCAAGGAATTGTCGCAGCGCGCGCGCCTGTTGAAGAAGCAGATCGCCAAGAAGCTCGCCGAACAGCCGGCCGCCTGAATTTTTCGGCGGCAGCCGCCTTCCGATCCGAACTCCGGATCGCGTTCCGCTGGTTCCATTACCCAGGATAAAAAAATGATTTTCCTCTCGCGATACCTGCCCTTCGTGGCCGCCATGGCGCTCGTCGTCGTGGCCTCGAACATCCTCGTGCAGTTTCCGATGCAGGGCGCAATCGGCGGGTTGTCGCTGGCCGACATCCTGACCTGGGGCGCCTTCACCTATCCGTTCTCCTTCCTGGTCACCGATCTCGCCAATCGCCGCTACGGCCCGGCGGTGGCGCGCAGGATCGTCTTTGTCGGGTTCATGACAGCGGTGGTCTGCTCGATCGTCATCCCGCCCTTGCTGTTTCGCCACGGCCTGATCGAATTCGAGACCGCCGCCGACCGGCTGGTGCGTATTGCCGCGGCGTCGGGTGCGGCCTTCCTCACCGCGCAATTGCTCGACGTCACCGTGTTCAACCGACTGCGCCGGCAGAGCTGGTGGCGCGCGCCGATCGTCGGCACGCTGGTCGGCTCCGTTTTCGATACGGTGGTGTTTTTCACCGTCGCCTTCGCGGCGGCTTTCGCCTTCGCCGGGCCGAACGATGGCTTTGCGCTGGAGACCGCACCGCTCATGGGCATGCTGCCAGTCGAGACGATGCGCTGGATATCCTGGGCGCTCGGCGATCTCAGCGTCAAGCTGGTCATAGCGGTGGTGGCGCTGATCCCCTACCGGCTGCTTGCCACCCGCTGGAGTCAGCCGGCACTGGCGGCATAGAGCATGATCCTGAACCGAAGGTCCGCGTTAGCGAAAAGTGGGAACCGGTTTTCGGACAAGATCATGCTCAAAGACTATCGAGCATGATTCCCTGGCTTCAACTGGACTCGGCAAAAGCGACTGACGGCGGACAGGAGCTTCGCCTGAAACGGCGCGGCGGCGAATTCTCGATCATGCTTGGCGCCAACGAGCTGATGAACAGTCGGCTCAGCGGTTCCGAAGAGGCGCTGGCCAAACTGTCCTGCCAAAGGATTGCCGGCCGCCTGAACCCAAGCATCCTGATCGGCGGCCTCGGCATGGGCTTTACCTTGCGCGCGGCGCTGGCCGAGCTCGGCGACGATGCGCAGGTCACTGTTGCCGAACTGGTGCCGGCAGTCGTGACGTGGGCGCGCGGCCCGATGGCCGAGGTTTTCGACGGTTGCCTTGACGACCGGCGCGTCGGCATTCGCGAGGCCGATGTCGGTCAGCTCATCCGATCGCAAGCTTCGGCCTGGGACGCGATCCTGCTCGACGTCGACAACGGCCCCGAGGGCATCGTCTACAAGGCCAACGACGCGCTCTACAGCGGCGCCGGCCTCAACGCCGCACGCGCCGCGCTCAAGCCCGGCGGTGTGCTGACGGTCTGGTCGCAGGGCCCTGACGCAGGTTTCACCCGAAGGCTCAAGCAGGCGGGCTTCACGGTCGACGAGGTTAAGGTGCGGGCTCACGGCAAGCGCGGCGCTCGTCACATCGTCTGGCTCGCGAGTAAAGCATAGCGGAAGCAATTCGGGCGGATTGCTGTTTGGGCTCCGCCCGGCATGCCGACACCTACTACTTCGCTTTCTGAAGCTCGGCCGCGAGCGCCTGCAGCAGCCCGCGCGTGCCCTCTTCGCGTCCTTGCGCTGAATCAATGCCATCGAAAAACGCACCCTGTTCGGTATAGGTCAGGCGAGTGCCGTCGCCGGAGGGTGCGAGCTCGACGGTGGTGAGCGACGCCGACAGCGGCTGCGGCCCGACCGCCATCCGGTAGGAAAATACGATGCGTCGGTCAGGGACAATGTCCTGGAACTGCGCATCGAGCCTGATTTCCGGGCCGCCCTGATAGCTGAACCGCGAAACCTCGCCGCCGCCGACATGGAAATCGAAGGTGAACTCGGCGATGGTGAAGCCGTCACCTTCGACGCGCCAGCGCCGCACTGTCGCCTTGTCGGAAAAGGCGAAGAAGACGCGCTCGGGCGATTGCGGATAGGTCCGCTCGATCGTGAAGGTCGAATGGATGACGGAGTGGTCGTTCACGGGCGCAATCTGGTTCATTTCTCTTCGTCCTTTTCCTGGTCGTGGAGTGTTGCGTTCGGTTGGTCAGTCTCCGCCAGAATCTGGCCGAGACGGTCGAGGTGGCGTTCGGCCGGCGTGCGGCGCGCGGCGATCCAGTCGGCGAGCGGGGCGAGCCCGCCGGGCTCGATCCGGCAGGTGCGCACGCGTCCGATTTTTTCGCTGCGGATCAGCCCGCACGCTTCCAGCGCCTGGAGATGCTGGAGCACCGCGGCGAAGGTCATGCCGAACGGCTCCGCCAGCTGGCTGACGGTGGCCGGCCCGCGGCCCAGCCTTTCCAGGATTGCCCGCCGCGTCGGCTCGGCAAGAGCCCGCAGGATGCTGTCGATCTCGGAATAGTTAAGCATGGACTTGAGTATTTCGCCGATGACACAAATTGTCAAGCCACAACTAAAGTATTTTTGCAGATGGTGAGAGCCGGTTGGAAACGCGCGACGCGGGTCATTGCGAGGGGAAATCGCCATGGGAAATTGCATGCGCTGCGAAACGGCGCGGAAATGCCAGCATCGCCAACAGCCGATCAATGGCCGATCGCGCGTCAATCCTCGTGCAGGATGAATTCCAGATAGAGGTTGCGCTGCAGGATCGAGTGGTTGTCGTCGGACATCAGCGACACGATCAGCGCGCCGTCGTCGCGGGTCCAGACGTCGAGCGCTTCCATGTTGTCGATCTGGTAATCCATGTCGGCTTCAAGCAGCACCGGCCCGTCGGCGACGGCGCCCTTCTCGACGCTTTCGCCATAGATGCGCCGCAGCCGCATCTTGACGCCGCCGGCCATCGAAAAACTGCGCTCCAGAAGCAACAGGTCGCCATCCGGCAGGAAGGCGCCGTCGGTGATGTCGAAGTCGCCATTGCGCTTGACGGTGAAGACGCCCTTATGCGGCCCTTCGATGATCGCCGCGAAGATGTTACCGGCCTTGTCGAGGCTCTTTTCCGACACCACGACCAGCCCGCCCGCGTGCTGTCCGTAAGGATGGGCGCGGGCGACGGTCTCAAAGCCGCGATTGCGGCGAAGTTCCCAGGCCGGGATCAGGAAGTCCAATTGCTTGAACGGCGCCTTCATGTCGTCCGGATCGATCTTGACCTCTGCGATACGGTGATCGCGCTCGAAGCCGACCGTGGCGATGCCGTCCTGGACCGCGAGGCCTTCGGCATCGACCGCCCATTTCAGGTCGATGGCCTGGCCGGCCGCATCGACCATCTGCTGCATGCGAAAATTCTGAATGCCGGAAGGCCGCTTGTCGGCATCGTGGACAAGGGTGCCGAAGAACCAGAAGCCGGTATCGGCGACGCCGATGAAATCGCTGCCCGGCTTGAGGAACCGAAGCGCGGACAGCGCGCCGAAATCGCGCGTCGGCGAGGTCATTTCGAGCCCGCCGACGAATTCGAGCGGCCCGAACTGTTTGTCCGGCCGGCCGATATGGAATTCGCTGATCGGCCGTGCCGAGATTTCGGCCGGCTCGACCGGGGCCGGCCCGGCAGCGACAGCCGGCGCCAAACTGATGCCTGACAACGCAATGGCGGCCAAAAGCGTCTGCCAAAGGCCGCCGCGGGAAAAAATCATCCGGCGCGCCGCATGCCGCCGCGCCGCGTGTCGCGCACGGTTTCCTCGGCGAAAAGCGAGGCCAGTTGCTCGGTCATGGCGCCGGCCAGTTCTTCGGCATCGACGATGGTGACGGCGCGGCGATAGTAGCGGGTGACGTCGTGGCCGATGCCGATGGCCAAAAGCTCGACCGGCGAGCGCGTCTCGATGAGCTCGATGATGGCGCGCAGATGCCGCTCGAGATAATTGCCCGGATTGACCGACAGCGTTGAATCGTCGACCGGCGCGCCGTCCGAGATCATCATCAGGATCTTGCGCTGCTCCGGCCGCGCGATCAGCCGGTTGTGCGCCCAAAGCAGCGCCTCGCCGTCGATGTTTTCCTTGAGCAGGCCCTCGCGCATCATCAGGCCGAGATTGCGGCGCGCCCGCCGCCACGGATGGTCGGCGGATTTATAGATGATGTGGCGCAGATCGTTGAGCCGGCCGGGGTTCGGCGGCTTGCCTTCCTTCAGCCATTTCTCGCGCGCCTGCCCGCCCTTCCAGGCGCGGGTGGTGAAGCCGAGGATTTCGACTGAGACGCCGCAGCGTTCCAGCGTGCGCGCCAGGATGTCGGCGCAGGTGGCCGCGACCGTGATCGGCCGGCCGCGCATCGAACCCGAATTATCGAGCACCAGCGACACCACCGTGTCGCGGAATTTGGTGTCGCGCTCCTGCTTGAAGGACAGAGGCTGCATCGGGTCGATGACAACGCGCACCAGCCGCGCCGGATCGAGATAGCCCTCTTCGAGGTCGAAATCCCAGGAGCGGTTCTGCTGCGCCATCAGGCGGCGCTGCAGCCGGTTGGCCAGCCGCCCGACGACGCCGGAAAGGTTGGCGAGCTGCTTGTCGAGAAAGGCGCGCAGCCGGTCGAGCTCCTCCTCCTCGCAGAGTTCTTCCGCACCTACGGTCTCATCGAAGGCCGTGGTGAAGACCTTGTAGTCGATCTCTTTCGGCAGATTGGTGAAGGGATTGTCGTTGCGGCGCGCCTCGCCGGGCGTCTCCGCGTCGGCGTCGTCATCGTCGGAAAGGTCGTCGGCAGTGGCGTCGGAGGCCTCGGTCTCGGCCGATTGCTCGTCGTCGGACGATGCCTCGGTATCTTCGGACTGCGACTGCTCGGAGCCGGAATCGTCTTCGCCGCCCTCCTCGCTCTGCTCCTCGCCTTGCGGCTGGTTTTCGTCGTTGTCCTCCGAGTCTTCCGTCTCCTGGTCGTCGCCGAGTTCCTCGGCCATTTCCATGGAGGCGAGCATTTCGCGCACGACGCGGGCAAAGGCCTGCTGGTCGTCGAGCTTTGCCGACAGCCCGTCGAGGTCGGCGCTGGCCTTTTCCTCGACCCAGGGGCGCCAGAGATCGACCAGCCGTTCGCCGCTCTTCGGCACAGTGCGGCCGGTCAGCTTTTCGCGCACCATCAGCGCCAGCGCTTCCTCGATCGGCGCGTCGGCCTTGTCCTTGACGTCGACGAGGTTGGCCCTGGCGTATTTGTCCTCGAGCATCGAGCCTATATTGTCAGCGACGCCCTGCATGGCGCGAGAACCGATCGCCTCCACCCGGGCCTGCTCGACCGCGTCATAGATGGCGCGGGCCTGCTTGCCTTCCGGCGCCAGCCTGGTGTGGATGCGCGCATCATGGCAGGCGCGCTTCAGCGCCATGGAATCGCCGAGCCCCCGGGTGATGGCGATATCGGCTTTCGATGCCTTCTTCGGCAGTTCGGGCAGCCGGGCGCGGCTGCCGGCCAGCGCCGGCCGGTCCTTGGCGAAGCCGACTTCGAGGTCCTTGTCGCCGGCGATGGCGCGCATGCAGACGGTAACCGCGCGCTTGAAGCTGTCGTTCTCAGCGCCGGTCTTGGATTTGTTTCGCGTGTTGTCGCCCGGACCCGCCATCGAGACTCTGCTTAGCCCAGCACCACATTGGCAGCCGATTCCGGCAGATCTTCGCCGAAGGCGCGCTGGTAGAACTCGGCGACCAGCGAGCGTTCCAGCTCGTCGCATTTGTTGAGGAAGGTCAGCCGGAACGCCATGCCGATATTGCCGAAGATCTCGGCATTCTCGGCCCAGGTGATGACCGTGCGCGGGCTCATCACCGTCGACAAATCGCCGTTGATGAAGGCCGAGCGCGTCATGTCGGCGACGCGCACCATCTTGTTGACGATCTCCTTGCCCTTGCCGTCGCGATAGTGCTTGGCCTTGGCCAGCACGATGTTCACCTCATTGTCGTGCGGCAAATAGTTCAGCGTGGTGACGATCGACCAGCGGTCCATCTGCGCCTGGTTGATCTGCTGGGTGCCGTGATAGAGGCCGGTGGTGTCGCCCAGCCCAACCGTGTTGGCGGTCGAAAACAGCCGGAAGGCCGGATGCGGGCGGATGACCCGGCTCTGGTCGAGCAGCGTCAGCCGGCCCGACGATTCCAGCACGCGCTGGATGACGAACATCACGTCCGGACGCCCGGCATCGTATTCGTCGAAGCACAGCGCAACATTGTGCTGATAGGCCCAGGGCAGGATGCCGTCGCGGAATTCGGTGATCTGCAGCCCGTCCTTGACGACGATGGCGTCCTTGCCGACGAGGTCGATACGGCTGACATGGCTGTCGAGATTAACGCGCACGCAGGGCCAGTTGAGGCGGGCGGCGACCTGCTCGATATGCGTCGATTTGCCGGTGCCGTGATAGCCCGACACCATGACCCGGCGGTTGTAGGCAAAGCCGGCGAGGATCGCCATGGTCGTGTTCTTGTCGAACAGATAGTCCGGGTCGATGTCGGGCACATGCTCGCTCGTCACCGAATAGGCCGGCACCACCATCTTGGAGTCGAAGCCGAATGTCTCCTTCACCGACACCGTGGTGTCGGGCAGGTTGGCGATGTCGCGATCGACCTTGTTCATCTCTATCAACGTCTCCACAAGCGAAACGCCGCGTTTCGCTGGCAATCGATTTTGTTCGGGGGCGGTCTTAGAGCCTTTTCCAACCTTATGAAAGTTGGAAAGCGACACGAACCGTAAGGTCGCTCAGCACAAACCTGCCTGCTTGAGCACGCGATAGGCCTGGAGCACATCGCGGAACCGGTCTTCCGAACCTCTGTCGCCGCCATTCGCATCCGGATGGTGGCGTTTCACAAGTTCCTTATAGCGCGCCTTGATATCCTTGCCAGTCGCCTTTGTATCAAGGCCAAGCGTTTCCAGTGCCTTGGCCTCAAGCGGCTTGGCCTTGCGCTCGCGTGCTTCGCGCGGGTCCTTCGGGCCTTTGAACAGATCGAACGGATCGCGCATGCGGTTGTAGTAGCCGGCGCGACCGGAGCGCGCCTGGGCGAAGTCGGGCGAGGAGCGTGTCGAAGCACCGTTGACGCCCATTTTCCAGGTCGGCCGGTGGCCGGTCATGGCCTCCTTCTGGAAGCGGGCAATCTCGGTGTCGGGAACGCCCGAGAAATAATTGAAGCCCTTATTGTACTCGCGCACATGATCGAAGCAGAACTGGAAGTACTCGCCTTCCTTCATGCGTCCGACCGGGGCGCGGTGGGTGCCGGCCTCCTTGCAGCCATCCCACTGGCAGATCGGCGAGCGCGACTTCAGCTCCGCGTCCTTCTCCGGGCGGATGCGAATCTTTTCGAAATATTTTGGGTACGGCTTCATCTCACCCATTTATGGGCTGTTCGCTGATGCGAAACAAGAATTGACATTTTCGCGATGATCGCCCTAACCGCTGAATCGCGGCATAAAACCGGCGAACGGCGAATTTTGTGTGATGACATAGATGTGGTGAAGGGAAGCGGCGATGTCCATACAGGCAACGATGGAAGACAAGCTGAAAAAGGCGTTTTCGCCGGAACGGCTGGCCGTCATCAACGAAAGCCATCTCCATGCCGGCCATCATCATCTGGATTCCGGCCATCACGCCACCTTCGACGGCACCGGCGAGACGCATTTCCGCGTCCGCATCGTCGCGCCCGCCTTTGCCGGCATGAGCCGCGTCGAACGCCACCGCGCCGTCAACGCATTGCTGGCCGAGGAATTGAAATCCGGCGTCCATGCCCTGGCGATCGAGCCGGCGGCGCCCGGCGAAAAGACCCGCTGGTAGTTGCCCTACCAGATTGTCTTTACATATCGATAGTCTCGCAGCTTGTGATCCGCGGTCACCAAAGGTGCCGCAAATTTTCGACTGGTCGCAACAATGATCCGATCAGCCGGATCCTTGTGAAACTCTCCCGGAAGTTCGGTACTAGTCACGGCGATCTCATTGTCGACGGAAATGAAGCTCAATTTTTCAAGCTTGCTGACCGTCGCCAGCCATTCACCCACATCCATCGATAGCAGGAGACGCCCCCTGGAAACCAGCATGGCGATTTCCCATGCTGATATCGAGGAGATCAAAATCTCGCCGCCTAACCTCTCCCGCTCGATTACGCGAAGTGCTGGTTCTGAAAGCAGATCGGTCTCACCGCCGACCCAGCGGACGAGAACATGCGTGTCCAACACGATCAATTGCTGGCTTCCCAATCATCTTCGGCCACCGGATCCGTCGGGCGGTCGTAACGCAGGACAGACCCACGCAGCACCTCCAAAGGGTCGCGCGCAACCGATTCATAGCGTCGTATCTCTAATGTGGGCTGGCCGTGATCGGTCACAATGATTGGCTCGCCTGTCGTTTCAACCTGACGAAAATACTCGAGAGCCTTTGCCTTGAACTTCGATTTCGACACCTGCGCGGTCATGCGCCACCTCAATGAACAAAATTGCCGTTCACCATATAGGGTCAGATGTGACCACGGCCAATGACCATAGTCACAAAAATCGCTTCGGCTTTAGCCGGCCCTCGTTCCCGCGTCTGCGCGCCCCTCACCTGCCTGCCGCCATCCAAACTGGTAACTCAGCCGAGGCTCGCCCTCAGGAAAGCCATCACCGCGGCGGTCAACGCATCGCCTTCGGTGCCGAAGTCGCGATTGATCGACATGTGCGAATAGGCGCTGCCATCGAACAGCGTGACCCTGGTTCCGGTGGCGCCCAGACGCCCGGCAAAGGCCTGCGCGTCCGCCGCGCGGGTTTTCGCCCGCGAATAGGCGATGAACGTCGGCGGATGCTTGCGGCCGTCGACATAGGTGACCGGCGACAGCGCCCGCCACTGCGCCGGATCGGGAAAGGCGCGGGCATAGACCCCTGCCATGCCGCCGCTCCTGGCCAACGCCTCCAGATCGTAGGCCCTGGTATCGTCGAGGACCAGCGCCGCGACGCCGGGCAGGCCGCCGCGCAGGCCGGTCAGCGCGACGAGATGGCAGCCGGCCGAATGGCCCATCGCGACGATCCGGTCCGGATCGCCGCCATGGCTGGCGATGTTGGCGCGGACGTAGCGATACGCCAGTTCGACATCGGCGGCCTGGGTGGCGACGTCGGCTTCAGGCAGCGTCCGGTAGTCGATCGAGACGAAGCAGAAGCCATTGTCGAGCAGGAATTGCGGCTTGGAGTTGACGTTGTTGCGGTTGCCGACCCGCCAGGCGCCGCCATGGACGAAAAAGACGACCGGCAGGCCGCTTGCGCCATCGCGGGAATAAATGTCGAGCTTGGCCGGCCCATAGTCGAAGGTTTCGGGTGATGGCGGACGCAGCTGCAATGCCGCTGCAGCCTGACCCGGCAGCAGCGCCGCCATCCACACCAGAAGCAGGGTTCGCCGATCGATTGTCATAGACTCCTGACTGCCCACGGCTGCCATAAGGCGTGCACTGTCATTCGCCAAGCATCGCCGGCTTGATCCTCAGCCGCGCGATCCGATTCTTGTCGCGTTTCATGACGACGAAGCGCTTGCCGTGAAACGTAAAGGCCTGCTTTTCGTCCGGAATCGACTGCGCCTCGTGGATGACAAGGCCGGCAATGGTGGTGGCTTCCTCGTCCGGCAGGTTCCAGTCGAGCGCCCGGTTGAGGTCGCGGATCGACACCGTGCCGTCGACGACGACGGAGCCGTCGGCTTCCTGCTTGACGCCCTGGATGTCGATGTCGTGCTCGTCGGCGATCTCGCCGACGATCTCCTCGATGATGTCCTCCAGCGTCACCAGTCCCTCGACCTCGCCATATTCGTCGACGACGATGGCGAAATGCGCCTTGCGGCGCAGGAAGGCGTTGAGCTGCTCCTGCAGCGTCGTGGTGTCGGGCACGAACCACGGCCGCGACGCGATCTTCATCACGTCGATCCTGGAGAAATCATTGCCGACCTCGTTCAGCGCGCGCAGCAGGTCCTTCGCGTGCAGCACGCCGACGATGTTGTCGAGCGAGCCCTTCCACAGCGGCATGCGGGTATGCGGGCTCTGCAGGATCTCGCGCACCACCGCTTCCGGCGGGTCGTCGGCGTTGACCGAGCGCATATTGGTGCGGTGGACCATCACGTCCGACACTTCGAGCTCCTCAAGGTCGAACAGGCCGCCAATGCGGGCACGATCCTCGCGCACCACCTGGCCGTCGCGGCGGAAATCGTCGACGGCGCCACGCAATTCCTCATGCGTCGAGCGCTGCGGCTCGATACGCTGCAACTCGTAGCCGAAGGCGGCGAACAGGTGCCGACGCAAGACGAAGCCCAGCAGGCCGAGGCCGGCAAGCGCAGCAGCCGCGATCCAGCCGGCCTGGCTCATCCCGGATGGTTCTCCCCGAGGAACGCCAGCACTTCCGAGGCCGGCACATCCCTGGCGATGAAGGCCTGACCGATGCCGCGCGTCAGGATGAAGGTCAGCGCGCCGCGCGACACCTTTTTGTCCTGGGTGATGAAGGAGAACAGCTTTTCGGCGTCAGGCAATTCGCCTGGAATGTCGGCCATGCACCACGGCAGGCCGACGACGCGAAGGTGCGCCTCGACGCGCGCCGCATCGTCGGGGCTCGCCAAATTGAGCCTTGAAGAAAAACGGTGCGCCAGCGCCATGCCGATGGCAACGCCCTCGCCATGCACCAGCCGCGTGCCGTCATAGCCGGTCGCCGCCTCGAGCGCGTGACCGAAGGTGTGGCCGAGATTGAGCAGCGCACGGTCGCCGGTCTCGAATTCGTCGCGTGCAACGACGTCGGCCTTGGCGCGACAGGCCTCGGCAATCGCTTTTGCCCGCTCCGGCCCGCCGGCAAACACGCGAGACCAGTTTTCCTCCAGCCAGGCGAAGAACTCCGGCCGGTCGATCAGCCCGTATTTGGCCAGTTCGGCATAGCCGGCGCGAAACTCGCGGATCGGCAGCGTGTCGAGCACTTCGGTGTCGGCCAGTACCAGCCTCGGCTGGTGAAACACCCCGACCAGGTTCTTGCCGCGCTTGCTGTTGATGCCGGTCTTGCCGCCGACGGAGGAATCGACCTGCGCCAGCAGCGAGGTCGGGATTTGCACGAAGTTCATGCCGCGCCGCGCGATGCCGGCGGCAAAGCCGGCGAGGTCGCCGATGACGCCGCCGCCGAGCGCGACGACGACATCGCCACGCTCCAGCTTGGCGGCCAGCACGCCGTCGACCACCTCTTCCAGGTGCGCAAAGCTCTTGGTCTTTTCGCCGGGCGGCAGCGTGATGACTGCATGTTGGATGCCACCGCTTGCCAGGCCGGCCGCAAGCGTTGCGAGATGCGCGCTAGCGACGTTTTCGTCGGTGACGACCGCCGCCCTTGTGCCCGGCAGACGGCGCGCAATTTCGGCGCCGGCGCGTGACAGCAGGCCGGGGCCGATCAAAATGTCGTAGGTACGCTCGCCAAGCCCGACTTCGACAGAGACCGTTGCATCAGCGCTCACGACCGCACCTCGTCGATGTCGGCAACGCCGAGATGGCCGCGCAGCGCGTCCACCACTTCGGCGGCAATGATCTCCTTGCGGTCGTCGCGGGTCGGCACGATGACATCGGCCGCGGCGTAAACCGGGTAGCGTTCCGCCATCAGCCGCTCCAGCACCCCCCGGGGATCGGCGCTTTTCAGCAGCGGCCGGTTCTGCTTCTTGGAAACGCGCTCCATCAACAGGTCGATCTCGGCCTTCAGCCAGACCGAAACGCCATGGCTGGCGATCGCCTCGCGCGTCTGCGCATTCATGAAGGCGCCGCCGCCGGTCGACAGCACCTGGGGCCCGTGCTCCAGCACGCGCAGGATGACGCGCTGCTCCAGTGCCCGGAACTCCGCCTCGCCATAGCGCTCGAACAGGTCCGGGACGCTCATGCGCGAAACACTTTCGATCTCCTGGTCGCTGTCGATAAAGGGTAGCGCCAGCATCGCCGCCACCTTGCGGCCGATCGCCGTCTTGCCGGCGCCCATCAGCCCGACAAAGACGATGGAACGGTCGCCCAGCCGGCCGAGCAGCGCGGCATGGCTCTCGCCCGGAGGGTTTGCTGGTAACGCGTTCATGTTTCTAGGGCCTCTTTGCCGGCGTATCGACATCAAAAGCCTGTTTGCGTCAAGCGCGGCGCGCCCGGGACCTGTTATCGGCTTCACCCTTGAATTGGTGGGATTGGCGTCTCATAAGGGCACAGGGTTGGAAATGCAGAACAAGACGACGGGCGAAAATTAATGCCGACACTGTTTCGCTTTGTCGTGACGCTCGTGATTCTGGCCGGCATTGTCTACGGCGCGATGTTCGCCCTGGTCATGTTCGTCGAGCCGAGAAAGGCGGAAATGAGCGTGCGTATCCCTCCGGAAAAGCTCAATCCCAAAAAATGAACAGCGCCGCCCGCATCGAAGCCTTTCTCGAGATGATGAGCGCCGAGCGCGGCGCTGCCGAAAACACGCTTTCCTCCTATCGCCGCGACCTCGAGGACGCTTCCGCCGGGATCGGCGGCGGGCTCGCCGCTGCCACCAGCACCGACATCCGTGCCTATCTCGACGACATCGCCGCGCGCGGCTTTGCCGCCACCTCGCAGGCGCGCAAATTGTCGGCAATCCGTCAGTTCTTCAAGTTCCTCTACGCCGAAGGCCTGCGCGGCGACGATCCGACCGGCACGCTGGACAGCCCGAAGAAAGGCCGGCCGCTGCCGAAGACGATGAGCGAGGCCGATACCGGCCGGCTGCTCGACCGCGCCACGCAGGAGGCGATCGACCCCTCGCTCAACGACGACGACAGCCTGGCGGCGCTGCGCCTGCACGCACTGGTCGAGGTCCTCTACGCCACCGGCCTGCGGGTTTCGGAGTTGGTCAGCCTGCCGGTGACGGTGGCGCAGCGCGACGACCGCTTCTTCATGGTGCGCGGCAAGGGCAACAAGGAACGCATGGTGCCGCTGTCGGCCAAGGCGCGCACGGCGATGCGGACCTGGCTTGCCGCACGGGCGGCGGTGCCGGCTCTTGCCGACAGCCCGTTCCTGTTTCCGGCCGCCTCCGAAAACGGCTATCTCTCGAGACAGGTCTTTGCCCGCGAGCTGAAAGGGCTTGCCGCGCGAGCCGGCATTGCCGCGGCGAAGATATCGCCGCATGTGCTGCGCCATGCTTTCGCCAGCCATCTGCTGCAGAACGGCGCCGATCTCAGGGCCGTGCAGCAGCTGCTCGGCCATGCCGATATTTCAACGACGCAGATCTACACCCATGTGCTGGAGGAGCGGCTGGTGCGTCTGGTCAACGATCATCATCCGCTTGCCGACTAGGCGTCATGTCGCTATGTGAGAACGACGTTCCACCGCGCCCAGCCTGCATTTTCGGGCTTGCGTCAGTCATTGCCTTCCGACTTGCCGGTTCGCCCAAGAATGTACAATTACCTCGATTTCGAAAAGCCTGTGCAGGATCTCGAAGGCAAGATCCTCGAGCTGAAGAAGCTTGCCGAGAACGGTGAGGCGGTCGACGTCGGCGATGAGATCGCCCGTCTCGAGAAGCGCTCACGCGATGCGCTGCGCGACGCCTATAAGGCGCTAACGCCATGGCAGAAGGTGCAGGTGGCGCGCCATCCGGACAGGCCGCATTGCATCGACTACATCAAGGGCCTGCTTACCGATTTCACGCCGCTCGCCGGCGACCGCAATTTCGGCGAGGACCAGGCGATCGTCGGCGGCTTCGCCCGCTTCCGTGGCGAGCCGGTGGCGATCATCGGCCAGGAAAAAGGTTCCGACACGGCAAGCCGGCTGAAGCATAATTTCGGCTCGGTGCGGCCGGAGGGCTACCGCAAGGCGGTACGGCTGATGGAACTCGCCGACCGCTTCCAAATCCCGCTGCTGACGCTGGTCGACACTGCCGGCGCCTATCCCGGCGTCAACGCCGAAGAGCGCGGCCAGGCGGAAGCCATCGCCCGCTCGACCTCAGCCTGCCTTGGCCTGAAGGTGCCGTCGATCTCGGTGGTGATCGGCGAAGGCGGCTCCGGCGGCGCCATAGCGATCGCCACCGCCAACCGCGTCTACATGCTCGAACACGCCATCTATTCGGTGATCTCGCCGGAGGGCGCCGCCTCGATCCTGTGGCGCGACACCACCCGGTCCAGGGATGCTGCGACCAACATGAAGATCACGGCGCAGGATCTGCTGGAGCTGAAGATCATCGACGCCATCGTCGCCGAACCGCTCGGCGGTGCCCATCGCGCCCCCGAAACGGTGATTGCCGCCACCGGCGACCTCATCGCCAGGACGATGAAGGAATTTTCCGGCGCCAACACCGACTTCCGCGAGCATCGCCGCGAGAAATACCTGGCGATGGGCCGCAATCTGTAGCCAACGCAGGTGCGCGGCCTGAAATGTGACGGCGTGGAGCAATTTCGCCACAAAAATGCCGCTGCGTTCGTCACAGTGAGCTTGCCGTAGGGGACGCGCCAATTTCGTTTGGGGCAAGAGGGCTGCTTGGCGCAAGGTCGCTTGCGGTAAGGAATTTTCAAGGTTAACGGGCTTAAGGTCCGTCAGTGGTCAGTTTAGCAGCCGCGGCATCCGCGGCGCAGAGATGAAGACGATAGCCATATCCATGTTTGCCAAGCTTGCCCGCACCGGAGTTCTGATCGCTGCGATCGGCGTCGCCGGCTGCAATGATGCTTCGATGAAGGATTTTGCACCGCAGGCCAACAAGCCGCTGCCGGACAAGATCCTGGCCGAGATGAGGGCCAAGGGCATGGTCCGCACCTCTTCGGTGATGGCCCGCATCTTCAAGGAAGAAGGCAAGCTCGAAATCTGGAAGGCCAAGACCAACGGCCGCTACGACCTGGTCGCCAGCTACGACATCTGCAAATGGTCGGGCAAGCTCGGGCCGAAGTTCACCGAAGGCGACCGCCAAGCGCCGGAAGGCTTTTACACGGTCCGCCCGGCGCAGATGAACCCGCGGTCGAATTATCACCTGTCCTTCAACATCGGCTACCCGAACGCCTATGACCGCGCCAATGGCCGCACTGGTTCCAACCTGATGGTCCATGGCGCCTGCTCGTCGTCGGGCTGCTATTCGATGACCGACGCGCAGATCGAGCAGATCTACGCTTTCGGTCGTGACGCCTTCCAGGGCGGCCAGACCGAGTTCCAGATCCAGGCTTTTCCGTTCCGCATGACTGCAGCCAACATGGCGCGCTACCGCAACGACCCGAACTACGAATTCTGGAAGATGCTGAAGGTCGGCTACGACAATTTCGAAGTCACCAAGGTGCCGCCGAAAGTCGACGTCTGCGAGAAGCGCTACGTCTTCAACCAGGTTGCGGCCGACGGCTCGACCTTTAATCCGACCGGCGCTTGCCCTGCGACCACCCAGCCCGATTCACTGAAGAGCGCCATCAACGCCTATCAAAGCACCTATGAGGCGGCCTTCAACGGCGCCGTCAAGGCCAGCGTGCCGGCACCCAAGCCGACCATCGCCGGGATCAAGGAAGCCAGCATCGTTTCCGACTGGTCGAAACGGCGTGCCCGCGGCGAACGCGTGCCGATCGAGCCGCCGTCGCTCAACCCAGACGGCACGGTGACCGAGACGGCGCGCATGGGCCGCGTCGATTCGCCGGCCGGCCGCAAGATGGCGGCACTCGACGCCGAAAAGGCCGCCAAGCAGAAGGCCGAGGAACAAAGGCTAGCCGCCATTGAAGCGGCCAAGGCCGCCAAAGAGGCAGCCAAGGCGCAGGCGCTGGCCGAGAAGGAAGCGGCCAAGGCGCAGGCACTGGCTGAAAAGGAAGCTGCCAAGACCGCCGCCGAGATGCCTGTCGCCACCGCCACTGTAGCGCCATCGGAGGCCGCCCCGGCAGTCGAAACGCAGGCTGCGGACGCCGAAAGCACGGCGACAAGGTTGAAGAAAAAGCTGCTCGGCATGTTTGGCGGCTGAGCTTCATGCTTGAACAAGAAGATGGGGGCCAAGGAGACAGGCCCTCAACCAGCCCCGCCGCCGTCTACGACCTCAAAGGTCTGAACTGCCCGTTGCCCGCGCTCAAGGCCAAAAAGCGCTTGGCCGCAATGCCGCCGGGTAGCCGCCTCTGGCTCGAAACCACCGACCCCCTCGCCGTCATCGACATCCCCGCCTTCTGCGCCGAGAGCGGCCATCGGCTGATCGAAACGGCGGCAATATCGGGCGGCCACCGCTTCCTGGTCGAGCGCGGTACCGCCAGAGACTAATTTTCTTGCCAGCTTGGCGCCGCCCCTCATCGCCCTGCCGGGCACTTCTCCCCGTATAGTGACGGGGAGAAGGACGCTGTCATTGAGGATTTCGCCAATTTTGTCGCGCTGCAAAAAGAGTGCCGACGTTGCGATCAGTCCCTTCTCCCCGTCACTATACGGGGAGAAGGTGCCGGCAGGCGGATGAGGGGCAGCGCGGCGCGTGCGAGTAGGCGAAAAGCCTACCGCCCGGCAATAGCCAGCGGGTTGCTTTCCAGTGCCGCGCGGTCCGGCGTGTCGATCGACGGCCGGTTGGTGAAGGCGGCGAACAGCCGGCGGATATAGTCTTCCGGCATGTCGAGCGTGATCAGCACCAGCCTGGTGCCGCGCTGGCTGTCCGGCCAGGCCGGCAGTTGCACCGGCGGATGCAGGATCTTCTGCACGCCATGGATAACCAGCGGCCGCGACGGGTCTTCTGCAAGCTCGATGACGCCCTTCATCCGCAACAGGCGCTCGCCATGCGCCGAGCGCAGCAGATCGAGGAACATCTCGATTGCCGAAAACGGCACCGGCCCGTCATGAACCACCGAATACGCGCGGATGCGGGAATCGTGCCTGTGGCCATGGTCATGGTGACCGTGGTCGGCATGACCATGACCGCTGTGGTCATGGCTGCCAACATCATGGTCGTGGCCGGCTTCTTCGCCGAGCCAACGCTGCACATCGACGGATTTGGTGGCCGGATTGTAGAGGCCGCAATCGAACAGGGTCGCGGCGCTTGCCTGGCTCGCGTCGAGCACCACGGCACCCGGGTTGAGCTGCCTGAGCCGCGCCCGCAACGCCTCCGCGTCGCCTGCATCCGTGGCCAGGTCGGCCTTGCTGAGCACGATGCGATCGGCGACGGCCACCTGCTTCACCGCCTCGACATGGGCATCGAGCGTCGCATTGCCGTTGACGGCGTCGACCAGGGTGATGACGCCGTCGAGCCGGAAGGCCTGGACCAGGGCCGGGTGCGCCATGATCGACTGCAGCACAGGGGCGGGATCGGCGAGCCCGGTGGTCTCGACGACAACGCGGGCAAGCCGGTCGATGCGGCCGGTCTGCAGCCGGTCGACGAGGTCGGCCAACGTGTCGACCAGCTCGCCGCGCACCGTGCAACAGAGGCAGCCGTCGGAAAGCTGGATGATGCCATCGGACGCCTGCTCGACCAGAAGGTGGTCGATCGCCACTTCGCCGAACTCGTTGATGATGACGGCGGTGTCGGCGAGCGCGGGATTCCGGAGCAGCCGGTTGAGCAGCGTCGTCTTGCCGGCGCCGAGAAAGCCGGTGAGCACCGAAACGGGGATCGGGAAGCCGGCCATACGGCTAGTTCAGCGCCTTGGCCGGCCGTTGGACCTGCGCGGCGGTGGTGGACCCGGCCACGGCCGGCTCGGCGCCGGCCGGCGGCGCCCGGTCCGGCCGCCATGTCGGCAGCGGCACGTCGGCATATTCCTTCCCGGAGGCATCGAGCATCGCCTTCGGCTTCGGCCCCGTGGCGCCGCCGAGGCCGACGGCGATCAGCGTCGGCACATGGCCCAGCTTTTCCTGATAGGGCGATTTCGGCACGTCCTTGCCCTTGTCGCCGACGGCGGGTGCGGCTTCCGACTGCTCCTCGACCGGCTTCTTCTTGCAGATCTCGTCGTTCATGTCGTTGGCCGACATGGTGTCGCCATAGGCAGGCAGCGCTGCGACCGTCAGCCAACTCGGGGCCGGGGTTGCAAAGCCCTGGTCGAGCAGTTTTGCCGCCGCCTCGGCGCGGGTGACGGCCGATTGCTCGCCGAGCACCACGGCGACCAGGGTGCGGCCGTTGCGGGTAGCCGAGCCGATCATGTTGAAACCGGACGAGCAGACGAAACCGGTCTTCATGCCGTCGGCACCCGGATAGCGGCCGATCAGGAGGTTGTAGTTGGAGATCGCCTTCTTGCCGACGGCAAGGCCTTCGATCGAGAACCAGGGGGCATATTGCGGAAATTCCTTGCGGATCGCCATCACCAGCAAAGCGAGATCGCGCGCTGTCGTATACTGGTCCGGCGAATAGAGCCCGTTCGGATTGACGAAATGGGACCCGCTCATGCCGAGCCTCCGCGCCTCCGCATTCATGCGTTCGGCAAAGGCCGCTTGCGAACCGCCGATATTCTCGCCGACCGCCATGGCGATATCGTTGGCCGATTTGACCAGCATCATCTTCAGCGCATTGTCCAGCCGCATCACCGAACCCGGCTTGAAGCCCATCTTGCTCGGCGGCTCGCCGGCGGAATGTTTCGTCACCTTGATTGGCGAATCGAGCTGGACCTCGCCCGCGGCAATCGCACGAAACGCCACATAGGCGGTCATCAGCTTGGTCAGCGATGCCGGGTACCAGCGCCTGAACGCCTCCTGATGCTGCAGGATCTTGCCGCTGTTCAGGTCGAACAGGATGGTCGGATTGGCCAAGGCAGGCCCGGCCAGCGCCGCAAGCACCACCGCGCCCGCCACCAACAGTTTGAGGAAATGCCTATAGCGCATCATGAAAACCGAAATAGCCTCTTGCCGCAGTCGCCCCTGGCTCCGTAAGATTTCGTTACACGATCGCCAGGATAATGGTCCGGCTCTCTGTTCCCGGACCACAGTCGCGGTGCTATTTACTCTATGTGACGTCAACATGGCAAAGTGCTGCCGATCACAATGTGGAAGCAGCAGCACAATGCAAAGCAGCGTGCATGGTTGCAGGGCAGCAGGCACAATTGCACAGCAGCAGGTCAAGACCGCCTGCTCCAACAGCGAAATGGAACCATCATGCCGATCCTGAACCGAGCCGCCGAAATGCAGGATGAGGTGGCCGGCTGGCGCCGCCATTTGCATCAGACGCCGGAGCTGAATTTCGACGTCTTCAAGACCGCCGCCTTCGTCACCGAGAAGCTGAAGGCTTTCGGCTGCGACGACATCGTGACGGGTTTGGGCAAGACCGGCGTCGTCGGCATCATCCGCGGCCGCCACGGCGAAGGCTCGACGATCGGCCTGCGCGCCGACATGGACGCCCTGCCGCTCAACGAGATCAGCGGCAAATCCTATGCCTCGACCATCCCCGGCAAGATGCACGCCTGTGGCCATGACGGCCACACCGCGATGCTGTTGGGTGCCGCCAAATACCTCGCTGAAACGCGCAATTTCGCCGGCTCCGTCGCGGTCATCTTCCAGCCGGCCGAAGAGGGCGGCGGCGGCGGCAACGAGATGGTCAAGGACGGCATGATGGAGCGCTTCGGCATCTCCAAGGTGTTCGGCATGCACAACATGCCGGGCCTGCCGGTCGGCCAGTTCGCCATCAGGCCGGGCCCGATCATGGCGGCGACCGCCGAGTTCACCATCACCGTCAAGGGCCGGGGCGGCCACGCGGCGATGCCGCACGGCACCATCGATCCGATCGTCATCACCAGCCAGCTTGTCGGCGCATTGCAGACGATCGCCTCGCGCAGCACCGATCCGGTCGAGGCGGTGGTCGTCTCGGTGACGAAATTCCATGCCGGCGACGCCTATAACATCATTCCCGAGAGCGCCGAGATCGCCGGCACCGTACGCACGCTGAAGAAGGAGGTCGCCAAGAAGGCTGAAGAGCGCATCCGCGCGCTTTGCCAAGGCGTGGGCGCTGCCTTCGGCGCGACAATCGAGGTTGATTACAATGCCAACTACCCCGTCACCTTCAACCATCCGGAAGAGACGGTCTTTGCCAGCGACATCGCGGCCGACGTCGCCGGCGACAGCCATGTGCACCGCGCCATCCAGCCGGTGATGGGCGGCGAGGATTTCTCCTACATGCTGGAAGCGCGGCCGGGCGCCTTCATCTTCATCGGCAATGGCGATACCGCCGGCCTGCACAACCCGGCCTACGACTTCAACGACGAGGTCATCCCGCACGGCATGAGCTATTGGGTGAAGCTGGCGGAGACGGCGCTGGCGGCGTAGCCGTTCGGCATCGGCGGTGGGGCGACCGCCGCACCTCTGGGCGGCAAAATCGGGCAGGACATGTTCTGCTGGTCACTTCCGGCCGGACGACTTCCGGGCAAGGCCGAAGGCAATGCCCAGAGCAATACCTATACCACTGCCCGCAACAATGTTGTCCAACACGACGCCGATGGCCACGCCGATCACGACGCCGAGCGTGAGGTGTTTGGCATCCATTATGCCCGGTCATGTAGCGTGGAAGGGAAGAGCCGCAACCGCTACGGTCCGCTCTTCGGATCCTCGACCTCCAGCGCCTCCATAACCGGCGCCAGCTCATTGTCGTCGGCAGCGTGCGGCTCTTCGCCTGTCCTTGCCTTCTTCAGGGCTGCCTCGATCGCCTCCTGGATGTTGCCGAGCTCGTCTTCGCGAACCTCGTGGCCGTAGCCGGCAGCATCGGCATCCTGCTCGAATTGCTGCGCCAGGACGGCGACGCTCACCTCGCTCTCGGCCGGCAGATTGCCGACATTCTCCTGCAGCCAGGTTTCAAAGAACTCTTTTGTGGCGCTCATGAGGTGTCTCCTTCGGGACACTAAAGCGCGCCGGCATCCCGAAAGTTCCGCTATCTTAACCGTCTTTGCACCGCTCGCCATGTCGGCTACGCAGGAACCCGCCGCTTCAACCAATCGACCATTAGCGTGGTGACTTCGCCCGGCTTCTCCTGCTGTGACCAATGTCCACAGCCGGCGACCACATGTTTTTCGAGATCGGCGATGTGGGCGTCCATTCCATCCATCATCGCTGGAGATAACACGACGTCGTCCTCAGCGCCGATCATGAGCGAAGGCACTTTTATCGTCTGGTCGACATTCAAGCCGGCTCTCCAATTGCGGGACAAGTTGCGGTACCAGTTGATGCCCGGCGTGAAACCGGTGCGCCCGAAGCTCTCGGCATAGAAAGCAAGCTCGTCTGGCGTCGGGATCAGCTCGCCGGGCAGCGTCTTCGGCTCCGGCTGCGAGAGCGCCTGTAGGAATGTCATGTGTCGGGCCTGCGGCGGCAGCTTGGCGTATTGCGCGGCGGTGATAATACCCTTGCGCATATTGCTCCTGAACACCCGCGCCACGTCGTGCGCCATCAAACGGTCCGCGAGATCACCATCTTCGAACATCAGCACATACATGTCGGGATTGTAGACTTCGCGCATCTGCGCGATCGGGTCTTTTGCCGGGTTGGCAACGAACGGCTTGTCCGGGGCGGTCAGCCCCTTGGTGAGGCTCGGATGCAGCCACAGCATTTCATGGGGAATGAATGGCGTGTTGACACCGATGACGCCAGTGACCCGGCTCTGATGCAAAAGCGGCATCTGCCATGCGACCAGGCCGCCCCAGTCATGGCCCGCGAACACGGCCTTTTCGACGCCGAGAGCATCGAGGAGACCGACGAGATCGCCGGTCAGGTGGACCATGTCATAATCCTCGACCTTGGACGGCCGGTCGGTCAGACCATATCCGCGCTGGTCGGGAACAATGACGTGGTAGCCGGCGGCCGCGAGCGGCGCGATCTGGTGACGCCAGGAAAAGGCGAGTTCGGGAAAGCCGTGCAGCAAAACAACCGCCGGTCCCTTGCCGGCTTCATAAACAGCCATATCGATGCCGTTGGAGCGAACGTATCGGACCGGCGGCATGGCCGGCGACGCGCCAAAGACCGGCAGGCAAGGCGCAAGAAGACTGCCGGCGGTGCCGAGAAGCACCGCCCTGCGGGAAAGGGTGATCATGGCAGAAGTTTCCTTAGCTGCTCGAATTCTGATCGAATGACGGCCGGGCAGGCCGAGACGTCTCGGCCGGCGCGGATCAGCACGAGAATGCCTTGGTAGAGAAGCAGAAGCCTGACGACGTGGAGATCGACCTGCCCTCCACCGATCTGGCGCTCCACGACCTGCCGGATGGCGGCTTCCAGCACGGCGAAGCCTTCCGCGAGACCTTCCGAGGCGACCGACGGTTGCGCACCGAACTCGACAGCAGCGTTCGTTAACAAACAGCCGAGGTCGCCGGATTCCGGGGCGGGCAGCAACAACGACAGGAACAACTGTTCCAAACCATCCAGATCGCTTGCTTCGCCGATGTAGGTCTCGATACGGTGTCGGATGACGGCATCGATATAGTGGCCGAAGGCCGCCCGATAGAGACCTTCCTTGTCGCCAAAGGCATTGTAGATCGAGCCAGACGTCAGGCCGGTGGCATCGCTCAGATCCTTGATCGAAATTCCCGCGAAACCGGCCCGTCGAAACGCGTTCATCGCGTCCCCCAGCACAGTGGCTTCGTCAAATAGTCGCGGTCTGGTCATGGAGCAACCCAATGTAAAATGATCATTCTAGAATGAGCATTTTACATCGCCAGTCAAGCGACTCTTTTTGCAAAGACAGCTCGATGGGCACACAGGCACGCCAACGATGCCAGGTTGCATCGCGATCTCCCGGAGCTTGGCCCCTCTGTGAGATTAAAAACCAGGCGGCGTTGGCGCCGCCTGGCCCGGCTGCTTACTGGCTGGCAGCAGTCGTCGGTTCGCACGACACGTTCGGGTTCATGTCGGCGAACGCGCCGGTCGGGTTGCCCTTCCAGGCCCAGACATGCAGCTCGTAAAACGGGCCGAGGCCATAGCGGTTGGGCGCGCTGTTGAAGTTGAACAGATGCCCATCGAGCGAGGCCGGGCCTTTCGAGGTGATGTATTCGACCGCGATCAGTTTTAGCGTGCCGTCGGCCATCGGCTCGTACATCACCGCTTCGGGCTTGGCGACATCGACAGCGTCGTCCTTGAGGTAGCCGGGATTGACGTAGTGGATGCCCATGGCGCCGCCGGTGATGCCGCTGGCGCAGGGGATCGGCGCATAGCCCTCGGCGGTCGCCGCCGCCACATTCTCGAAGCGGCTGTTGGCGGCGCGTACCTTGTCGGCCAGCGGATTGGGACCGGACGCGGGCGCTGCCTGATGCGCCTGCGCCAATGCAGTGCAGGCCGACAGCAGCGCCGCGGCAGCGAGGAATTTGTTGCGAAAGTTGATTGTCATAGTCATTCCATTCTTCTTGAAAAGCACAGCCCGGGCGGCCGCCGGAAGTAAGGAGGTCCGGCAGGTGGGCGCTGTGGCTGTTGTTGCTGGGAGATCCCTGTCCCGATGCGACAAATGCAGGGGAAGATCATCCCTTCGGCAGATACGGGATGGTTCCGGCCAGATCGGAGTTGTCGATCAGCTGGAAACGGCTGTGGCTGCCGCCCTGACGGGCCGAAACAAAGGGTGCGTAGGCGGGATCGTCGGTGAAGGCGCGCGCCGCGGCCTCGGTCGGGAACGCCATCAAGGCAATCAGCGTCGTGTCGAGCGGCTTGCCTTCGAGCGTCTTCACATTGCCGCTGCGCGACAGATATCTGCCGCCGTGCTTGTGAACGAGGTCGTGGACCGACGCGGCATAGGCCGGCATCCACTTCGGGTCCCTCACCTTGATGTCTGCGATAACGTAAGCGGTCATGGGTCATGTCTCCTGGTCGTGCACAGGGGTATCCCGTGCAGCGGCAGAGGGGTCGCATGGCAAGGCCGGCGCCAGCCAGTCCGCGATCTGTACTGGTGCGGCGAATTCGAAATTCGCATTCACTTTGGAGCAACGCAGCGAGCGAATTTCGGATTCAAAAGCCACACCAGCAAGTGCTTGGATTTCCAGTGTGGTTTTGGATTTGAAGTTCCTAACGCTGATGCCACCCAGAAAGCAGGAACTTCAAATCCACCACACTTGGGCCGGTACAGTTTCTGTACTCGCCGCACCGCTGGGAAAGGCCTATGCTCCCGGCTGAGTTTGAGGGGAAGGCAACATCATGACCCAGGCCGGATACAAGCAGTTCTGCCCGTTATCGATGGCCGCGGAGGTGCTGTGCACCCGCTGGACCATGGTTCTGCTTCGCGAATTGGTGGCGGGCTCGACCCGTTTCAACGATCTGCGCCGCGGCGTCCCCAAAATGTCGCCGACCCTTCTGTCGCAACGGCTCAAGGAGCTCGAGCTGGCCGGGATCGTCGAGCGCAAGGAGGTGCGCGGCGAGAAAGGCATCTTCGAATACCGGATGACCGAGGCAGGCAGGGATCTGCGGTCCGTCGTCGAGGCGATGGGCTTTTGGGGGCAGAAATGGGTCGAGTCGCGGCTGTCGCTGAAGAACCTCGATCCGTCGCTGCTGATGTGGGACATGCGGCGCAATCTAAACGCGTCGCCGCTGCCCGACGGGCGCACGGTGATACAATTTCTGTACCAGGAGCTCCCCGCCTCCAAACGGTCGTGGTGGCTGATCGTCGAGAAGCACGGCGAGGTCGACCTCTGCTGGTAGGATCCGGGGTTCGATGTCGATCTCTACGTCTCGACCGACCTGCACACCATGACCGAAATCTGGATGGGGCTGATCACCGTCGAGAAGGCCGGGCCGAAAGTCATTCTGACGGGCGATCAGGATATCGCCCGCAAAATGCAGACTTGGCTGGGCCTGAGCCCGTTCGCTGTCGAACCCAAGCGAGCAGCCTAGCTGCCTCTTGGCGAAACGATCCGAAGCGGTTATGTGTCGGGCGCGATGGTCCCGTAGCTCAGTAGGATAGAGCGGCAGATTCCTAATCTGTAGGTCACAGGTTCGATTCCTGTCGGGATCACCAAGTTTTTCAAGCGCTTAGCCAACAAGCCGCCGTACTTTTTGGTAAATTAGTACGGCAATTAGTACGGCGAATTTCGCATGAACTTCGGCTTCAGCTGCTCAATCCAACCGAGTTGTGGATTTCCATGATTCTGGAATTGAGTAGATTGTTGGGACGGGCGGCCACCGATGTCGCTTCAGGTGGCGATTTGAGGTGGGGTCTGTCGAGACGCAATGCCGCGCCTCGGCAGGCATTGATTTTACGATGTTTTTTCTAGTCTAGGAGCCCACAGCGATTTGTATCACAGTTTGTATCTCAGTCCGTATCGCACGAGGCTGACCTAGCCACCTGGTAAAATGGCACGTCTTACGAGGCCTGAGCCGTAATCAATGTTGTCGTGCCAGCGCTACATACGGTCCCTTGCACGACAGCCATGGAGCCGAGAGCGGACTGGCAGCTCATAGGTGTGGATCACGGAAAAGTTCGCATTCGACGATTAAGAGCTGGATGACTGCTACCGCCCCCCATTTCCGACATTGATGGATGGGACGCGCGTCCCATAAGCAGCCAACGTCAGTGCCGAGGCTGCAAGGTCAAAGGGTGGCTTTCAGTAGGCCGGCTGTGGCTGCCCTCGAAAAATGCGGTACTGCAAGAACGAAATTTGTTGCCGAGGACCTGATCTGCAGCGCCATACTCTCACAGGGTCCTCAGCTCCTCGTCGGCAATCGCGGCTTGGATCGATCGACAGATCTTTCAGCGAACCTACAAATTTGAAGGGGCGCTTACCGGCGCAACCTGATCGCCACGCTTCAGGAACGCGAGGTTGACCGTGCCGGTGGGGAACTGGCGGCGAAAAAGGCACTGCCGTTCCGAGCTGCCGCCGAGGGCGAAACCGTGACCGGCACCTTCACCGGGGCCGCGCAGCTATCCAGTGGCAAGTTCGCCATCGTCGAGAAGTCCCACGAGTTCACGCTTGTCCCGTGGCGGCCAGTCATCGACCGCCAGCTCGGCCGCGAGGTCAGTGGCATCGTGCAGGGCGGATCGGTGTCCTGGCAGTTGGGGCGGCAGCGGGGATTGGGGCTTTCGCCCTCAAACCCCTTGACCGACTTCACTGAGCACCCGTCGCAGCCATTGATGCCCTGGGTCGGCGTCGTGGCGCGCATGCCAAGTCTGCACCACTCGAAATGAAGGAATATCCAATGGCGGCGGAAAAAGTCGGAGCGGTAGCCGCCCTGCCAACGGTGCGAAGAGACGACGGGGTTCCGTTGCCACGAGCTCGGAGGCATCGACCAGCATCGGTGCCATCAAGAAGTGGCCGACCGTCACGACGACATTCCTCTTCAATCCTTTCTCGGTGAGCACAGCATCGACATAGCCGCTCGGATTGCCCTTCATCGAAACCTGAAGATGGCGCAGCGAGAGATAGCGGTCGAGGTCGAGACTATCGGCCAGATCGGTGTGATCGCCGCGGCCAGCGCAGATGAAGTCCTCTTCGTATAGCAGTTCTTCTCGCATATGGGTCGGCGGCTGGGGGAAGTTGCCGGCGATGAGTTCGACTGCGCCGTCGTCCAGCATCGGCAAACCGACGCTGCGGCTCGTGTTGCGGACCACCAGAGAAACGCCTGGTGCTTCGCGGCCGAGCCGTGCAGTCAGACGCGGTAGCAGCACGAAAGCGGCATAATCGGAGAGACCGACCACGAATTGCCGAGTGCTTTCGGTCGGATCGAACGAGCGCCCGCCGAGCAGGACGCCTTCAACCTGTTCGAGGATCGACCGAACACTCGGCGCAATGTCCTGCGCCAGTGGCGTCGGCGTCATGCCGCGCGGGGATCGGACAAACAGCGGGTCTCCGAACAGAGCCCGAAGGCGATTGAGCGAATGGCTGACCGCCGGCTGGGTCAGCCCAATCCGCTCGGCCGCGCGCGTGGCGTGCCCTTCGGCAACGAGGGCGTCGAAGACGACCAGCAGATTGAGATCGACGTTAGCGATATGAATCTTCTTCATCACGGCGATGCTAATAATGAATTTGATTTATCGCAATCGCCGATGCAAGGTCTGACCTGAAATAAAGCGGGGGCGGGCAGAGTTAGAGAACATGAGTGTCAGGTCCCACCACCGCAGCAACGGGAAGAGTAAGTTCTCGCCGACGCTTTATTGAGGCTGCCTTCATCGCAGCAAGTTCTTTCGCCATCAGTCGGAGCGGGCAAGCCATGGCCTCGGAAACTCATGAGGATCGATTTTCACGCGGCCTGGAGATGCTCCGCCGGATCGGCGGGGAGAATTTCGATGGACCGATCAATGCTCTGGCGGAGACCTCCGCCGATTTGTCGCGCTTCACCGTCGAATATCCCTATGGCGATGTGTTGTCCCGCCCGGGGCTGGATCTCCCGCTAAGGCAGCTCTGCACCGTCTCGATGCTGCTGGCCGACGGAAGCGCCCAGCCGCAATTGAAGTTTCATATCGCCGGCTTTCTCAATGCCGGCGGCACCCCCGAAGCGATCGTCGAACTGCTCTTCGTCTCGGTCGCGGTCCTGGGCTTCCCTGCAACCGTCAATGCCGTCGGCATCGTCCGGTCGGTATTCGCCGAACGCGAGCTGGCATTTCAGCCCATCAAGCCCGCGACGGGTGACGGAGCGGGACGCGGATGGGCCGGACGCGAGATGCTGGAGCGGCTCGTAGCGGGCGACGCCCAGGGCTATTTTGACCGCTTCGCCGGCACCGCGCCCGACCTCGCGCAGCTTTCGATCGATTTCGGGTTCGGGGAGGCGCTGGCTCGGGACGGCCTCGATCACAAGGCCAAGCTGCTCGCGATCACGATTTGGCTTTCCCGGTCCCGATCGACATAGGTCCGCGACCTTCGACCCACCATGAAGCATCGAATTTTCGACAGCGAATGTATAGCGCTTATCCGGCGCGCATGTCGCTCTGTTCGAGCCTTTGAACCCCGGCGCTGACCACGGATGTGCTGGCAGCATTGGGATCTTTCCGGTTCGGATGGAAAAGATGCAGGAGGGGGCGTCGGCGTGCTCCTGCGGAAAGCCGCACCCCCTCATGCAAACGCAGCCTCCCCGCGTGGGGAGCGCTTGCCTGCGCTACGGCGGCGGCTTTCCATGCGAGCCGCTTTAAAAATGATGCTGCGAAACGGCTCCGGCTTTATCCGACGAACGCCTCACGCATCCGAGCGAACATGCCTGGCTGTCTCCCGGCAATCGCCGCACGGATGTGACGGGCGGCCGTTACGGCGCTCACCGTCGCGCCGAAATGACAATAGCAGATGATCTCATGCAATTGCCTGTCGGTCAGTTCGAAGAACCGCTTCGCTTCGCCGTAGTTGTCGTTTTCCAACCCGGCGGCGCGGAGGACAGGATCCTCGAAAGCGACTGAGATCGGCGAGCCGTCGCCGCGCATGGCCCCGCGTGATCTAACCGGCTGATACTCGGTCTGGTGTAGCGTCGAGAGTCGCCGGTCAGGGTTCCGTTCAAGGAGTTCCGCCCAGCGTTCAAGACGTTCGCTGCGCGACATGGCCTGGCGCAGGTAGTCCTGATCGATCTCGGCGACGATCTGCAGTTGCTCAAGCGTCTGGTGCTTCATTTTAGCCTCCTATTCGGACGATAGTTGGCCCACCCATATCCTTCTTATACCTGCGGCCAGCGTGACTCCGACCGATCGTGAAGTCCAATCACGATGATGCTGGGAGGGCTTCCCCCCACGAAAATGCGGAGGCTTCGCAAAGATCCGGCCATTAATTTGGCGAACGCGGTCAAATGCGCGGCTGTTCGACGATGTCGGTCTGGAGTCCGTGCCGATCGAGGTGATCGACGGGCAGAGTCTGTGCTGGAGTAGCCCGGCTCCATCGCTGGCCGGGCAGCGGGATCAAGCGAGTGGCAGTTTAGCTTCGAAACCGCCGAAGGCCGGGCTGATGCGAGTTCTCCGCCCGGTCGTTGGGCCCCCCTCATTAGACCGTTTCGAGACGGCTGAACCGAACTGGGATGAGTTTGCGAGTCTTCAGTTGCCCTGCCGCATCCTTGTCGATGACGGTCAGCAACTGCGCTTCTCCAGGTCCCACGGGCAGAACCAGGCGTCCCCCCGGCTTGAGCTGCTCAATCAAAGCCGGCGGCGCCCGCCCAGCCGCCACGGTGACCAGGATCTTGTCGAATGGGGCGTGCTCAGGCCAGCCGCGAGACCCGTCTCCGACACGAATGCCGACATTGGAGAAGCCGAGACCCCGCAGGAGAGCCTCGGCATGGCTTGCGAATTCCTCGATGATTTCGACGCTCCAAACTTGCCCGGCAAGGTCCGCGAGGATTGCGGTTTGGTAGCCTAGGCCGGTGCCGATCTCGAGCACTACCTCGTGCGGTTGCGGCGCAAGGAGATCGGTCATGAGAGCAACGATGAAGGGCTGCGAGACGGTTTTATCAAAGCCGATCGGCAGCGGCATGTCTTGGTAGGCATAAGGCGCAACTGATGCTGGCACGAAGAGATGCCGCGGTATCCGCCTCATCGCCGCCAATACCCGCTCATCGAGCGCCGCCTTGCCAAGTTCTTCGCTTGCAAGATCGGTGTGAATTGCAATCATCTCGACCATGTGCCTGCGTAGAACCGCGAGATGCTCTTCGTTCATCGGCTTCATGACGGGGGGGCGCTCCTCAACCAGTCTGCTGCCTGATAGCCTTATACCCTGTTCGTCTTGTCACAGTAACCATGTCGTCGAGAACGCGGCTTCGGTTGGGGCGGGTTGTACCGCCCTGCTATTTCATCGCCGTCCTTGGTGCTCTCCCGTTCCTCGCACCGGGGTGGAACGGCGTACGCATCAGAAGCTCGCCAGCCAGGCGACAACATCGATAAGCGGATCGCCAGCCAGTTGAGCACCAATAGGCCGAAGGCCAAAACGACGCCGAACCCTGCGCTGTCGTTCACCGGCTCCATCCCGTGCTGATCGTGCGTGATCTGGCGATTGACGATGGCCGAACCTGGGCGAGCCAGCAGCGCGATTCGCGCTGCAGGCCGGCCATACGATAATCAGCGTTAGCCCGCGTGGCGCTGCTGAGAAGAACCGGAATTTCGTGATGGCTTGCCGCCGCCATTGGGGCGGCACTGGGGGACTGGCTGTCCTTCTGGATCGGCAAACGGCTTGGAAAGCGGGTTTCGCACTATTGGCCCCTCTCCTGTTCTTCGAGCGGTGGGGGGTCGCCGGCGCTTCTTCGGTCCCTTGCGTGCATCCGTACCCATGGTGGCGGGCATCTGCGCGATGCCCGCTCTGACGTTTCAGTTTGCCAATATCGCTTCGGCTCGCCGGAGTTCGTAGCCGACGTTGCACGGTTTTTCGACGTCACGAGAGGACACGTCTTGCTCGCCGGTCCCAAGACGATCGCGAGCGTTCCGGATTTTGCTCGCGCGGATCGGGAACTTGTCGTCGTTCGCTCCAGTATGGATCCCGAGGACACGCTCAAGCGCTTTGCCGGCCGTGTCGTCTTCATCGGCGGCGGTCCACCGGTCTGGGACGCCTACGCGCGCTTCGTCAGCCACTGGGATGTCACGCGGCTGCCCTATGACGGGCCGGCGGACCGCTGGTTCGATGCAAGATGGCTTACGGGGGGGTGGCGAAGTTGCCAGAAATCACCGCGACCAATGAAGGCTCGGCTCGTATCGATCTGGGATTATTTAGACCACCTCGCGACCCAAGTTCTAGACCGCATTTTATGCAACTTTACATCGAACACAGAACCGACAGCGGTGCAGCTTGCAATTATTTCGCCGAACGGCGTCACACGGTGATGGTCGTGCAGCACCAGCCCGCGCACAAAACGATCGCGGACTCCTTCCTGCAACTGGCGCAATCCCCGAAAGTCCTGCGGAACCGTTTGCGGAGGCCTTCACCTCGATACCGACGACCCGACCGCGTCGATCCTCGATCACGACGCCGACCTCGTCCTGATCCTTGGTCCGGTAGTGTGAGAAAGACACCCGTCGCTCTGACCACCATGCGAGCTTCAGGAATTCCGACACCACGAACCTCTCGAGCAAAGCACCGAACCGCGATCGGTCCCACGTTCTTCGTCTACGGCCGCTCACAGATTGTCGACAATCTGAGAAAGTTTTGTTGACAGGTGATTGATTTGAGCTTTCACTCACAAAAATCCGCGTATCGGTCGGGTTCTGTCGCAACAATGCGCGGCCTCCAAAGGGGAAAGAACAATGATCAACAGACGTTCAATAATCACATCCGCGGCGCGCGGCGCCGTCTCCGCGCTGGCAATCATGGCCGGCGGCACAATAGCGGTGCACGCCGCCAACAAGGAACTCAAGATCGGCTTTGTCGGCGTGACGAGTGGCGCGGCCGCTGCGTGGGGCACATCCAACGTCCGCTCGATGCAGACGCGCGCCGCCTGGATCAACGAAACCGGCGGTGTGAAGATTGGTGACGAGACCTATGACGTCAAAATCGTCACCTTCGACGACCAGAAGGACCCGAAGCGGGCGATCGCCGGCATGGAGAAGATGGCCCAGGAGGGCATCCACTATGTCGTCGGTCCGAATGTCGACGACGGCGCGGCGGCGGTGCGTCCCGTGGCAGAATCCAAGGGCATCATCTATTTTCCCTACGCATTCCCGAAGGAACTCTACACCCCGCCGGCATCCAACGCCGTGCTCGGCATGATCGCCAACTACCAGTCGGCTCCGGCGATCTACAAATATCTCATGGAAAACAGGGGCGTGAAAAAAGTTGCCTTTGTCGCCGCCAACGAATCCGATCCGCTGAGCCAGCGGGATGGCGGTGTTGCCGCGGCAAAGGCGCTCGGGCTCGAGGTTGTGGCTGCCACGGATGTCTACCAAAACGATACCCGCGATTTCACGCCGGTACTGACGCCGATCGTTTTGCAAAAACCGGACCTGCTGGTGCTTTCGGGCGTCGCGCCGGGCAATGCGCCGCTGCTGATCCGCGCCGCGCGCGAGCTCGGCTACGAAGGCCTGATCTCCACCGAAACGGCGCAGGATGCCAAGGTGTTGGAAGAGGGCGCGGGCGAGTTGGCCAACGGCTTCATCTCGGTCGGCGGCGCATCGACGCCCGAAATCGCGTCCGACACGATGAAGGAGTTCGTCGAACGCTATACGAAAATGTTCGGCGAATACAATGACGAGTCCAACACCAAGGTCTACGCGCTCGAATACATCATCGAGACGCTGAAGGCGAACCCGGCCGCGATCGACAATGTCGAGGAGTTCAAGAAGACGATCGACACTTTCTCGGCGCCCAATCCCTATCTGAAGGACGATGCCAAGCTGACCTATGTCGGAATGACGTCGTTTGGCCAGAAGCGCCAGCTTTCGGTCCCGATGGTGGTCACGGAATACCGCGACGGCAAGTTCGAGACGCTCTTCGTCGCTCAAGTCGATTGACGCAACTGCACTGAAGCGGATTGCCGCAGAGACTCGAGCATTCGTCTTCAGCCTCTGAACGGCCGGAACCATCCTGATGGAACAAGTCATCGCCAACGGGCTTTATCTTGGCGCGCAATACGCCTTGATCGCGCTCGGTCTGACCCTGATCTTCGCGCTAATGAACGTGCTTAACTTTGCCCATGGGCAGATGTACGTTCTCGGCGGCTTCGTCACCTACACCGTCTATGGCCAGCTCGGCATGCCTTTCGTCGTCGCGCTCGTCGCGTCCGGGGTCACGCTGCTGGTCATTGGAGCGCTTGTCGAGAAATTCCTTTTCAGGACGGTGATTAAGCGAAGCGTGCGGGAGGAAAGTACGATGCTTCTCGCGGCGGCGGTCGCATTCTTCCTCGACGCCGTGATCCTCCTCCTGTTCGGCGAAAAGCAGCGCGGCGTGCCGAAGATCGTCAAAGGCGTCTTCGTCTCCGACAGCCTCATAATGCCTTACGACCGGCTGCTGGTCGGCGCACTCGCCATACTGTTCATCGCCTCCTTCGTGCTTTTCATGCAGTACAGCAAGCCGGGACGTGCCATGCGGGCGCTGGCGCAGGACCGGGTCGCGGCGCAGCTGATGGGCGTCGAGGTCGACCGCTATTCGATGATCGGCTTTGCGCTCGGCGCCATGCTTGCCGGCATAGTCGGGGGGCTGCTGGTCGCCATCACCGGCGTCAATTCGGGCATCGGCGGGCCGATCTCGATCAAGGCGTTCTTGATGGTGATGATCGGCGGGGCCGGCGTGGTCAGCGGAGCGATCGCCGGCGGCTTCATCCTCGCCATGATGGAATCGGTCGGCCTGACGGTGCTACGCCAATATGGCGACGTCACTTATCTCGTCATCTTCGCCGCGCTGATGGTGTTCCTGAGCATCCGCCCGAACGGGCTCATGGGCAAGCCGTGGGGATGATGGACATGAAGCGTACACGCAACATCCTCGTCGTCGCTGTCTTCCTGCTGGTCGTACTCGTCGGCGTGCCCTGGCTGATTGAGGCGACCGGTCGGCTCGACCTCTACTACACGCTGACCTCGGTCGCGCTGCTCAGCATCGCCAGCGCCGGGGTGTGGGTGACTTTCTACATCGGCCGCATAAATATCGGCCAGGGCGCCTTCGCGCTTATGGGCGGCTATGTTTCGGCCATTCTTGTCGTCCAGTACGGTGTGTCGTTCTGGCTGACACTGCCGCTGGCTGGGCTATTCTGCGCCGCTGCAAGCGTGCTGATCGGACTGCCCATCCTCAGACTTCGCGGCGTTTATTTCGCCATGGTCACGCTGGTTTTGACCGAAGTGGCGCGGCTGCTCGCGCTGGCGCTGCCGATCACCAACGGAGCCAAGGGCATGGTCAGCATTCCGCTCCCCGGCGGCATCTCGATCTTCGGGCTGACCATCCTTCCAGATTTCGCGGCGCTCCCCAATCCGCGTCCCGCCTTCTATCTGGTGTCGGTTGTGCTGATGGTGCTGTGCTTTGCGGCGCTCTACCGCCTAGTCCATTCGCGCATTGGCAAACTCTGCCAGTCGTTGCAGCAGAACGAGGAACTGGCCTCCTCGATCGGCGTCAACATCGCCTATCTGCGCGTTATCGCCTACGCCATCTCCTCATTCCTCGGCGGTCTCGGCGGTGCGATGTTCGTCGCCATCTCGCAGTCGATCTATCCGTCGAGCTTCACCGTCACCGACTCGGTGAACTTCATGCTGAACTGCTTCCTCGGCGGGCTCGGCCACGTCTTCGGGCCGATGATCGGCACCTTCGTGCTCTATTTCGGCTGGGATTTCCTGTTCGAGACCGGCGAGTTCCAGTTGCTGATCTTCTCTTCGGTGCTGATCGCGCTGATGCTGTTCCTTCCCAACGGCCTGCTCAGCCTCAGGCTGTTCGGCAAGAAGCAGGGCTAGGACCATGACTGAGCTTCTCCAGATCAAGGCAGTGACCAAACGCTTCGGCGGGCTGGTCGCGGTCAACAATGTTTCCTTCGCGGTCCGCGAACGCGAAATCCTCTCCGTCATCGGCCCCAACGGCGCCGGCAAGTCGACGCTGTTCAAGTTGATTTCCTCTTTCCTCAATCCGACCTCGGGCGAAGTGCTATTCCGGGGAGAGCGGATTTCAGGCCTGGCGCCGCATATCGTCGCCCGGAAGGGCGTGGTGCGCACGTTCCAGGAGACGACGATCTTCAAGGGCATGACGGTGCGCGACAATGTCATCATCGCGCATCACCTGCGTTCCAATGCCAGCCTTGCCGGCTTCTATCTCGGCACGAACACCGCACGGCGCGACGAGGATGAATTCGGCCGCTCGGCCGACGAGATCATCGACTTCCTCGATCTCGGCACGCAACGGCATGAGATCGCCAGCACGCTGCCGCACGGCCATCTGCGCGCGCTCGGGATTGCCATCGGGCTCGCTACCAACCCGACCGTGCTTCTGCTCGACGAGCCCTTCGCCGGCATGAACCATGACGAAACCGTGCGCGCGGTGGAGATGGTGCGCGGCGTGCGGAAGCGCGGCGTGACTGTCCTGCTGGTCGAGCACGATATGCCCGCCGTCATGAACATTTCCGACCGCATCGTCGTCCTGAACTTCGGTGTGAAAATCGCCGAGGGAACGCCGAAGGAAATCCAGGAGAACGAAAAGGTCATCGAGGCCTATCTCGGCGTCGAAGATGAGACGATCGGATTTTAGCCATGAGCGAACTGCTGAAAGTCTCCGACATCGAACTCTACTACGACCATGTCTATGCACTGAAGGGCGTGTCGCTCAACGTCAACGAGGGCGAGACCGTCGCGCTGATCGGCGCGAACGGCGCGGGCAAATCCTCGATCCTGCGCGCCATCACCGGCCTGAAGAAAGTCCGCAGCGGCGAGATTCATTTCCGGGGCCACCGCATCGACGGAACGCGCCCGGACGAGCTGGTCAGGATGGGCATCGCCATGGTGCCGGAGGGTCGGCGCGTCTTTTCCTACATGACGGTGCGCGACAATCTGATGATGGGCGCCTTCACCCGCACCGACAAGGCCGAAATCGCCAGGACGCTGGACATGGTGCTCGCGCGCTTTCCGCGCCTGAAGGAACGCTATTCCCAGACGGCGGGCACGATGAGCGGCGGCGAACAGCAGATGCTGGTGATCGGGCGGGCGCTAATGGCCAAACCGAAGCTTCTGCTGCTCGATGAACCCTCGCTCGGCGTCGCGCCGAAGCTCGTCCAGGACATCGCCCGCTCCATCGTGGCGATCAATCGCGACGAAAAGGTCAGCGTTCTCTTGGTCGAGCAGAATTCGCGCATGGCGCTGCGCATCTCGCAGCGCGCCTACGCACTGACGACCGGAAAGATCGCGCTGGCCGGACATTCGGCTGAGCTGCTTGGCGACGACCGGGTCAAGAAACTCTATCTCGGCGGCGAAATATGAAAGCGCAAATGGACATACTCGTCGTCAATCCCAACACCACTGCGTCCATGACCGAAAAGATCAGCGAGGCGGCGCGCGGCGCGGCTTCGGCCGGCACCAGGATCATCGCCGTCAATCCGAAGGACGGGCCGCCGAGCGTCGAAGGCTATTTCGACGAGGTCTTCGCCATCCCGGGAATGATCGGCGAGATCCAGAGATATCCGGCGGCGAGCGCCTGCGTCATCGCCTGCTTCGACGACACCGGCCTCGACGCAGTACGCTGCGTCGGCGAGATGCCGGTGGTCGGCATCGGCGAAGCGGCGTTTCACATGGCGAGCCTAATTGCCGGCAAGTTCAGCGTGGTGACGACGCTGTCGCGTTCGGTGCCGGCGATCGAGCACAATCTGGTGCGCTACGGCCTCGCCAGCCGCTGCGCTAGGGTGCGGGCAAGCGACGTTCCCGTTCTGGAGCTCGAAGTGCCCGGCTCCAACGCCCGCCATCGAATTTCGGAGGAGATCGAGCGCGCCATCCGCGACGACCGGGCCGAAGCGATTGTGCTGGGATGCGCCGGCATGGCCGACCTCGCCGCCGCGTTCAGCCGCGAACATGGCCTTCCTGTGCTCGACGGCGTCGCCTGCGCGGTACAACTCTGCGAGAGCCTCGTCAGCCTTGGCCTGTCGACCTCGAAGCGCGGCGGCTACCAGGTTCCACTCGAAAAGTCCTTCGCCGGAATCTTTGCGTCCTTTTCGCCCTCCGGCCGTGTATCCTGATGCGTGCAAAATTGTTGACATTCCCACACAGGATGTTCGATGTCCGGCCGGAAACGCGGTGTTCGCGCCGCTATGCGATCCGGCCGCCGGGACAATGAGACGATGGACCTGCTTGGACCAAAGACACGGGATGGCGACAAGCCGACGATGCGCTGGTTTCCGGTCTATGCCGGCCTGCGCGACGCCATCGTCAGCCACCGCCTCGCACCGGGCACAAAGCTGCCCGAGGACGAGCTCGCCTCGATCTATTCGGTAAGCCGCGCGGTGATACGCGCGGCGCTGCAGGCGCTGTCGCATGACCGCTTGGCTCGGCTCGAGCCGAACCGCGGCGCGTTCGTCGCCCAGCCGACCAAGCAGGAAGCGCGCGAGGTGTTCGAAGCGCGAGCGCTGATCGAGCCCAAGGTCGCGGCGCTTGCCGCCGAAGTGGCAAAGCCGGCCGAGATCGCGCAACTGCGGCTTCATCTCGAAAAAGAGCACGAGGCCCTGCATGCCGGCCGCGACAGCGACGCCATAATGCTGTCGGCAAAATTCCATGTCGGCATCGCTGAAATCGCCGGCCATTCGATCCTGACCGGCTTCGTCAAGGACCTGTTGTCGCGGTCGTCGCTGATCATCGCGCTCTACTGGCGTCGCCGCGACACCACCTGCGAAAGCCACGCCCATCACGCCCTCGTTGATTCCATCGAAAAGCACGACGCAAAAAACGCGTCCGACCTGATGCAAAGTCATCTCATCGACCTTCTGTCGGGCCTTGATCTGTCGCTTGGCGAGAAGAAGCCCGAGAGCCTGTCGGACATCTTGCGCTGATCTCCGCTGTCAAACTCTTCGCCGGAGTTCGCCTATGTCCGCACGTGCTGGGCGTGATCGAAGCAATGCATAGCATGCATCGGTCCATGAGGACTGCTTCTTCGTTCCTGCCGTCATAACAGTAGCGCTCGTTGAGTCCGCGGCGCTGCCCCCCAGCTTCAGCTACTCCTGCTGCCGCACAACGGACGGGCAATGCGCCGATCAGAGCTTGAGGCACGCAGTCGCAGCAAGGATTGGCAAACTGCCGGTTCTGTTTATGCGACTTTGGAAGCACAAAAGGGGAACATCTAGCGGCTTATGTGTTTTCGACGTCAACAGCCTCTGGCGGTCAGATCGGCGATCGACCGGCATTGTGAATGCCTGGAAGGGGCCGGAAAGTTGTGTGCGTCAAGTTCTGCAAAAATGGCGTGGCAGTAGCTGTGACGTCGGCGTGTCCGCCGCGCAGCCCCCGTGTTTAGCGG